>CAZAAP010000008.1:0-32462 GCA_964482935.1 uncultured Enteractinococcus sp.
TGCTCCCCCATGACCCATGCCAAAGCATCGACCACGTTTGATTTGCCCGAACCATTGGGTCCGATAACCGAGGTAATGCCGGGTTCGAAATCAAACGTGGTCTTTGACGCAAAGGACTTAAAGCCACGAATCGTAAGGGTTTTGAGGTGCATGAAGGAGGGTTAGGTTTTTAACGCGAGCTGTTCAGACCATCGTCAAATTCAGGCATGCGTTCGCCCACGCCAAGGAGTTCAGCAATAGCAGAGGCGGTTCGAGCTCCTGCTTTTCCATCGCCGTACGGGTTGACAGCTTCAGCCATCGCACTATACGCAGCCGAATCCGTCAGCAGTGTGGTGACCTCATCAAACACCCGGTCTTCTACTGTGCCGATAAGACGAACAGTGCCGGCGGTAACAGCTTCTGGTCGTTCAGTGTTTTCTCGCATGACCAGTACTGGTTTGCCTAGGCCAGGCGCCTCTTCTTGCACTCCTCCCGAGTCGGTCAAGACAACATGGGACAAGCTAATGAGGTGTGTGAATTGTCCATATGCCAGTGGCTCAGTGACCACGACATTGCTCTTGCCTTCGATGTAAGGCAAAACGGCTTCACGGACCACAGGGTTTTTGTGGGCTGGCAGAACAAAGAGGACATCTGGGTGGGTGTCAGCCAAGCGCGCCAAGGCGCGTCCAACGCCACGCATGGCGTCACCTTGGTTTTCGCGACGGTGGGTGGTGACCAGCACGAGTTTCTTTCCGGCGGCTACTTCATCGGCAACTGAGTGAAGCCGCTCATCGTCGAATGGGACTTTCTTATTGACGACTTCGTAAAGTGCATCGATCACCGTATTGCCGGTGATGTAGACATCTTCCGGCGCTACTGTCTCGCGCAGCAAGTTATCTCGTGAGACGGAGGTTGGCGCTAGGTGCAGCGAGGCAAGCTGAGTGGTGATTTTGCGGTTCGCCTCTTCTGGGAAAGGCGAGAAGATATTGAAAGAACGGAGACCAGCTTCAGCGTGCACGACAGGGATACCGCGGTTGAAAGCCGCGATCGCGCCTGCTGTGGAGGTAGTGGTGTCACCTTGGACTACGACGGCATCAGGAGCGACCTCTTCGAGAATGGCGTCCAAGCCGGTGATATTTCTGGCCATAACAGCGTTCAGGGTCTGACGAGGTTGGATAATATTGAGGTCATGATCGGGCTTGATGCCAAAAAGTTCATTGACCTGGTCGAGCATCTCGCGGTGCTGACCGGTAACAGTCACGACGGGCTCTAAGACATCCGAAGCTTCAAGCGCTTTGATGATTGGTGCCATTTTGATGGCTTCGGGACGTGTCCCGTAAACAGGCATAATTTTCTTCAAGGCGATCCTCACTTTTGTGGCAAGCATGCAGCCGAGCAATAACGCTAAGATTCATAGTTGAACGGATGCAATATCAATACGATGCATTACTCTAGTCTGTCTATATACCGACAGCTGCCAACTACGTATGGCATGCGCAACCGCTGCATCACGACGCGTTGATAGGCTAGTACGAGTCTCAGGCTAGCGATTAACCACCGATTTTCAAAGTGTGAAAGTATTATAAGTCGGTATCACAGCGAGAGCATTTGGGCCCGGACCAGAATGCCGCAGTCGTTGAAAGGACAAAATATGGCGACCGAGAATGCGTCGAACCCACCATCAGGCGGAGGTGTACGTGTCAAGGTTGATCGGTCCAACTTCATTCGAGTAGGAACCCGACCAGGACTTTGGAGCTATCTCAAGCAAACCTGGGCATTTCGTCATTTCATCCTTTTCGATTCGCGTTCTCGAATTGCCGGTGAAACGGCCGACGATAATCTTGGTCGACTCTGGATGGTGCTGAACCCCATCTTGCAGGGAGCCGCATATTTCTTAGTGTTTGGCATCATGCTTGGTACTGGCCGTGGAATCGAAAACTTCGTGGCCTACCTCATTATCGGGGTCTTCATGTACCGGTTTTCGGCAACGGCGGTTGTTGCAGGTTCTAAAGCTATTTCCGGAAATAGAGCGCTTGTCAACGCATTTAATTTTCCACGTCTGACACTTCCCATCGCGATCAACGTTCGCGAAATGATGCGGAACATCACAATATACCTAACGATGTTTGCCCTGGTTTTGATCATTCCGCCTCTTGAGCCCATTACGTGGAAGTGGCTGTTGTTTATTCCGGTTGTGGCAATGCAATTTCTCTTCAACCTCGGGCTGAGCCTGGTTTTAGCCAGGATCGTGGCTGATTGGAATGACTTCACACATATCATCGCGTTCGGAACACGCATTTGGATGTATCTCTCTGCGATTTTCTATGGTGTAGAGCGTTTCGAGGATATTCCCATTGTCTTGAACTTCATGTACGCAAACCCGCTCTTCTGCGTCCTAGATATTAGTCGAGACATCATTTTGTATGACACCTGGCCTGATCCCATGCGGTGGATTGTGCTTGGTTGTTGGACGGTTGGCCTCCTAATTATTGGGACAATTATGTTCTGGCAAGGTGAAGAAAAATACGGAAGGGAACGCTAATGCAGACTGCCGAAGCTACCAGCGTGGAAACTGCTGAAGCGGCTGTGGTCATTGATGAGGCCTCCCTCACCTACAAAGTAGCCACCGCCAGCATGAATAATACTGGGAAAAGCCTGTGGCAACGTGTCAGGGGCGCCACAGGCGTCACCCAACAGTCTGTCGAAGCTTTGAAACCGCTCAGCTTAGTTGTGCGCACCGGTGAGGCTGTTGGCGTGATCGGTACCAACGGTTCCGGAAAATCCACGTTGATGAAAGTGCTCACCGGCCACCTCCCTCCAACTACCGGCGCGGTCTATGCGACTTCAACGCCCATTATGCTCGGCGTCAACGCCGCCCTAGTCAAACAAATCTCTGGGCACGACAACATCACATTGGGCTGTCTTGCAATGGGCATGACTCGCCAAGAGGTTGAAGAAAAACGCGAAGCGGTCATTGAACTATCCGGCCTGACGGACAGTGCGCTGAAATTGCCAATGAAAGCATACTCTTCCGGTATGGCATCACGCCTCCAATTTGCCATCGCCACAAGTATGGATCCCGAGATTCTCATCATCGATGAAGCTCTGAACACCGGGGATGCGCAGTTCAGATCTCGCACAGCGGCACGGATTGACGAGCTACGCCAACAAGCAGGCTGCGTATTTCTCGTGAGTCACTCCCTTCCGACCATTCGTGAGATGACCAATCGCTGCATCTGGATCCAACAAGGCGAATTAATCATGGATGGCGACCCGACCGAAGTAACGAAAACGTATACGGGATATACCAAGCGCATGGCGGCGAAAAAATACAAGTCAGCTGCGCAATATCTTTCGAAAGTTAAAGACTCCCTCGAGCGCCAAGAGATCGTGTGGCAATGACGCAATGACACCTTGACTGCTGGTTGCGGTATGCTCAATGCCGACGGTGCGGCACAAGGCTTATGACCGCGCCCTGTGATCATCACAGCTTCAGAAGTCAACGGTAAGGATATGTAGCGTCGATGAATAATTCCTGGTTTAGACGGCTACGGAGTTTTTTGTCGAAGCAGGTCCGAAAACGCGCGTTCGCGGAGCAAAGCGAATCAATTGACCGCGCGGACTCCGACACACACTTAGAACCTACTGCTCAGGCCCTTGGGTTTTCCGTAAGCGACCTCAACCGGGATGCGGCAAGACGTCAGGCCAAATTAGGCAAGGGCTACGCTCGGAGTCGAGACACTCCCAAACGTCTAAAAGAACTGCAACAGGGAATCGTCACCCTCCCACCCCACGGCGCGTGGGAGGGAGACTATACAGATTGGACCGCTGACCCATTTGAGGATCGAAACTGGAGATTTCAATTCCACACCTTGCGATGGATTAATCCATACCTCTGGAACGCGTTAGACGGAGATGAAGTTTCTCGCCAGGAATGGAAGCGTATTGTGCACTCCTGGGCGCAGACAAATACACCTCCTCAAGATGCACCTGACGACTATGCCTGGCAGGACATGACCGATGGCAACCGAGCGATTCAGATCAGTCTTGGTGCACCCCTCATCAACGCTGAGGACTACTGGTACGTGGAGCTGCTGACAGTTCATCGCAATTGGTTGCTCAATGATGAAAATATCGTGCCAGGGAACCACGGGCTTCATCAGAACCTGGGGCTTTTTGTAGTCGCAACTGTGCTCAATGACGACATTGGCGTTCAACGCGCAATTGACCGGCTTGGTGATCAAGTTTTAGAAGCATTCGACGAGGGCGGGCTTAATGAGGAGGGCTCAGTCGGCTACCACCAGATGAATTTGATTTGGTGGATTGATGCTCGAAAGCGAGTCCGTCTCGAAGGAAAAACCTTGCCGAAAAGTGCTGAAGAACGTCTCGATAAAGCTGGCGAGACGTTAGGTCATCTACTCCTACCAGACGGTGCCCTACCCCAGATTGGCGACGGTAATAGAGGTAAGGGAAGACGCGACCTCCACCCACTCGTCCGGCAAATCACGAGGGGACGGGTGACCGACCGCGATCTTCCAACCTTTCAGCATTACACCAACGGTTTCACCGTTTTTCGCAGCGGATGGGGCCAAGACCGGCCGCTAAGCCAAGAATCACACACCATAGTGCGTCATGGCAGAGAGCTACTGCGCCATGCTCACAACGATCGTGGAAGTATCCACATTTACAGTCGGGGCCGCCGCTGGGTCACTGACGGCGGCTTTCACAGTTACCAGGTGCAGGATCCGAACCGGAATTACACCAAGTCCCGTTTGGCACACAGTCTGTTAGATCTACCCGAGCTCAACCATGATGCCACCGGGGATGTACCGGCTGTCCTGACGGAGCGGACGAATAAGCTCCAGAGTATCGAGATCCTGGACGAAAATTTCGACTCAGCAGAATGGAGACGCCGAGTGGTGTTCCTACCTAAGAAGAATGTTTGGGTGATCTGGGATCGCGTCGTGTCCGAAACTCCGATCAAAGTACAGCAGCAGTGGCTCATAGACATCGGCTTGAAGGTCAACCAGTCACATGATGCACAGGTCATTCTTCAAGACAAGCAACAACAGATGGCTCTGCAATGGCTCGGTGATCGTCCGCAATTCGACATCGCTAAGGGAGACATCTCGGGCACATCCCAAAGAGGCCTCATCGGGACGCGGTGGAAGAAAATGAAACCCGGAACGTCAATCCATGCCACGTTCAACTCGAAAGCGACCGAATCAATTGTCGTGATTGGCCACGACGAACATGAGGCACGCTCTGTGAAGATCGAGCACCACAATCGGCTTGAGTCCTTTCACCTCACCTTCAGCGAGGCAGCCGAGAGATATACCATCAAATTCACACGGGATGAAACAGTTCTGTGCGAGGATGAAGCTTTATAAATTGCTTCAAAGTTGCACTGAGTTTGCTGAGAGTCTGCCTGTTCGTTTGATTTATGTCAACAAACCGGCTTACGGTCATTGAATGTCGTTAACGTCTGCCGCCCCCGCTGAAACTGCTGCGCCCAAGCGCAGTTCCTTCAGAGCGGAGCTTCAAGGGCTGCGTGCGCTGGCGGTTGGCCTGGTCTTGTTGTTTCACTTGTGGCCTACCCACGTGAGTGGTGGCTTCGTCGGGGTGGATGTCTTCTTCGTCGTCTCCGGCTTCCTGATCACAGGCCACCTCTACCGAGAGCTGGCCACGACCGGTCGTATTGCGCTGGCCAAATTCTGGGCTCGACGCGTTATGCGACTGCTGCCGCTGGCATTCACCGTGCTGCTCTTTAGTGTGATTATGCTACTGTTCTTCGTCCCGCAGACGGTGTGGGACATGAATGTACGGCAAATCCTGGGCTCACTATTTTACGTCGAGAACTGGGTGCTAGCAGCAGACTCTGTAGATTACATGGCTGCCGAAAACGAACCATCACTCGTGCAACATTACTGGTCGTTGTCCATTGAAGAGCAGTTTTATGTGATGCTGCCGTTAATATTCGTGGGTGGATATCTGCTCTTTCGAAAAATAGCTAAGAAGGCGCCCTCACCAGAAGCGCACGCTCACCGCGTCATCACCTGGTCACTAGCTGCAATTATCGTATTATCACTCGTATTTTCTATCTGGTATACGAATTACGATGCGGCGCAAGCGTATTTTGTGACACCAACTCGCTTTTGGGAGTTTGCAACCGGTGGTCTGCTCGCTATGCTGCCGCTCGCTACAAGAATACCCGCACAGGTACAAAACCTCCTGGGGTGGGGCGGCATTGTTCTCATCGTGATCGCAGGAGTCACCTACACCGAAGGCACCCCTTTTCCCGGTTACACTGCGTTGCTACCGGTGCTCGGCACCGCCCTTTTTATTCGCTACGGTACTCATCAGCCGGTAACAGGAGTGTACTGGTGGGCCGCACTGAGACCTTCCATCCGGATGGGTGACTGGTCCTATGCCATTTACCTATGGCACTGGCCTTTGATCATCGTCGCAAGCTATCAACTTGACCCCTTCACGTGGCAGCATAAGGTTGGTCTGATCGCGTTGACCTTCGTGCTGTCTGCGGCGTCTCAACGGTTAATTGAAGATCCACTACGCCATGCGAAACCTTTCAAGGTCCCTCGACGAGCTTTTTCTTTGATGGCCTCGAATATGGCTATCATTGCAGCGATCACATTTTTTATGCCTCAGGTGTTATCGCCGGAGACCAATGAAGAAGTGACCGTCTCAGATTGCATAGGTGCAGATGCACTCCTGTCGGAATGCGAAGACCCCGGTACGGCCGGTGAACCGATTATCCCGGCAACCCAAGTGCAAATGGAAGCCGAAGAACCAGACTATACCGAATGCATCGTCCCGGAGGGTTATCCAGAATCAGACCCGGAAGCCTGCAGTCTGGGTGCCTCAGAAGAATCTGCAGACCTAAAAATAGCCATGATCGGTGACTCACACGCACGAGCATGGCTGCCAATGATTGATGAAATCGGCAAAGAAAATAACTGGAACGTTCAAGGGTATACAAAGAGCGGTTGTACCCCCGTCCCACTGTCCAGTTCAACCCCCGATGAGGATCAAGCAAGTCAAGATAGGTCAGAAGCGTGCGTAGAATTCGTGGAAGACTCCTCTGAAGAGTTCCAGCAGAGCGACATCGACGTCGTGGTCACTGCTGCATCCCCGATCGACCGAGAGTTTTATAATGATGCGGGCGAGACTTCTGAATCTATCGCGATAGAAGCGCTCAATGAGATGTGGCAGAGCTGGGAGGACGCCGGCAAAGACGTGGTGGTCATCGGCGAGGTACCGCATTTCGAAGAACTCGACGGACCGACGTGTGTCATCTCGAACCCAGAGGACGTTGTTGAAGAATGCTCGTTACCGGCTGATGAAGTAATCAACGGCAGACAGACCATTCTCAAATCAGCCGCCCAAGAGTCCGCTTCACCGGTTGCACTGTACGATCCTGTGCCCGGCATCTGTGACGATGAGCGCTGTTACAGTATGGTCGGCAACCTTATTACGCGATACGATCACCATCACCTCTCTAATGATTTCTCCCGAACCTTTGGGGACGACTTCGTGGCTTTTATAAAAGAACGAGGCATCACTCAGTGACACGCTCGCGCGGTGATCTCACGAATTTAGCTGGCTTTGCGTTCAAGCACCGCTAGTCGACTTGTTCCACGTTCGATGACTTGGAACTCTGGAAACGCTTCGATCCAGGAGTCAACAATCTTTGCTTCATCCTTGCGATGAGCATCGTCTAAGACAACGGTCGCATTGGGCGCGAGACGCTCAATGATTTTGGGGAGTGCTGGATAGCGAGCTTGCGGGCCGGTGGCAGCCGGCGGGCCATCAACGATGACCATATCGATATTTGATAAGTCAGCCATCGCTGAGGCAGCGTACCATTTGAACGTCTTACCGTCACACTCGGTTGCTTCTAGCGGTGCATAACGGCACTCTATTTCCTGTTGGAGTCCATGGCGTTCGACCGCAGTTCGTGTGAGCTCAAGATATTTTTCTAGGTGGTCGAGGGTGACCAACTTACCGCCGAAGGAGCGGCACAGATACCCAAGCCAGATGGTCGAAGTGCCACTGCCCAGTTCAAGAATCCGCTGCGGCTGGCGTTCCTGTACCAAAGAGATCAGGTGCCCGAGCGCCTGGGAATCGATTGCGAAACCGCCGGTATTTGGCATTGGCAACTTCACATCAGGGAAATTTGTATATAGGTGTACGAGTGATTCGATCTGACGGGTGCTGTCGCGCACAGTGTTGGCTACATGATGTCGGCCTGTTCGCGCCTGGTCCTGTTGTTCTTGCTGCAGCTCTTCTAGCTTTTCATGGGTTGTAGCCAAAGTTTCTTGAGTCGCTTTGCCGGTACTCACAATGGACTCATTCGTGGTTTTGATCATGCGCACGAGTTCGGCATGTGTTTCATCATCACGCTGCATCGATTCTTTCACGCGCGCAGCGAGCTTCTGGGTGAGAACTTTTGAGCGCTGCTCACCGGTCCGTGCGTGACGCGAAATATACCGCGCTGCTAAAAGAGTCGTTATCACACTCATGATCGCCATGCCATATGCGAGGGCAACGGCCAACACCCAGTATTCGAAAACGGCGGCAATGACACCTACGATAGCTAGAAGCACGACGGCTAGCAGCATTGCGATGCCGAAATTGCGGAGATTGTTCAAGGTGGTGTCTCCCGAGGTATGGGTGTGCTGGATTGTACTTCGACAATCTTAGGTTCTGCGACAACCGGTGACCAGCGCTAACGAGCGATCAGTGACAGCCGCCGGAGACTGTCACCCCCGAGGTCTTCCAGGCGGGTGACTAGCTGAGGTTACTGTAGGCATCCTCGAAAGTTTCGACTACATTTTCCCAGTTGCGATGTTCTACCACCCACTGTCTTCCGGCCGCACCGAGGCTGGCGCGGAGGCTCGGCGAGTCCTTGAGTTGTTGAATGGCTTCAGCGAACTCCTCGACATTGCCACTTTCAAAGACCAAACCGCGTTGGTTCTCTCCAACGATTTCCTTGAGGGGTGCAACGTTACTTACGACGATTGGTTTAGCTAAGGCCAATGCTTCGAAGGGTTTCAGTGGCGTGATAGTTTCCGTAGCTCCGGTGGAGCGCCGCGGATAAACGAGCACGTCCATTTGCGCATAATATTCCATGACCTTGGCGTGCGGGACGCGTCCCGTCAGAGTCACGCTGTCCGCTAGACCCTCGTGCACGATCCGCGAACGTATGGGATTAAAGCGAAGCCCGTCCCCCACCATCAGAACGCGAACGTTAGCATCTTGTTGCTGCAGGAGCTTTAACACATCTATGATGTCGTCGAGACCCTCATAGTCTTGGAAGCTTCCGAGATAGCCAATGGTGAACGCATCGTTCTGCGGCGGCTCCATTGGAGTAAAGCTGGCAACATCCACCGCATTATGCGCCACATGGATCCGCTCCGGGTCAACTCCTCGTTCCAAGGCAATTTGACGCACAGCCTCATTCATCACGACCAGCTGGTCAACGTTTGTCATCACTACCGTCTCAGCCAACTCAGCGAACGGAGAGCGCTTCAAGACCTGTAGGTCGTCTTCACGATCTTGATACACCAGTTCCCACAAGCCACTGACTTCATAGAGCACCTTGAGCCCTAGCTCTCTGGCGGCAATCAACGCTGGCAGCGCGATAAGGAACGTTGACCGAACATGTACCGTTCCAATCTCTTGCTGTGCGATTAATTGCTTGAACGGTTCGATGAATGAGCTCATATACTGAATCTCACCGTGAGAGCGTGTCACCGCAGTTGCAGGCAACCGCCGGTAGCTGATGTCATCGACAACGACGGTGGAGGCTTCAGTTAGGGCACCCGTTGGGAAACCAGGTCGGGTTACAGCAGAAATGTTGACCCCATGTGCCTGCAGCGATTTCAGTATCCCGTGCGCACGGATGGCATACCCACCGGTCTGATCCGGTACTGAAGCGTGAGTGACGCAGAGAATCTCTTCAGAAGTCAGAGAGCCTATGGATGAAGGGATGTGGCGAAGCCGCTCCAGGCGGTCGAATAACCTCAAGGCAGCGGATGCTTCAGCATGAAGAAACTGAAAGGCTGATTCGAACCCGTAGACACAGTCTTGGATGTAGGTCACAAGATCTTCAAAGCGATTTTGATTCAGCAGCTGCGCTGCACGGATAAATTGCTTATAGAACCCATGCTCTGCGGTGACAACAGATGCGCTCGCGCGGCGCTCCCAGGAAAGAGAGCCAAAATGTACTGCGAGCCTTGATCGAAAGACGCTTACTCGTTGGTTTGCTGAAACTCGCTCGAGGAACCCTAACGCTAAGGCGCGGATGTCGTCAGCCTGATAGGTGGTTTTGGCTGCGGCATACTCGCGTCTGCGAAAGCCCCATATCGGATGTGAGGGCGCCAGAGCCCGAATGAGTCCTCGATCAATTGGCGACAGATTGATTCCGTCCCGCAAGAAACCTGTCAGCGCTAACAGGACGCTGAGGTGATCAAAAAAGCCCGGAGTGTTGATGCCTTGTACTGACTGGCCAGTGTGGACCTCCTGAGTCTTCCAGTATTTGCGATGCCCAGGTGCTATGTCGATCTGCCAGTGGGGTGCCCATTGCGACGCGGGGCTCACTGCTGTGAAAGCGTCAGATTGCTGTTGCTCTTCGCCCCCGATCTCGAAATACGGGACGGCAAGAGCTTGGTGAAGCGTTTGTGCCCATGGCACCTCTTGTGTCGAGAAAGTCCGTAACGCCACTTGAAAAATGCGAAACCCACCATCTACCAGATAGTCGAGCACTGTAGCGACTTCATCAAGACCAAACGAACTCAAAGATGGCTCGTCGATAATCTTCAAAATAGAAGTGGAACGCCCCGTCCACACGGGAGTGCCCGGAGCGATCAGGGAGGACCCATCCGTGAGGATTCTCCAGCTTTTTAGCGATGAGGCCGTGTAGGTCGTGGAGCGTTTCAACACTTGGAAGTGTTCTTCAAGCTCAGGATGCTGGCGCAGTACAGCTTCGGTGTCAGCAATACGTGCAAGAATCCGGGGACCATAAGTGGCGAGATGGGTACCGCGTATAAGCTTAATAAGCGTTACTGCTTCATCCACGGTGGTGAGAATCGAAATGGTGCGATGCAGCAGGAGTTCTTTTACACCCGAGGGCGGTTCATGAATGACCGACGACAGAAATTCAACGGTTTCGTACTGTTGAATTCGGTCGCGTCGAGGCCGAAGCAAAGCATCCAGGTAGAGCCGTTCCCAGCCTTGTGGTGCCATCCCTAGTTGTCTCCGCTCGTGTTGGGGTGTTCTAGCTCGTTGAGATTGCTGTTCCAGAACTCTTGGGCTTGTTCGGTTTGCCACTCGTGCTTACCGTACATTTGTCCGAGTTCTTTAATGGTGGTGATTGCACGGGTGCGTTGGTCCGCTGGTACATCTGCGAGTTTGCGCAGATACCATCCGGTGAAGAATGGTTCCATACGAGTCTTGCGGTAGTCGTCTAAGAGTCCGACTTCGGTGAGCCATTGGCTGCGAGCAGACTCCAACGGGAGGTATTTGTCGAAGAATTTAGCGTTCACGGTGTTGACTACGGAGTTTTCGACCTGTGCGTAGTAGGTGTGTGCGGCTACCGGTACCACCGCGAACTTGTTGGCGTAGTACAGCATTTGCTGGAAGAAATACGAGTCCTGGCCAACAGCACCCACCGGTTGGGTGATACCGGTTTCGCGGAGCCAGTCCGTTCGTGCTACCAGGGCTTGAATGCTGATTGGCATGAATTCCATGTCGACGAGAGCTTGTGCACCCCCTGAACCAATATGCGTTGTCATGCCGAGTCGGTCTCGCAAGAACTTCGTGTAGCGAACGGAACTGTTCGTTCCTCGCCACCGGGTCATGTCGCCCACTGCAAAGTCCACATTCGATTCGATGAGGGTATGGAGGAGTTTGACGTAGGCGTCGTTGAGGGCTTCGTTGTCGGGGTCTAGGTAGGTGACATAATCACATGATGCGAGCTCTAAGCCTTTATTTCGTGGCCGTGACGCGCTGCCGGAACCACCGGGCTCAAATTGGTACACCTGGACCCAGTCCAGTTCACGTTCGAGTTCCTTGATCGCATGTACCGTCGCGATATCGGTTGAGCCGTCGTCGACGAGTACGATTTCCATTTGCTCGAAAATACTAGAGCGACGAAGTGAAGCGATGCACTTATGGAGTAGGTGTGGTCCGTTGTTGTAGATCGGTACGACGACTGAAAGAATCGCTGGTTTTTTCGACTCGTCGTCTCGAGTCGAGAGCATTATGGTTTCGTTGCGGATTCGAATGCCAATCTCATCAACGTGGTACCCCGGTTGTGCATGCACCGCAGGGGGGATGTCACCAATAAATTCTGCGCTGAGACCTTTGTCATTGCTGAGCGGGCCGTAGGTGTGACGGGTTTTCAGTCGCTCTTCGACAATTGCCGGGAGCAGTTTCTCTACCGCGACCGCATCGGTATACCGGAACGCGTTGACAAGGTCTTCCACATGGGTAGGCGCGTATTCGTAGTCGGTATCGAGGTGCACAACAATATCAGCGTGTTCCTCCAATGCTGCCGAGACAAACACATCTGAGGCGTCTACAACGTCAGTAATACTGGCATATGTCTGCTGAGCGATGTCACGATTGAGTTGCTCATCATCGTTATGTTTAATCACCACAACCCGTGGCTCTGTTACATCCGCGCTCAAGCCGACAGTCTCAATGATTTTGGCAATCCTCATCAGCGCAAGATCATGAGAGAAGACACTGCGGATGCCAGCTGCCTGTAACTGGCGGACTTGGTTTTCCGTCAGCGCATTGAGGGTTGTCAGCGTATCAGTGAACCCGTTGCTGATATGCACGTGCGGGTAGCGGGAGTTCAGACCAACGTTGTAGTTGCTGAGCACAACGGTGCCCTGCGCCTGTAATTCGATGGCTCGGTTGGCAAACATTGACGAGGAACTGGAAACCGAGTTTAAGTTGATGCTGAGGTCGACGTGGCGTTGAATATCTAGAAGTGACTGGTGCTCGATCGCTGGCGTTAAAGCGTGAGCGTACCTATTCGGAAAGCGGTAACGGGGATCGTTCAGATCAGAATTTCGGTCGAAGATTAACAAGTCGTAATTCTCCGAGGCCACTACGGCGTCAAGGATGTCACCACCCCACCGGCTGCGATCACCATACTTGTGATTGAACCACGACCCCGCAAACGGCACCGCCCTGTGCAGTTTGCCCTGCTGACTTCCGATCGGTGAGTGGTTTGTTGGGTTGATACCAAAGGGTAGGACGTCAATGCTTTTGGCGTCGGGACAATCTCGCTGGTATTTCGGGAGCATTTCTGCAGCCGAGGTAAAAATATAGTCCGACTGCTGCGCGAAGGGTAAGAAGTGGTTATAGTTCGGCGGGTCTTCTTTTGAGTAGAAGACGATGGGGATATCTAGCGAACGATAAAACGGCAGAATCTGTTCAAAAAGTAATTCGCGCTTCTCACTGCTCTTCGTGGTGACGCCCCGCCACGACGTACCGTCAATACCCCGCCATGTCGAAACCAGCAGAAGAATATCGATATCAGCATGTTGTTCATAATTGCTGGGATAAATGGGGCGAAAGTCCGCCAGCCCCTCAAAGCTCTTATAGAGGAACAGATCCGAAATAATACCGATCTTGGTCGGAAACGGTTTATTTGCAATGCCTGCGCTGGTTCGGGGTAAATCAGCAGTCTGCTCGAGCAGCTGGGCGCGCAACACCTCTCCTGAGGGAGCTAAAAACGCATGCTGTAGTCGCTCTGGGATCGGTTCGGATTGCACCGCCGTGATCTGTTGAAGCGTATCCACGTGATTGAGGTTCTGGTAGGTAGTGGCTCGCCGTGCAGTCGCTACCTGTTGTTTCGCAAGCTCGTCGAGGCGGTTTTGTAGGACATCAAACCTGCGCGGAGACGATTTCGGAGCTAGCGCCATAAACGACACACCTTCTTTGACCTAACGTTAGGGCACGTTATTTACGGAGGTTCTTCAGACCGTGGTAGACACGAGGCACACCGGGTAACGTGCCCACCTTGTGACGAACGCGTTGACGAAACGTTTTGTTTTTCGCTGGTGTTTTATGAGCGCGATTCTTGAGCTCTATTGATAGATCGCTGCCCTCGGTCAAGCGCTGGAGCAGACCTTCAGCCTCTTTGATACGCTCCGGATACTTCCGTTCCATATATGCCCACAGCAGGTCGTTTTCTAAACGAAGGTTACGTTCGCTCTCTAGAGCAGTTTGCAGTTCTTCTTGAAGGCGACGCTGAGCGTCGAGTTCTTCAGCTAGGCGTTGCTGAAGAACTTCAACACTGACAGCATCCAGATTTTTAGTCATGGACCGGGACCTGCTTGCTATCCCGCCATTGGCCGCGGGTGTCGATGACGCGTTTGGTGTAGGCGGTCGGGCCCAGGTCGGCAAAGGCGGCGTGATCGACTAATAACACCACGATATCGGCGGCCTCCAGGGCGGTGTCGACGTCGGCCAGTTCCAGGTTGTCGCGGCCGGTCAACCGTGCCGGCAGCTCGGTGATGTGGGGCTCGACGGTGAGGATCCTTGAGCCGGTGAACTCCTCGGCTAAGGCTTCGGTAATGTGCAGGGCTGGGGATTCGCGGAGGTCGTCGATATTGGGTTTGAAGGCCAGTCCCAGGGTGGCGATGACCGGGGTGCGCCCGGTGGCTTGGTGGACATCATAGGCTTCGGCTTTGATCTGGCGGATGACCCAGGCGGGTTTGGCGTCATTGATTTCTCGGGCACTGCGAATCAGCGTGGCCGTGTCGGGGGCCGCGGCGACAATAAACCACGGATCCACGGCAATACAGTGTCCACCCACCCCGGGGCCGGGTTGCAAAATGTTCACCCGCGGGTGGCGGTTGGCCAGCGCGATGACTTCCCAGACGTCGACACCGATTTCCTCGGCAATCATCGACAATTCATTGGCAAAGGCAATGTTGACATCGCGAAAGGAGTTTTCCACGAGTTTGGACAGCTCCGCGGTGCGCGGATCGGTGGTGACCAGCTCGGCCTGACAAAACGTCCGATACAACGCCACGGCCCGTTCAGCGGCTTCCGGGGTGGACCCGCCAATGATGCGGTCATTGGTCACCAGTTCTTGCATGACTTTACCCGGCAACACGCGTTCGGGGGCATGAGCGAACTGCAACGTGCCCGCAGCGGCCAGCTCCGGACGCTCGGCGTGGATGACCTCAGCCAGGCGCTCGGTGGCCCCCGGCGGGGAGGTGGATTCCAGAATGATCAGCTCATCGCCGGTCAGCTGGGCGGCCAGGGCGCGCCCGGCGGCTTCAATATAGGACAGATCCGGGGTCTTATTGGCCAGAAACGGGGTGGGCACAGCCACGATGAACACCTCAGCAGCCACCGGTTCGGTGGTGGCCGTCAACCGGCCCGCCGCCACGTTACGGGCCACGTACTCCCCAAGGTCAGGCTCCACAAAGGGTACCGACCCGGCATTGACCGCCGCAACGGTTGCGGGATTGACGTCCACACCGTGCACGCGCAGCCCCTTCTCGGCCAAGATCGCCGCCGTGGGCAACCCGATGTAGCCCAGTCCGATCACGGCAACACTGGAAATATTCGACATTCACTATCCTTTTCACGGCACGGATTGGTACCAAAAACTCCTGGGAACAGTAAAGCTCCCAAGTTATCCAGCTGTTTATTATAAGTCAAAACCTACATTGTCCTGTCGGCGTTGGCATAGTAGCTGGCGTCTCTATTGTTGTTGGGTCAGAATCTGACGATACAGTTTGTCATATTTTCTGGCATTTGCCAGCCACGTGCGTTCTTCTAGAACCCACTGTCGGCCAGCTTGGCCCATCTGTTGAGCCCGTTCAGGGTTATCAAGCAATCCACCGATGGCTTCCGCCCAAGCTGACGGATCTCCAGCAGGGATTAGCAGGCCAGTCACTTCATGATGGACCAATTCTGACAGGGCGGGCAAATCGGAGGCAAGAACTGGCTTGGCGCTGGCCGAGGCTTCGACGGATTTCATCGGCGTCACCATGCGGGTGACTTTGGTGGAGATTCGGGGAACAACGAAAATGTCCAGCGCTTGATGGTAGAGGTGAGATTCGTCTCGATCCACACGACCAGGAGTGATCAAGCGATCCGAGATCCCTAGCTTGCGAGCCGTTTCAATAATGTTCGGCAGGGCGGTGCCATCGCCAACTATCAATAAACGCAGCTTTGGGCGCTTAGGCATAAGTTGTGCAGCTGCTTCAACGACAGTTTCGATACCTTCGTACGGTACGAGTGAGCTCACCGTTCCGACGTATTCCAACTCAGGGTCTAGCCCCAGCTTCAAACGGGCTTGTTTCGTGTCCCCCGGCTCTTCCAGGAACCTACCGCCTACGGCATTTGGCGAAAGCACGATCTTGTCAGTCTCCGCGCCGAAGTCGACCAGATTTTGTTTCATCTGCTCACCTAAAGTCACCAGACCGTCAGCAGCAACACTGGCTTCTCGTTCACGATCTTGGAATAACCGATAGTAGTCGGTATGAACCGCTTCTTCCCCACGCGTTGACGCCCAGGTATCAGCGAGTTGGCCTCGTACTTCATAGACCCACGGAATGCCCACTGCGTTAGCTACAGCCTGGACAACGACAGCATTGGTCCAGTGAGTGGTGGTATGGAGCAGGGCCGGGCGCTTCCACAAGACGTGTTGTAAAAGCATTTCAGCGTTTTGTTGGATCCGCTCGCTGAAGTGTGATTCCAACTGCTGGGGCAATAAACGCTGGTATCCGATGCCATCGACCACGTCGTGTGCCTCGGCAAGCAGAGCTCCGGTGGTGATAGGCCAGCCTATGCGTGTCACCGCTGACAGATCCCACCCCCGTTCTTGGAGGGCCAACATGATGGAGTGCGAACGCTGCGCATAACCAGAAGGCGTGTGCGGCAAGGAGTTCGTCAGAACATGCAACACCCGATTTTCTTTGGGTTGATATTCAGCAACCTGTTGTAGTTGCGGCACGGCGCCCTGAAAGCTTCGAAGTTCAGATGACCAGCGTTCAACCGTCTTACGCTCTCGCGCAGCGGTCTTCATAAGCTCAACTGCGTGTTCCATATCGCCACGCGTCCAGGCTGTCCAGGCACGTGCCGCTACGAGGCCACGAGTATTTGGACGCACCCGGTCCAAAAACCATTCAGCAGTCTCTAAATCACCGAGTGCGATAAACACTCGGGCGTAATCAATAATCTTGCGGTCCGTTCCGCGCTTGCCCAGCAGGGAGCGGGCTTGAGCTTCAAGTTCATCGGTTCGGCCGAGCACGGCCTTGCCAACGGCCGATATTGTATCGAGCGGTCCCCCGTCGAAGCTGGAAGCAAATGTGGCAATCGGTTCACGCAAGCGTTGCGGCAGTCGGCGCAGCACAAGGAGTCCAAAAAGGGCACGATTATTCTTCAGATGCTCCAATGCGGCTGTGGCCGAGATGGAGGCGGCAGTCGATGACCGCTTGAAAATACTCGTCGTGGGTTTTTGTGAAAGTTTGCGTTTCAAAACTGAGTCCAATTTCATGATCTGGGCGGTATCCGAAGCATGTTCGGCCACCCAGGCTCGGCCCGCTAGCTGGGTCGGCGTTGATTGTGGATCCTGTGCCAGGCGCAACCAGGTCTCTGCCAGCGCCTGCGGATCGTCATCAACAATCTCGTGGTTGCCGGCTTGTTGCAGAATGTCTGCAGCTTCGCCCCAAACAACTGCTGTGACATGCTTACCATATGACAACAGTTCATAGGTTTTAGACGGCACGGTATGTGCAAAACTTGCCCAATCGGATCGCAAGCTGACCAAGCAAGTATCTGCCCATCGGTAATGCGCTAGGGTTTCGCGACCAAACGATGGGTCCAGCATTTCCACCGGCTCCCCCAGCGATGCGTTGAACGCCCTGAGAGCTAACTTTTGGGTGCCTTCGCCCACGAACCGCACAGTGATCTTCGGGTTATGCTGTCGTGCTATTTTTGCGGCCTCAATGATCAGCTCGAGTTGCTGAGATTCACCATGATTCCCGAGGTATAACACATGGAGTTCGTCCGGTTGCCGCTCACGGGCTTCTAGTAGCGGCATGTTCTCGGTCTGTCTGCTATTGAAGATGACCTCTACGGGAGGCATATTGCGGCGCTCTAGGGTCTCAGCAAAACCTCGGGTGACGGCAATCAGTTGATCCGAGGATCGTTGGATACGAGTGATAATTTCGGCAACCAGGCTACCGAAGAATTTCCCACCGCTTTCTGATTCGAAGATGAGGTCGGGCCAAGCGTCACGCATTTCGACGACGAACGGAACACCTTTGGTCCAGGCGATGATGCGACCGGCTACAAGATTCGGCAAAGCGGGCACGGTGGCCACCACAATGTCAGCGTCCGAGACAACCGATAGTGGGATCGAAGTTGCAGCATGGACAACAGCTTTCGCTAATCGGCCGATACGACTATCCGGGAAAAATCCCACATCCGGAGTGCGACGAATCGTCAGGTGTGGTTCACTGCCCTGAGTCAGGTCGACGTGCCGTGGATCAGCCGGTGGTGTGAGCACTTCGACGTCCCAACCCGCAGAACTAAGCCCCGCTAAAAACCTCTTCCAGCGTCGTTGAGGAGCGGTGGATTCAGGCGTATAGGAATGCGTGACGAGCAGGAGGCGACGGTTCACTACAGAATTTCATCTTCCGGTGCAGCTGAGGCTTCTTCCATCGGCATATCTTCGGTCGGTTCGTCTCCGGTGCCTTCGACTCGTTGCTCTTCAAGTCGGGCTTCGAGCTCTTCCACGAAGTCTTCCATGGTGCCTTCTTCCATGGCGGTGCGCATCTCAGCCAAGCCCTCTTCGTCAGGCCATACCACTGAGGCGCCACCGGCAGTGGTCCCGGTCCCGTCATTCGGGATCGTGAAGCTGGTGATATTCGAGGGGCGCAGTTGGTTCATCGACATCCCGTAGCTGACCAGTGTTTGAGCGTCCAGTGATTCGTCTACCGTCAAATACGGTGTGAAGGCATTGACCATGCCAGAAATTTTTGTGGGGTTGGTCAGCGTTGAAGAATTCAGCACGCCTGTAGCAATGCCAGTGAGGAATTTTTGCTGGTTTCTGACTCGTTGGTAATCTCCGTCGACAAATGCTTTGCGTTCGCGTACGAAGCGCAGGGCATCTGTGCCCTCAAGTCGGATCGTGCCTTCTGGGTAATAGCTGGGGTTGACCTGACCGGCGGAGAAGGCCATGTCGTTGTCGATTTCGACGCCGCCTAGGGCGGTGGTGAGGTCCCGGAAACCATCAAAGTCGATAACCACCATGTGATCGATATCAGCTCCGGTCAGACCCTCGACAGTTTGAATAGTCAGCGGATAACCACCGTGGGACTGTGCCGAGTTGATTTTCGACATGCCTACATCGGGGATTTCGACCCATAAGTCACGCATGATCGACATGACATACATTTCTTCACGCGACTCAGGGATGTGGACCAGCATCATCGTGTCCGAACGCTGATCTTCATTTTCTTCACCCTCTCGCGCATCCGAACCGAGCACCAAGATATTCATTTCGCCGTCTTCGAAAGCTTCGGTCTCTTGATCGATTCCAGTCTCAACAACTTCGCGATTATTATCGAAGTCATCTGCGAGTTGGGTAGTGAATTGTGAAGCTGCAACGGCGCCAGCACCTAATATGAGTGCTGTAGATCCCACAATGGACCATGCTGCGCCGCGCCGAGGTAAGCGAACGCGGCCGACACGCTTAGGTGTGGGCGGTTGGCGCATAGTGCAGGCAGCTTCTTTCTGATCAGACTAAGGGGTATAAAACTGTTATGCACGAGTATAGTCGGTTTTACCAGCGTGCACGTCGCGGTACGGGTTGACACTTCGGGCAGTAATAGGACGACCGATTCATGAATTTTTGGCGCACGATGAGTGTCTCCACCCCATCCTGCTGACAGGTCAGGCAGGGTTTACCCTCCCGCCCGTAGACGTTCAAGGAACGATCGAAGTAACCTGATTCGCCGTTGATGTTGACATAGAGGGCGTCAAAGGAAGTGCCACCCTGCGCTAACGCTAAACGCATGACCTGCTCGGCCGCTGTATAAACCCTGGACACTTCATTGCGTGTCAGCGTTTCCGTGGGCCGCGCATAGTGCAGGCCAGCACGAAACAGTGCTTCATCTGCGTATATGTTACCGATACCCGACGACAGGGACTGGTCTAGCAGGGCGCGTTTCAGGCTGGATTTTTTCTTCCGCAGTTTGCGGAAGATCGCCTCATGACTGAACAGCGGATCAAGTGGGTCTCGTCCGATATGTTCCACTGTCATGGGAATGAGTTCCGCTGGATGGTCGTCGGCTGGCACCAGCGTATCCAGATAGAGACCGCCAAAGATGCGTTGATCGACAAATCGCAGTTCTTGCACGCAGTCGCCCGTGGTGATGGTGATACGAATCTTCAAGTGCTTGGGATCTGCGATTTCGGGATCAGCGATAAGCACCTGACCGGACATACCCAAATGGATGACTAAGGCACTGTAACCGTCATCGATGGTTATCCACAGATATTTGCCTCGCCGGTGGCTTTCGCCCAGGTGTTGCTCAGCGAGCCGCCCGATAAAATCGTCTTGACCCGGTGCATGACGGCGCAGACTACGCTGGTCCAACACCTCGACTGCTGTCACGTGAGCGTTAGTGGTCCACTGTTGGATGCCGCGCCGTACGACTTCAACTTCAGGTAATTCAGGCATTAGGCTTTTTCGATAACGCTGAGACTGTGCCAGGCGGCTAGACGTTCAGCATCTTTCTTGGTTTTCGCTTGGGCTGTGGCATAGGTTTCCCCGCCAACTACCAGTGTGGCACTAAACGTGCGATCGTGATCCGGGCCGGTACCTTCGACGTGATATTCAATAGCACCCATCCGCTTCTTATCGACCGCTATTTGAACGAGGGTTTTCCAGTCTTTGCCCGCACCCATAATGTGTTCATCCTCTAATAACGGGATGACGTGCTGTTCGACGATGGTCCAGGCGGCTTTAAAGCCGGCATGCAAGTAGGTTGCGCCGATGAGAGCTTCGAATGTGTCAGCCAGGATCGAGTCCTTATTGCCACCGTGGGTTCGAATTTCGCCTTCACCTAAGAAGATGTGGGAGCCCAAGTCGAGGCTTCGTGCCACATGAGCTAGCGCGAATGTTGACACAATCGATGCGCGTTTTTTCGCAAGCTCGCTTTCAGCTGCTTCGGTGTAGGTCTCAAATAAGTAGTCCGTGACCAATACACCTAAGACCGCGTCGCCGAGAAACTCAAGTCGTTCGTTAGTGGGTAATCCGTTGTGTTCAAAGGCGTAGGATCGATGGGTTAACGCAAGGCGAAGCATCTCGGGGTCAAAACTGACGCCGAGATGCTTCGTTAAGTGTTCTATTGTGTTCTCAGCGGCCCACGAGATATTGGGCGTGGAATGTGCTGAGGGGGTCACTTTAGATGTCTGCGACTTTGCGGCCCTTGTATTCCATGAATAGTGGGGTGCCGGCTGAGTCCGATACGACGTGTGCCTGGTGTGGCAGACGGTATTCTACTTTGCCGTTTTCTACGACCTTGACGAGTTTCGGTGCGGTCGCTTTCCATTGTGCACGACGTGAACGCGTGTTGGAACGGGACATTTTCCGCTTTGGTACAGCCACAGTTATCTCTTTTCTTGTTGCTTACGAGTTTTCGGATGAAGTTTCTTCGTTTTCATTACCCGAAACAAAATTAGCCAATGCAGCCCAACGCGGGTCTAACTGTTCGTGGTAGTGATCTGGGCCGGCTTCATCGAGCCGAACTCCACACTGATCACATAGACCTTCACAGTCGGGTGAACACCGAGGTTGGAACGGTAATGAGGTTACCAGTGCATCACGCATAATCGGTTCAACATTAACTAAGCCGTGTTCCACCAGGTGTTGTTCGTCCCCTTCAAGCATGGGGTCGAACTCAAACTGAAACAGTTCTTGGATGTCGATGGTGATGGTTTCGGTAATGGGATCCAGGCATCGTGAGCACTGGCCTGTCAGTGTGCCCTCTACGGCGCCAGAGACCAAAACGCCTTCATGAACTGAATCGAGGCGAATATCCACCTGCATCGCTGAGTTCTGTTCAATACCAAGAAGCGGAATGGACAGCTCAGCTGGGGCCGGCCAGGTAACTTCGATGTGCTCTGAAGCTCCTGGGGCATCGATTAGATCAGTAACCGATAGAACCCATGGTTTCGTGTTGTCAGGAAGTGTAACTCCCGAACCAATACTAGTTTCTGACATGAGCTGCACCTCCTGGTTGCTCATATAAAGAGTCTATTACGTTGCCGGAACGGACCGGATGAATGAATATTTTAGCGTCCCTAAAATTCAGTTAAGGCCAGCCAGTAACTCTAGCTGACGTTGCCCCAAACACAAAATTGGCAACCGGGAACTACAACGCCAACAGGGCCGAAAGTATTCCAGCCTTACCACAGGTCATCGCGTTAGCCTAGCGCAGGCCGAAACGTTGGGCGACTGCATAGGGGATGAACTCAGAAATGTCACCCTTAAAACTGACGATTTCCTTGACAAGCGTCGAAGAAACATGCTGGTAGCGGGCATCTGCCGGCAGGAAGACTGTTTCCACACCGGATAAGTGGCGGTTGAAGGTCGCCATGGGCATTTCATAGCCGAGGTCTCCAGCGTTGCGGACCCCTTTGACCAAGGCTTGAGCACCATGTTCGCGGGCGAAATCGGCAATGAGTCCGCTGGTCATGGGCACCACGGTGACCCCCTGGATGGCACGAACGGTCTCGGCGATCATGTCCATCCGCTCTTGCAGGCTGAACCGGTAGTTCTTTGCCGGGTTATTCGATACGGCAACTACCACTTCATCAAACAGTGAGGCAGCACGGATGATGATTTCGATGTGGCCGTTGTGGACTGGGTCAAATGAACCCGGACATACTGCGCGTTGCATACGTGTCAATGTAGTCCATAACCAGGGGCCCTGCCATGTTCAACATTCGGTAATTTTGAAATAGTTTAGTAACCGGACCGGCGCACAAAGTAGACCGTGGCTTCGCCATATCGTCGAGAGTCCACCACGTAGGTGTCACTGGGCCATTCGGGCTCGCCGGCTTTCGATGGACGTTCCAGCACAAATAGTCCGTCATCCATCAGGGCGTCGAAGACGTGGGCGATCATAGGCACGAGTTCTGCTTCGTCGATGTCATAAGGTGGGTCGGCGAGGACGAGATCCCAGCTGGATTCCGGTGTCATCTGCAAAAAGCGGCGCACCGACATCTGGCTGATGGTCACCACCGTGCTACCCAGGGCGGTGTTGACCTTGGCCGCATTGGCTTCAGCGATTCGTGCCGCAGTTCGTGCGCTCTCAACCCCCGTAACTTTGGCTGCCCCGCGAGATGCCGCTTCAACGGCCAATCCAGCGGACCCGGTGTAGAGATCTAACACCGCATTACCCTGGACCCAGTCGCGGGTATCCAACCAGGAAAATACTGCTTCTTTGGTGCGTTCGGTCGTGGGCCGGGTGTTCGAGCCGGGCACGGATTTCAGCGGCAGTCCTCCGGCTTGGCCGGCAACAATCTTCGACATGGGTTAGTTCTTCTCAAGGTAGTCGGATGATTCTTCGTGGGTTGATTCCCATTCCTCAACAGCTGCCACTAACTGTGGGTAGGCTTGTAAGCGCTCATCTGTACTGAGGGCCCGGTTGACCCAGCTGGCAGCGTTGCTGATGAGTTCGGCGTGCTGGATTACACGCAAGACCTTCAGCTGGCTAGCATAACCGTGCTGGGCGGCGCCCAGCACATCCCCTTCACCACGCTGCTGCACATCAGCTTTAGCGATCTCGAAACCGTCTTCGGTACCGTCGATGATTGCAAGCCGGTCCAGCGATGGGTGGTGATCCGGTAACCGGGTGGCAAGAAAGCAGCGGGCCGCTGCTTCACCGCGGCCGACACGCCCACGCAGCTGGTGCAAGGTGGACAGCCCGAAGTATTCAGGATCAAGAATCGCCATAACGGTGGCATTGGGGACGTCCACACCGACTTCAATGATCGTAGTAGCCACGAGAATATCGATCTTCCCGGCAACAAACTCCCCCATGATCTCATCTTGGGTTTGTTGATCTTGTCGACCGTGCAGACTCTCGACGGTCGCGCTGGCAAAAACCGGGATGTTGCGTAGGGTCTCAGAAATTTCTACGACATTTGCGGCATGGGCATCTGAGGAGAGGTCATCGGCGTCGTCCTCCCCTGCGGTATCGGAGGGATCAATTTTGGGACACACCACAAAGGCTTGGTGCCCATTGGCAATTTCTTCGGCGATGATCTCCCAGACTCGCTGGATGATCCTGGGGCCGTGGGACATCCGAGCCAGATAGGTGGTGACAGGCTTACGGCCGGAGGGCAGCCCGTAGAGCACAGTGACGTCGAGATCTCCAAAGACCGTCATGGCTACCGATCGTGGGATGGGGGTAGCAGTCATGACCAACATGTGCACGCCGGGGTTGGCTTGACGCAGCGCTTCGCGCTGGTCGACCCCGAAGCGGTGTTGTTCATCGATCACCACCAGGCCCAGGGCGGCGAAGTTCACGTGATCGGAGAAAACTGCGTGGGTGGCGATCACGATCCCGGCTTGTCCGGTAGTGATTTTCAGCAGAGCTTCTTGTTTTTGGCCCATGGTCATCGAGCCCGTCAGTAAGACCACCTCGGTGGCTGGCCCTTGCCAGGAGGTCAACTGTCCCGCGGTTGCCAACGGTCCCAGCGTGTTCGTAATGGAACGATAGTGTTGTCCAGCTAAGACTTCGGTCGGCGCCACAAGGACAGCTTGTGCTCCGGCATCGACGACTTGAGCCATGGCACGCAATGCCACCAACGTCTTGCCCGAGCCAACCTCACCCTGCAGCAGCCGGGACATTGGGTGCTGGGAGTCTAATTCGGCTGCGATTTCTGCACCGGCGTCTCGCTGACCTTCCGTCAGTTCGAAGGGCAATTGGGCATCTAGGTGTGCCAGGATGCCGTTTTCGGCGCGTGGATAGGGTCTCGAGGGGATGATCGTCCGGTTGCGTAACCGACGCCGCGCCAGCAGGGTTTGGAGGATGAGAGCCTCTTGGGCTGCGAATCGTCTGCGGGCGGCAGCCGCCTGGCTGAGATCTTCTGGTCGGTGGACGTGTTGATAAGCAACCGACAGTGCTGGCAGGTCCTGGTCGAGTTCTTGGAGAAAGTCTTGTGGGACTGGGTCGCTAATGGCTGCCCAGTTGATCGCATCTAACACCAGTTCAATGGCGGACCGGATCGTCCAGGAGGGTAATTTCGATTTGGCCGGGTACACAGGAATCGGTGCCAGATCGGTATCCGACAGCTCATGTTCTTCAGGCAGGACGGTGAACTCTGGATTGGTCAGCGTGAGTGCCCCGCGGTAGGTCGAGGTTTTGCCGTGGAACATGGCCAACGTGCCCGGTGTAAGTTGTTGTTCTGCAGCCCATCCGTTGAAAAATGCCATCGACAGGGTCCCGGGCAGTCCGGTGTCCGTGGCTTCATCCGAGACTGTGACGTCGACCAGAAAGCCTTTACGTGCCCGCATGGGACGGCGCACAGCGGTCAGCACGCGGGCGATGACGGTGACTTGTTCGCCCAGTGGTAGTTGGATGATAGGGGTCAGGTCGCCACGTTCAATATAGCGACGGGGAAAATAGTTCAGTGCTTGCCCCGTCGTGGTGATACCGAGGTGTTTTGCGAGGTGTTCGGCGGTTTTATTTCCGAGTAACGGTGCAAGCGGCTGATTGAACGGGTCCACTAGAGGGGATCTTCTGTGCTGGCTTCTGCAACGGGAGGGCAGGGTGCTTCAACGTGGTTACCGGTGTGTAACGGGGTGATGGCCAGGTTCTCGGTGTCCCCCAGGGGTTGGATGAGGCGCATGGCGTCATCGGGTTCTTCCACGTGCACGTGGACGCGCCAACGGATCCTGCCCTCATCATCCTCAATGGTGTTGATCGGACTCATGATGACCGAGTCGCCGACGTCGTTGAGTCCGATGCGTAGGGTGGCAGCATCCAGTGGGGTCAGTTGCAAAGAGCACATGACCTCGTAGGCTTCGGCGACTTCCATATTCTGGTGCACGTGCGGGTGATCCACGTGGAAACCATGGATGGATTCTAAAATTTCTGGGTCCAGCGATTCGCCTTGTACCGACGCCCGGAGCGCGTCGAATACGAGCAAGAGGCCGGTGGCGCCGGCGTCAACAACCTGGGCTTCAGAGAGTTGCGCCAGTTGGTTTTCGGTTTCCTCGACCGCCAACCACGTTGTTTCCACGATCCGCGAGGTCATCTCACCCAGCGTCTTCCGGGAGTTCTGGGAGTCTTCGGGCAGCTGGGTCAGGGAGGCCCGAAAGTTTGCTGCGGTGGCTGCAGCGGTATCCAGGATGGTCAGCATGGTGCCTTCCTGGGGGTCTGATAATGCGGCCCAGGCTGCGGCGCTGGCACGCTGTAATCCCAGGGCAAGCAGTGGTGCGGTCAACCGTGGTGCGTTCGCCAGGGGCTCTGCTAGGGCGTTGAGCATCACAGCAATCAGGGTGCCTGAGTTGCCTTGGGCGTGATCTAGTGCGGCAGTCGCTGCCGTGTCGAGGGCTTTGCCCACGCTGGCATGCTCATTGACGTCTTCCAGAGCGCGCGTTGCCGCTGCCACGGTGTGATAGAGGTTGGAGCCGGTGTCGCCGTCGGGGACCGGGAAAATATTGATGGCATTGAGCCGGTCGGAGTTGTTGCCGAGGGCTGACTCGGCAAGCTTTAACCAATTGAAGATAAGCTTGGCCGACCCGTGGTCATGTTGAGCACCGGTACTTAGTGGTGGTTGCGTTACTTCAGTCATAATGGTTCATTTCGTGTATGACCCGCTCAAGGTCTATGTCACATGCCACCATAGTAGCGTGCAGAGGCGCTGTCACGTCGGCACGCGCCACGCGACGCGCCAAATTCGTGGTCGAGGCCAGTGGCGAAAACTGCCTGGAGCGGTGCTGGGAGTGTTTTAGTGTTGTGGGTATGTCGAAAACAACGCGTGTGATCCGGGGGGCAGCTCTGGCTGCCGTAGGTGGTCTAACTTTGACGGCGTGTACCTCGCTTGTCGCCGGTATTGAAGTTGCTCCGGATGCCACGAATCCGTTGTGTGCTGAGGCCATGGTGGCCATGCCCGAAGAGATTGCCGGGCACGAGCGTCGCCGGACGGATAGTCAGTCGACCGCGGCCTGGGGTGAGCCAGCAGTGGCGGTCTTCCGCTGCGGGGTCGAACCACCCGGCCCGACCACCGATGAGTGTGTTGGTGCTAACGGCGTGGACTGGGTTGTTCGCGAAGAGGGTACCAACTGGCGGATTACCACGTATGGGCGTGATCCGGCGATGGAAGTGCTTTTTGATGGGGAGCGGGTCGCTTCGTCATCGGTCATGGTGGATATTGGCAACGCTGCTGCGCGAATTCCAGCTGAAGGTGGGTGCACCGATCCGGCTGATGCCGAGGTCGTTCCTGGTGTAGATGATCTCGACGGTAACATTCCTGAAGGGGTTATCCCGCAGGAAAGCCAATAAAATTTTCCTAGTGCCCGTCTTGGGCGAGCTCCAGTAGGGTGTCGATCAGCTCTGGGTATTCGATGCCGGTGCGCTGCCACATTTGTGGGTACATCGAAATCGGGGTGAACCCAGGCATCGTGTTGATTTCGTTGATGATCAGTTCGCCGTCATACGTGTAGAAAAAGTCCACGCGTGACAGACCTGCGGCATCAACAGCCTGAAAAGCGGTGACGGCTTGGGTCCGAACGAGTTCTGTGACATCGTCATCGAGGTCGGCTGGACAGGATAGTTCGGCGCTGTCGGCTGATTGGTATTTCGAGGCGAAATCGTAGAACTGGAAGTCTTGGTCGTCATCGGTCACCACTATTTCACCGGGATAGGATGCTCGGGGGGTTGCTCCGTTGAGCCCATCGAGGACCCCGCATTCAATTTCGCGGCCGAGAATGCCTTGCTCAACAACCACTTTGGTGTCGTAGTGACGGGCGTATTCGATGGCGTCCTCCAGTTCCGACAGCATGGTGATGCGTCGGATTCCCAGCGAGGACCCACCGCGTGCGGGTTTCACAAATAATGGCAATTCCAGTACGGCGATTTGGTCCAGTATCCCGGCGCGGTCATTGCGCCAGGCCGCTTCGGTCACGGTAACCCAGGGGCCAACGGTCAACCCGGCATGTTGGAACGCGATTTTCATGAAGTGTTTGTCCATGCCCACGGCTGAGGCTAATACGCCTGCTCCCACGTAGGGCACGTTGAGGGTTTCAAAGAGTCCCTGGACGGTGCCGTCTTCCCCGTTGGGCCCGTGGAGCACCGGGAAGACGACGTCGATGTCGGCGATGAGGTTGCCGTCGACGTCGATCAGTTGGGTGGAGGAATTCACGGAGCGCAGGGCAACCGGGGATGGGGTGGCGGGGACCTCGGGGAGGTCCTCTGACAGGGCGGTGGTATGCGTGGTTTCGGCCGGGGGCTGGTTGATGAGTGTCGCAACCGACCACGGGGCATTTTCCGGTTGGTGGGTGCCCGCTAAGACCCAGTCGCCGTGTTGATTAATACCGACGGGAATCGGAGTGTAGTGATCGGTGTCCAGGGCATTGAGGACGCCGGCGGCGGTCACGATGGATACGGGGTGTTCTGGGGATTGGCCGCCGAATAAGACGAGCACATTCTTGGTCACAGTCGTGCCTCCGGTTTCAGATCACGGCCAAGCAGCAGCTGGGCGATGTCGGTGATTTCGATGGTGCCGTTGACCACGGCGTTGACGGCTTCTGCAATCGGCATTTCAACCCCGACCGAGTGTGCCAGGGCGACCACAGCACCCACGGATTTCACACCTTCGGCGGTTTGGCGCATTTGACCGACCACTTGTTCGGTCGTGTGGCCTTCGCCGTAGAGTTTGCCCGCGGTGCGGTTTCGCGACAGCGGCGAGGCACAGGTAGCGACCAGGTCCCCTAGCCCGGCAAGTCCTGCCAGGGTGTCGGGGTGGGCACCCAGTGCGCTGGCAAGCCGGGTGGTTTCGGTCAGTCCACGTGTAATGATCGACGCTTTAGAGTTATCCCCGAAGCCGCGACCGTCGGTAAGTCCTACGGCCAGGGCAATGATATTTTTGACGACCCCGCCGATTTCGACCCCGACAATATCGGTGTTGCGGTAGGGCCGAAAATATGATGAAGCGGTCATTGCGGCAACCCACTCTGCTGTGGGGTCATAATCGCAAGCCACCACGGTCGCGGTGGGTTCTTGGCGAGCGATCTCTTTGGCCAGATTGGGTCCGGAGACCACCACAAATTGCTCGGGCGGCAGGTTGAGCTCTTCGGCGAAGACTTTTGACATGGTCGCCTGCGTGGTGCGCTCCAGGCCTTTAATCAACGAGACCATAATCGCTTCGGTATCAATGTGTTCGGCAACCTTGGCTATGGTTTCTCGGGCCTGTTGTGCCGGGACGGCGACCACCACGAGTTCTGCACCGGTGACCGCTTTAGCGGCGTCAGTAGTTGCGCTGATGGCTTCCGGCAGGGCAATGTCGTCGAGATATTCGCTGTTGCGATGATTGGTGTTGATGTCCTGGACGACTTCGTCACGGCGTGCCCACAGCCGGATCTCGATGGTTTCGCCGCGCTCATTGGCGGCATCGGCTAACACTTTGGCAAATGTCGTCCCCCACGACCCAGCACCAAGGATTGCCACGGTTACGTGATCGGTGGTCATCGGGACTCCTTAGCGTTTTTGTGCCGGGTTGAATCGCTTCTCTGGTGGGGCTTCGCCACGTAGCGGTGCCATGAGGTGGGTTATTTCTTCCATGACCTGGTCGGTGGCAGCAACCAGGTCGCGTTGTCCGGGTTTGTCCATGGTGCGTAACCAGTCCAGGTCAGATTCCTTGCCCACCCGGATGGCTGAGGTGCGCCGCGGGAAGATTTTAGGAATCTTGTGCCCTTTGGGAAGGGTTTCGTGGACACCCCACTGGCCGACCGGGATCACCGGTGCGCCCGTGGTCAGTGCCAGGCGTATCATGCCGATCCTACCAACCATGGGCCACATATCCGGGTCTTTGGTCGTCGTGCCTTCCGGATAGATAATAATGACGCCGTTTTGGGCCAGGACCTCTTCGGCCAGCCTCAGCGAGTCGATACTACGACCGGCCCGGTCCACGGGGATCTGTTTCAACCAGGTCAGCGATTGGCCGATGACCGGCGCGTCGAAAAGCTCTTTTTTGGCCAAAAAGTGTGGGATGCGCCCGGTGCGGTAGACCATGTGACCCACATAGAGCGGGTCGAGGTGTGAGATGTGGTTGACCGCGAGGATCATGCCGGTATCGGGCAGGTTTTCTTGACCCTGCCAGTCGCGGCGCATCATGAGCATGTTCAACGGGAGCACAATGCTTGCTGCCGAAAAATAGACAGCACGCTGCCCCAGAGAGTATGACACGTCGAGGATCTCCAGGTGTTAGTAAGCGGGAGCGGGGGTTTCGATATCTGCGCCGAGGCCGGCGAGTTTTTCGAAGAACTTTTCGTAACCGCGATTAATGACGTCAATACCGGTTGCACGTGAGGTGCCCTTTGCGGCCAGTGCAGCCAGTACGTGGGAGAAGCCACCGCGCAAATCTGGGATGGTGAAATCAGTTCCGGTCAGCTCAGCCGGTCCGGAGATGACCGCTGAGTGCAAGAAGTTGCGCTGCCCGAAACGACACGGGACTGAACCGAGGCATTCGCGGTGCAGCTGGATCGAGGCTCCCATGCGAATGAGGGCGTCGGTGAAACCGAAACGATTTTCATAGACGGTTTCGTGCACAATGGATACACCTTCGGCCTGGGTCAGGGCGACGACCAGTGGCTGTTGCCAGTCGGTCATGAAACCGGGGTGGACATCGGTCTCGAGCACCAGGGGGTTCAGGTCGGCCCCACCACGCCAGAACCGGATACCGGTGTCATTGACTTCGAAATCGCCGCCGATCTTGCGGTAGACGTTCAAAAACGCCGTCAGATCGCGCTGGGTTGCGCCTTCGATATAGATGTCACCGTCGGTCACAAGGGCCGCGGTGGCCCACGATGCAGTTTCGTTGCGATCATTCAGTGCGGTGTGGTTGTACCCGCCCAGTTCAGGAACGCCTTCAATGCGAATGGTCCGGTCCGTTTGGACTGTGATGATCGCACCCATTTTTTGCAGCACGTGGATCAGATCGTTAATCTCTGGCTCCACGGCCGCACCCTTGAGTTCGGTGATGCCGTCGGCCTTGACTGCGGTGAGTAGTACCTGCTCGGTCGCACCCACCGATGGGTATGGCAGTTCGAGCTTGGCGCCCGTGAGGCGGCGTGGGGCCCGGATGTAAGTGCCGGTTGGCTCTTTGACCACTTCGGCCCCAAATTGGCGTAGTACTTCGAGGTGGTAATCAATCGGGCGGTCGCCGATTTTGCAGCCACCCAGATCTGGGATGAAGGCAGAGCCTAATGCGTGCATCAAGGGACCACAAAACAGAATCGGAATGCGCGAGTCGCCAGCGAATGCATCGATTTCGGCGTTATTCGCGGTCTTCAGTCCGGTGGGATCCATGTAGATCTCGCCGGTTTCGGCGTTGTGCTCCACCACGACGCCGTGCAACCGGAGCAGACCGGTCACGACATCAACGTCTTTAATCTCCGGGACATTGCGAATCACCGATGGTTTGGAGCCCAGCAAGGCGGCGACCATGGCTTTGGGGACCAGGTTCTTGGCACCACGAACGGTCACTGACCCCTCGAGAGGTTTACCTCCGTGAATGGTCAACACGTTAGTCATATAAGCTTCTACCCTCCATACCTCGACACGCGAGGCTGCACGCAAACCACCGGTGGTGCGCTCAAATTATTTACAACGTACTCATTGTAGGCGACGAAGCTTAAACCTCTGAGAGTTTGGCCGGTAGCGTCTTTGGTTTGTAGCTCGGACGGGTTTTTTCGAACGCGGTGATATCGGCTTCGTTGCGAAGCGTCAAACCGATGTCATCAAGGCCTTCCATCAAACGCCAGCGCGTGTAGTCATCGATCTGGAAGCGGGTCGAAATGGAACCGCATTCGATCAGATGATTCTCTAGATCCACGGTGACTTCGGCCCCCGGGTTATTTTCCAGCTCTTTCCAGATCACCTCGACATCGTCCTGGTCGATCTGCGCTGCCACGAGCCCTTGTTTTCCGGCATTTGAACGGAAGATATCGCCGAAACGTGCTGAGATGACGGCTTTGAATCCATAATCACGCAGGGCCCATACGGCGTGTTCGCGGGATGATCCGGTACCAAAGTCTGGTCCGGCGACCAAGACGGTGCCTGAAGAGTAGGGTTCTTTATTCAGAATGAAGTCTTCGTCATTCCGCCAACGGGAGAATAATGCGTCTTCGAAACCGGTTTTGGTGATGCGCTTCAAAAAATGCGCCGGGATGATCTGGTCGG
>CAZAAP010000009.1:0-30505 GCA_964482935.1 uncultured Enteractinococcus sp.
CTTTATATGAACCGATGCCAGCGGTGCGTAGCGTTACGTGTTCTTCCACCACGGTTTTAAGATCGGTTGCTTCCAGTACCTTATCGATTGATTCCCGTGTAATACGTCCTGCCATGGTGATTAGTCTAAGCCCAAGCAGCTGCTTGCCGGAGAGTTCCGGTCTTCGATGTGGATAGCTTTCATCATCAGAGCAATTGCTCTGATGATTCTTCCCCTCGAATGCACCACAACGCCTCAGACCCCATGACCTTTGGGTACTAAACGGACTATAGTCGGTAGTGGTTTAGATATTGACCGAACCGTCTTCGATAAAACTAAAATTAACGAAAAACCACGAAGGGTTAGAACTATGTGGAGGGAATCTGTCGTGCGCCATACAAAGCTATTGACCGGTGTCGTCGGTGTAACTGCGTTAGTACTGCTTTCAGCCTGCAGTGCTGATGATTCGACTGAGCAGCCTCCGGCTGATCAACCAACTCAAGAACAGACCGCCGATACGGAGGCTACTTCAGAAGAAACATCCGCTGCTACTCCAGCGGATAACGGCACTAATGCCACTTCGACGGACGACGCGACCACGAGCGACACAACAGATGATGCTCAGGCCTCCGGCGACGCCACAGTATTTGACATCATCGGATTCGTGGAAGCCGAATATGAGGGAGGGGTCATTGTAGATATTGATCGAGAAGACGATGGTTCGACCTATGACGTCGACGTCGTGCTCGACAGTGAATTGCACGAGTTGGACGTTACCACCGGCGGTGATATCACCGAAGATGAGCGCCAAACCGACGACGATAAGATCGACAGAGCTGATCGTGTCACGGTGACCGTAACCGAAGCGTTGAATCAAGCGTTCGAACAGCACGCTGACGCCACACTCGATCAGATTGATCTGGATGACGACGACGCGTCCCTCAAATGGGAAATCGAGCTTGACGGTGCGGATGGCGCCGACATTGAACTGGATGTCCCGGCAACCTAAATACACATGATGTGATCGCCAAAGCCTCACGGTTTTAGCACACGGCGTCTCCTATAGGCTGACTTATATAAGTCGCCCACAAGGAGGCGCCGTTTGCGTGTGCCAACTGAGCAGGGCTAGAACCGTGCTGAACCTGGTCGTTCCGAGGTGGCTGGCCTACAGTGGTAGGCATGAACCCCATATCCCAAGTCGCGATTCGTGAAGCCCGTGGCATTCTGCAAGATGCCCAACGTATCGTCGTGCTAACCGGAGCCGGCATGTCCGCAGAATCTGGTATCCCGACCTTCCGGGATGCCCACACCGGACTGTGGGAAAAGTACTCCCCCGAAGATCTAGCCACCCCTGAGGCGATGTACAATCTGCCGGAACTCGTGTGGTCGTGGATGTTACACCAGGCACGCGTCATGCGCTCAGTAGAGCCACATGAGGGTCATAGGGCACTGGGGAGCTGGCAGCATGCTCTCGCGCATACGGGGGGTGCGCTAGACATCGTGACCCAGAACATCGACGATCTGCACGAACGCGGTGGCTCTAAGGTGCTAGCGCATCTGCACGGCACGACCTTTACGTTTCGGTGCTTTGAATGCCACGCACCATCGGACTATCGATTAGACGATGCTACCGAAGAGCAGCTGCAAGCAACACCTGCACTGGACCAGCTCGAGATTGAAGACCCGCCCGCCTGTGGCAGTTGCTCCCACGGATTTCTCCGACCCGATATTGTGATGTTTGGAGAGATGTTGCCGCAACGAGCCATGGACGACGCACTGGCCGCAGTACGTTCAGCCGACGTCGCGCTCGTGATCGGTACTTCCAATATCGTCCAACCTGCCGCAACCCTGCCCGTCGCCGCGTCTGCGGCAGGAGCACAGGTCATCGAAATTAACCCGAACCGGACACCATTAACGGACGAAGCCGACCTCTATATCGCCGGCACGGCTCGCAACATCATTCCGGAACTTCATCCGTGACCCCGGCAATCCAACAAGCTGCAGCAATAGTGTCCACCGCTCGGTCTGTGGTCGTGCTCTCTGGCGCAGGCATGTCAGCCGAATCGGGAGTACCGACATTTCGGGACGCTCAAACTGGCTTGTGGGAGCGGTTTGCTCCAGAGCAGTTAGCCACCGAGCAAGCTTTCCGCGCGGATCCTGCCCTGGTGTGGACGTGGTATATGTGGCGGTGGCATCTGGTCAATAGCGTCGCACCTAATGCCGGACACAAAGCCCTCGGGGTATGGCAGCGACGCCTCGCGTCAACCGGTGGATCGATGACGGTGGCTACTCAGAATGTGGATGATCTACACGAACGCGGTGGAACTACCGACGTACTGCATTTACACGGTTCGCTGCATGCTTTTCGGTGTCTCGAATGCGATTATGCGACTATGTTCGAACCCTCCGCCATCCACATGGATCCCAACCAAGGTTTTGGCAGCGACACACTCCTGGCGCCGGTTGGATGCGAACAATGCGATTCGGGGTTCTTGCGGCCCGGTGTGGTGTGGTTCGGTGAAGCACTTCCGCAGACGGCTTTTCAGGCAGCTATTGATGCGTTGCAGCATACAGAACTTGTCGTGGTGATTGGCTCGTCTGGATTGGTGCAACCTGCCGCGTCCTTGCCACGTATTGGACGCGACGCAGGTGCTACGATCATCGAGATCAACCCGGTGGTCACCGAGTTATCACACACCGCTGATGTACATATCGCTTCGACAGCGGCGGTAGCACTCCCAGAACTCGTAGCAGCAGTCGCCTGAATCACTTGTGCATTCCGGTGGGCAATTCGGTTGGTTGCGCTGTGCCCCGTACCAGCGTGCCATGCCACATAAGCGCCGAGTGGTCGGTCAACGAAGCAATCTGATCGATGACAGCTCGTTTCTTACCGGCGTCGTCACTAGCATCAAGCCAATCTTGGGCATACATCGGTTCCAGGTACTGGTGGTCTGTTGCCAACAAGAATTCGACAAGTTCCAGCAGTACTTCGCGTTGCGCTTCGTATAGTGGTTGGCGACGTTTCGAAGACAGGACGTAGTGAGCGGCAAGCCCCTTCATGGTGGCGATTTCTATTGCGGTACTTTCTGGAATGATCACATCGGCACGATGCCGGGTCAGCGGATCGTTGCCATAGGCGTCGCGAGTAGCTTCGAAGGCCGCGGTAGAAAAACGTCCGATGAGTTGCGACGTCATGTCTTTGAGCGCAGCGTGCGCGTGGCGGGCACCATCCGCGCTGGCAACCCAAGTCGGTGTGGCTTCGAGGCGTGCCAGGGCTGCGTCGATCACATCGGCGTCGGTATCGGAAAGATACCATTGCTGGGTCGTTGCAATCGCGCGAGCCCGTTGGTCCGGATTGGTCAGCCAGCCGAGCTGGAACATCCCGGACACGATGCCATCTTCGACATCATGAACGCAGTAGGAGATGTCGTCGGCTAGATCCATGACTTGGGCTTCCATGGACTGACGCTGGGTATCAATCCCTTTGCGGAACCACGCAAACACCGCCGCGTCGTCATCGTAGACCCCGAATTTGCGCGTGGGCTTGCCATCTGATTTCACTGGGGCATCAGCTTTGCGCCACGGATATTTCGTCGCAGCATCCAATGTGGCCCGGGTGAGGTTCAACCCGGCTGGGGCGCCGTCCTCGGTGATCTTTTTCGGTTCTAACCGGGTGAGCAGGCGGAGAGTCTGGGCGTTGCCTTCAAAACCGCCGATGTCGCTTGCTGCCTCGTTAAGGGCTTGCTCACCGTTGTGTCCAAAGGGTGGATGCCCCAGATCGTGAGATAGACAAGCGGCATCCACGACATCGGGATCACAGCCTAACGAGCGGCCAAATTCGCGGCCGACCTGGGCAACTTCTAATGAGTGGGTCAACCGATTCCGGATGAAGTCGTCGTCACCAGGTGAGATGACTTGAGTTTTGGCAGCGAGCCGACGCAGCGCCGCGGAGTGCAGGATGCGAGCGCGGTCGCGTTCAAAGTCTGAGCGATAGCTGGACTTTGGGGGTTCAGGGACCCAGCGGGCCATGTCCCAGACATCGTAGCCGGGAGTTTGGGTGGCTTCGCCTGCATAGGGTGGCCTGTGCTGCGGCCAGAAGAGGCTGGGCTGTTGACTGGTTTGGGGGGCTTTAGGGGCCTGCCCGTTGGTTCCTTGACCGGTCATGCTGAGTGCTTATCCCCCTGAGATATCCAGTTCGGCTTCGTGGATCTGGGCTCGGTGTTCATCGGTGATGTCCTGGGATTCCAACCAGCCTTCTGGCAGGTGCGGTTTCTTGGGTGCACCGGCTCGTCCGCGAGGACCTTCGGCATCGGCTCCCGGATACGGGACAGTACGATCGATCGTGTCGAGCAGTTCGCGCAGTTGGTCAAGGGTCTCCACGGCCGTTAGCGAGCGGCGCATGTCTCCGCCGACCGGATAGCCCTTGAAATACCAGGAAACGTGTTTGCGTATGTCGCGCAGTGCTTTATCTTCATTCCCACCGAAGGTGTCCACGAGGAGTTCGGCGTGGCGATACAGGACATCAGCGACCATACCTTGATCTGGGTGGAAGCGTTGAGCAGAACCCCTAAAAGCGTTTTCGACGTCGCCAAATAACCATGGCCGCCCCTGGCATCCACGGCCAATGACGACCCCGTCAGCCCCGGTGTATTCGATCATCGCCATGGCGTCTTCCGCAGACCAGATGTCGCCATTGCCCAGCACGGGAACCTCGGTGATGGCTTCTTTGAGTCGTGCTATGGAATCCCAGTTTGCTTGGCCCGAATAGTGCTGACGCATGGTGCGTCCATGGAGGGCTACCGCTGACACGCCCGCATCGACGGCACGTCTAGCGGCGTCAAGATATGTTAGGTGGTCTTCATCAATGCCTCGGCGCATCTTGATGGTGACCGGGATATCGCCCCGTTGAGCCTCTTTGACAGCACCGGTCACGATCGCGGTGAAAAGGTCAGTTTTCCAAGGCAATGCCGATCCTCCACCGTTGCGAGTGACTTTTGGCACCGGGCACCCGAAGTTGAGGTCAATGTGGTCGGCACGATCTTCTTCGACGATCATGCGCACGGCTTTGCGAGTGTAGACCGGGTCCACCGAGTACAACTGGACCGAGCGGGGCAGCTCATCGGCGTCGTGTTCGATAATGCGCATGGATTCTGGATGGCGTTCCACAAGGGCTCGTGCCGTGACCATTTCTGACACGTACAGGCCGCCACCGTATTCACGACACAGCCGACGGAAGGCTTTGTTGGTAATCCCGGCCATGGGAGCTAGCACAACCGGTACGTCGAGGCTCAGGTTGCCAATTTTCAGGGGTTCCAGCTGCATCGAAGTCGTCGATGGTGAAGGGTGCGGGGCCCCTTGATCACCGATGCCTCGTTCACGCGTGGAAAATGCAGGCCCCGGGGCCGTGGTCGCGGACTTTTGTGAAACGGTAGTCATAACACGTCAAGTATCCCAGATTCCAGACCGAAACGCCCAGTCGAGCCCTGTGCCTGTGGAGAAATCGATCCGACCAGCGCGAGACCAGTCACAATCGGAATATCGTTCAGATTTGGAACGTTCCGTGAGCATGCAGAAAAAACTTGGCTTTTTGAACTTTGGGCATTTCGGCTATGACCGGACAACCCGTACCGTCAACCCCAAAGCCGCATTCGATGATCAGTTGGCCATGACCGTAGCGGCTGAAGCAGAAGGGCTCGACGGCGCATGGATCCGCGTGCACCATTTTCAATGGATGATGTCGGCACCCTTTCCGACGCTAGCTGCCATGGCGGCTAAGACCTCCAGCATTGAGCTTGGCACCGGCGTCATCGACCTGCGATACGAAAATCCGCTGTACTTTGCCGAGGAAGCCGCCACAACAGACCTCATCTCTGATGGTCGCCTACAGCTTGGTATTTCACGCGGCTCTCCTGAAGCTGCACTGGATGGGCAAGAACAATTTGGCTACACCACAGCACCGGACCAGACGTGGAATGACGTCGCCCGGCAGCGCGGTCAGCGCATTCGGGATGCGGTGGGCGGTCAACCGGTGGCCACCGGGGATCCAGATTCGCCATGGTCACCGGGTGGCGCAACCGAATTGGTAGTCCAGCCCCAGTCCCCCGGGCTACTCAATCGTCTGTGGTGGGGCGCGGGCTCAACGTCGTCGGGCATCACAGCAGGAGAACAGGGCTACAACTTGTTGTCGTCGACCCTGTTACTTCAAGACGACGGTCGCCCCTTCCACATTCAGCAAGCCGATCAGCTCAAGCATTATCTCGACGCCTACCATGCCTCGGGATCGGCCACCGGTGGGCAGACGGCTGTAACACGTTCAATGTTTGCGCTGCGTTCAGTTCAGGATGAGCGGATGTTTGGTCATGCAGGCAGCAGCCAGGATCAGGCTGGCCGTCTCGAGGGCAGCCCGGCCCGTTCGGGCCCCACCTATGTGGGTCGTATCGATCAGTTGGCCGAAACCCTGTCCAATGACCAGGCTGTGATGGCAGCCGACTACGTGCTGTTTGCTAACCCAGCCCAGCTGGGTCCAGAGCGCAACCGCGAAATTTTCGCCGGCTGGGTCGAAGTGTTCAAACTGCTGGGATGGAAATAAGTCACCCACCGAGCGGTGCACCTCCCCTAGGCAATTAGACTGGGTGTGTTTTGCATGCTCGGGATAAAGGAACGATACATGAATGTAACTGCACAATATCGCGCGGCTCGCGACCGGCTCATGGCATTGGCTCCCACCGAGGTCGCCGAGGAGTTCGTATGGCCCAGCTTCGAACACTTCAACTTCGGACTGGACTGGTTCGATGCACTCGCCAATGATCCTGTTCGTGCACAGCAACCGGCATTGATTGTAACCGGCGACACCGGCACGACCCGTCTCACCTTTGCGGAGCTGTCAGACCGTTCGACCCAGGTTGCCGGCTGGTTCCAGTCGCTTGGAGTATCACGGGGCGATAAGTTCATGATGATGCTCGATAATGAAGTCGAGCTGTGGGAAGCCATGCTTGCTGCAATCAAAATCGGGGCGGTCATTCTCCCGACGACGGTCATGCTCAACCCGGATGCGCTCGCCTCTCGCATCCAACGCGCCGATGTGCAGTGGGTGTTGACCAACCAGCAAAACATCGGCAAATTCGCCGACCTCGACGCTCTCGGTGTCGACATGTCAAGCATTGGACTGATCGTGACCGGTGAGCAACCGGTCGTTGGAACCCACGCCTACACTGACGCTTTTACTGCGCCTGCGCAATTCGTTATCGATGGTCCCACCCCGGCAGATGCCGAGATGCTGGTGTACTTCACGTCGGGCACCACAAGCGAACCCAAGATGGTGCTCCACACCCAGCAGTCCTACTCGGTGGGCCACTTTTCGACCCTGTACTGGTTGGGTCTCAAGGCCGACGACGTCCACCTGAACATCTCCTCGCCCGGTTGGGGCAAACACGCTTGGTCATCATTTTTTGCCCCGTGGATCGGCGAAGCCACCGTCCTGTCGGTCAACTATGCGCGGTTCGATGCGGCAACGATGCTGGATGTCATTGAAGAATTCAATGTAACCAGTCTGTGTGCTCCACCGACGGTCTGGCGCATGCTCATTCACGCTGATATGGGCCGTGTCCCGATCCCACCGCGTAATGCGGTGTCCGCCGGGGAGCCTTTGAACTTATCGACCCTTGAGAAAGTTCGCGAGGCATGGGGTGTGACGATTCGTGATGGGTACGGGCAAACTGAGACCACGCTACAGATCGCCACGACCCCGGGGCTTGATGTGCCCGCCGGAGCGCTGGGTATACCCCTACCTGGCTTTAGCGTGGAACTCGTGGATGAAGCTACCGAAGATATCATTGCGGGTCCGGGTACCGGTCAAGTCGCACTCCGCCTTGATCCCGGCCCGATCGGTTTGACACCGGGATACTACCGAGATGACGAGCGCAACTTGAAGGTTTTCGGCAACGAACTCTACTTGACCGGAGACCTCATGTCCCGCGACGATAACGGCGTCTACTCCTATGTGGGGCGCGCGGACGATCTGTTCAAAGCCTCCGATTACAAGCTTTCGCCGTTCGAATTAGAAAATGGGCTCATGGGATACGCGTCCATATCTGAAGTCGCGGTTGTTCCCAGTCCAGACCCGATCCGCACTGCGGTCCCGAAAGCCTATATTGTGTTAGCACCCGGCTACGCCCCCACTCCGGATACTGCTCAAGCAATCTTCGCCCATGCACGCACCGTGCTGCCACCCTATGGTCGCATCCGCCGATTAGAATTTGTCTCCGAACTTCCAAAAACGGTGTCGGGCAAAATTCGTCGCGTCGTGTTACGGCAAGATGAAGTGACCATCCACGGGGAACACGGCCAACGCACATCGGAGGTGCTGGCGGCGCGCACCACCACCGAGGGTTTCGGCCACGAATATACTGAGACACAGTTCCGCTAACAGTTCGCAGCGTCGTCACGGCTAAACATAGCCCGTGTGGTTTGATGGAATCATGGAGACGATTGAACGGGCGTTAGCGGAGCAAACATGGGCCCTGTGGGCCACGCTAGGATCCTTCATCGCAGGCTTTACCACCGCGGTGATTGTCCTGCGGAATCAGATCCGTCCCTTCTCCGGGGATGGCTCCATCATCATCCCCATGGCATCCATCGCCGCGCTCATCGCAGCGATCGCCTTTGTGCTCAGTTCGTATGTACATCGGCGCGGTGAAACGCAGTTTATGCCCCGGTGGCAAACGCTGATCTCGCATCTTTCGTTTGTGGCGGTCGCGATCGCGTTTGGCGGGGTGACCGGGCTGAGTGTTCTGCTAGGCGGTCAGCTGTTTGGTGGTGGTCTGCCCGGTCTTGAGCTCGGGCCGATCGGCGCTGGGCTGCTTACGGGTGTTGCCGCAGGATTAGCCGGTCGTTTGTCGTTCCAGGCCGGTATTGACTTGAGCACTCGCGACCTTGCTGCGCTATTATTCACATTCCTAATTGTGGGCACCGTATTTGCCATGATTACCGAGACAGACCCCACTTGGTGGCAGCGCAACTTCTCTCAACTAGGCATCGGATCGAGTGCGTGGGCGTTTAATGGCACGCTCATTGTCGCCGGTCTGCTCGTTGCCACGATAGGCTCCTACATTGGGCGTGACCTGCATCGTTTACTTGGCGACGATGCGCTTGCACAGATCGCAGTCGTCGTGACCATCTGGTTCTTGACCGGAATAGCACTAGCAGGAGTCGGATGGTTTCCCTTGGATGAGCAGCCGGTGGCCCACGCAGCCACTGCCTTTGTTGCTCTCGGCCTGCTGCTCCTGGCTGCGGGCTATACTCAGGTCGTGCTGCCCGGTACGCCCTTCGTGCTCAAAGCCGTGACCGTCATATTGATCGTGCTCATTGTGGGCTGTGTCGTGTTGACGTTTGGGTTTTCCGTCCTCTCGGTCACCGCATTAGAAAGCATTATCGTAGGGCTGTCGCTGCTATGGCTAACGACCTTCGTCCGCGTCTTAAGTATAGTGACCCCGAACCGGTCAGTTGCCTCACATCGCCGTCACCTGTTGACCGCAGCCTAGCGTGCAGCTCATTTCAATTGGCGCTTGAGCAATTTGCCGGATTGATTCCGTGGTAACTTCGCTACGAATTCAATGTGGCCGGGAACTTTATGACGTGCCAGGTACTGGCGAGAAAATTCTCTCAGCTCCTCGGCGCTAGCTTCCTGGTAACCATCTTTAAGCACGATAACCGCTGTGACTTGCTCTATCCATTTTTCGTGTGGACGTCCTACGACGGCGACTTCGGCAACCGCTTCGTGACGGTAGAGTGCATCTTCGACCTCACGTGAAGCGACCAAGACGCCTCCGGTATTGATGACATCTTTGATCCGATCAACCACTTCGATGTAGCCCTGATCATCCATGACCACCAAGTCACCGGAACGAAACCACCCATCCATGAAGGCCTCTTGGGTTTGTTCGGGTTTATTCCAATACCCGGAGAATAACTGGGGCGAGCGGTATTGCACTTCACCGGGCGTACCGATCGGAGCTGACTGAGCGGTTTCGACATCGATTACGCGTAGCTCGACCGTTGAGATGGCTCGCCCTGCGGAGGCAGGTCGCGAGTCGTGTTCTTCCGGGCGTAATACGGTACACAGCGGGGACATCTCGCTTTGACCAAAACAGTTGTAAAACCCAATGTCTGGGTATTGGTCGCGTAGACGCTGCAGAACCGTTACCGGCATGATGGAAGCACCGTATTGGGCTTTCGTTAGCGACGACAAGTCTCGCGTCACCAGGTCCGGGTGCTGCGATAGTGGGACCCACACGGTAGGTGCCAGAAACAGCGAACCGATGGCTTCTTGCTCAATCCGCTGTAAAATCTCCCCAATGTCTGGGGCCCGCAGCAGCCGGATTGTCGCGCCAAGGAAGAGATACGGGGTAATGAATACATGCAGCGCTGCGGAGTGATACAGCGGCATAGCGATCAACGGGTTATCATCACGGGTCAAATCCAACGCGGGGATCGTGCCGTTATAGTGCGCCAGTAAAGCTCGGTGCGTGAGCATCGCGCCTTTAGGTGCGGAGGTAGTCCCCGAGGTGTAGAGCAACTGCACCAGATCAGTGTCTTCAGCACTATCGAGGTGCTCCTTGGCCAGGGCAGCAGCCAATGCCTGCTCATCATCCAGCACAGTCGCAATGTGTTCAAGAATGGTTGACATGGGCACGACGTCATCCAGCGGACTGGATGCAACGACCTCTTGGACGACTTCCAGATATTCATCATCCACAATCATGGCTGCGGATTCGCTGTCAGAAATTAGGTAGTGCAGTTCTGAGCCGGTCAGAGCAAAGTTGATCGGTACATGGATTAAACCGGCACGTGAGGCGGCGAAGAACAGGATCAAAAAGGTATCCGAGTTCTTACCCATCACAGCGATTCGATCACCCTGGTGTAGTCCGAGCTCGCGAAGCCGCCCGGCCGCCACCGTGACGGCGTGGTTGAACCTAGTGTAGGTCCAAGTGCGCTCCTGATACTTAAGTGCCACGTTATCGCGTTGGGTTGCTGCAACCCGGGCCAGCTGCATTGAAACTGAGTTGCGTTGACTGGCTTGGATTTGTTCGTCGAGCGATCGTGTATCTGCGTCGTGTTGATTCATCAGGGCTCTCCGTGACGCTCACAAGTGGTGGTAGACAGCTAGTTATCAAGCCGTTCGATGATGGTGACGTTTGCTTGTCCGCCGCCTTCACACATGGTTTGGAGTCCGAATCGTCCCCCGTTGTCTTCCAGGGTGTGCAGTAGGGTTGTCATCAGACGCGCTCCGGTAGCTCCAATCGGGTGACCAAGCGCGATGGCTCCACCATGGATATTGACTTTTGACATATCTGGGCGCAGTTCTTTTTCCCAGGACAGCACAACGGAGGCAAAGGCCTCGTTGATTTCGATCGCATCAAAATCATCGATGTCCATACCGGTGCGTTCCAGTGCGTGACGTGTCGCCCGGATCGGAGCGGACAACATCATGACAGGGTCATCAGCTCGTGCCGAAATGTGGTGGATTCTGGCCCGAGGCACTAGCCCGTATTCTTGGACGGCTCGTTCTGATGCGATGGCCAGCATTGCTGCGGCATCGCTGATCTGCGAGGCGGTTGCTGCGGTATGAATGCCGTTGGGTTGCAGGGTTCGCAGTTCACGCATTTTGGCGCGGTTGGGGGTGCGGGGGCCTTCGTCATCACGAAGCCCTCCTAGCGGCATAATCTCTTCCGAAAAGAACCCGGATTCTTGGGCAGCAAGAGCTCTACGGTGGGATTCAGCGGCGAAGGCTTCAGCTTGTTCTCGAGTGATCCCCCACCGGCTGGCCATCATTTCTGCTCCACGGAACTGCGAAATGGTCTGGTCACCATAACGATCTGCCCAGCCCTTCGAGCCTGCGAAGGGATTCGCGTAGCCCTGATCTTTCATGATCGTATTGGCCGCGCCGATCGGGATAGTTGACATATTCTGCACCCCACCGGCAACCACCAAATCCGAGGTACCAGACATGACCGCCTGGGCCGCATAGTGCACAGCCTGTTGTCCCGAGCCGCACTGCCGGTCGATGGTAGTGCCGGGGACCGCTTCTGAACCCCCCGCTGCTAGCCACGCGGTACGTGCAATATCGAACGACTGGGGACCAATCTGGTCAATACATCCCAGAATGATCTCGTCGTATTCAACCGTATCGACCCCGATCCGATCGAATATGGCCGACAGTGGGACCGCAGCCAAATCTGCAGAATGTATACCTGCCAGTGCGCCATTGCGACGCCCGACGGGTGTGCGAAGTGCATCCACAATATATGCTTCTGACATCGGTATCCTTCCGGGGATAAATCTTCAGTGTGTGCAGTGATGAGGTACTATCGCGGGCCCATTCGAAGCGCTCCGTCCATCCGGATGGTGTGACCGTTCATATAATCATGGTCGATGAGGTCCAAGACAAGCTGTGCGTATTCTTCGGGGCGAGCCAAGCGAGCCGGGAATGGTACGGAAGCTTCAAGACTTTCACGAAATTCTGGGGTAATACCAGCCATCATCGGAGTTTCTACAATACCCGGTGCCACGGTATTGACACGGATCCCATAGGACGCCAGGTCGCGAGCTGCCGAAATAGTGAGTGAATGAATGCCCCCTTTGGAAGCCGCATAAGCCGCCTGACCTATCTGTCCCTCAAATGCTGCCACGGAGGCGGTGTTGATGACAATACCGCGCTGACCATCCTCATCGACCGGTTCTTGCGCGGCAATGAGTTCTGCGCCCAAGGTCATCACGTTAAAGGTGCCCAGGAGGTTGACGTTGATAACGGTAGCGAACTGGTCCAGATCGTGGGGGCCTTTGCGAGACAAGATACGGCCCGGGGTCCCAATGCCTGCGCAATTAATTATCACACGCAAAGGTTCGTGGCCTGCTGTGACAGTCGTGAGACCGTTACGAATCGATTGGTGGTTCGTGACATCAACTTCCACATAGGTGACCTTGTCGATAGTGGCAGCTCTTTCGATGCTCGAGGCGAGATCAAAGGCATAAACTTTCATGCCACGTTGCGCCAACATACGTGCGGTTGCGGCTCCTAGACCCGATGCTCCGCCGGTTACAATTGCTGCTTGTCCTTGAATCTCCACGAAGTATTCCTCCCTACACAAAAGCCGAAATGCCAGTGACGGCTCGCGCTACAATCAGCGAATTGATCTCGTATGTTCCTTCATAAGTATGGATGACTTCAGCATCGTTGAAAATCTTTGCAGCCTCGTAGGTGGAAACGATGCCATTGCCGCCAAGAATATTTCTGGTGTGCGCCGCTGTCTCGCGCAAAAGGCGCGATCCGGTGGATTTACCTATGGCCGCATGGACCATCTGCACTCGCCCCTCCTGTTGTAATCGAGCAACTTGGTACATCAGACCGAATGAGGCCATCGCATTCGAAATCATCTCGGCTAGGTCCTGCTGGATGAGTTGAAAGCTTGCAAGTGGTTGGCCGAACTGTAGACGACTCAACGCGTAGTCGCGGGCAACGTCAAAGGCATGCAGCTGTGCCCCTAGGGCCTGCCAGCCCACCCAAACACGTGAATTTCGCAGTAGTTCATGAGCCGCACTGAATTCGATAGCTCCTGGAAGAATATCGGCATCTTCGATTTCAACATTGTCGAAGGTGAGGTCAGCATTTTGCATGACCCGTAGACCCATTTTGTGGTGAATTTTCTGAGCAGTGACGCCTGCTTGATCCATCCGAACTAAAAACCCTTTAAGGCGTTCATCCGCGGTGTCTTTGGCCCACACGAGGGCAAAGTCAGCGAAGGTGCCCGCGCCGATCCAGCGCTTTGTGCCGTTGATGACCCAGCCCGTCGACGTCTTGGTGACGGTGGTCGTAATCCCACCGGCGATATCAGAACCGTGCTCAGGTTCTGTCATGGCAAAACACCCGATGGCTTCAAACTTGCGCAATGGGTCAATCCACTGTGATCGCTGGGCATTAGAGCCCAATAGCTGCAGCATTCCAATGATAAGTTCATTATGGATTCCAACCAGTGTCCCAAGCGAAACATCTGCGCGGGCGACTTCGGAATACACCAGCCCGCGAAACAACCAGGAACGGTTATCAAGGGCTAACTCGCCGAGGCTGAGTGCGGCAAGTTGCGGCAACATGTCGAAGGGGAAAGCTTCCCGATTCCAGTAGTCGATGATCTGGTGTCGCACATGGTCTTGCATGTGCTGTCGAATATTGAGCAGCGCTTGTTGTTCTTCAGGCTGCAGCAGCGAGGTCGCCTCGAAGATGTCAGCGTCCGGGAATGGGATTTCTTCGCGAGATGGCTCTGAGCTACGTGCCGACTGGGCGGTCATGTCACTCCTTAGGTGCACGAATGTGGTGACGCGCATTACACGACTCGTCACTGCACGATTGTACAGCGCTTCACCAACCTCCGAAAAGCCCCTCAAAGATCGACAGTTAGACCGAGCGTCACAGCCGTCCACCCCACTCCCCCATTTGCTTCTTCGACCATGATCCGCAGCATGCCACGGCGACGCAATGTATTCTAGGTCACACCTTGCTCTCCTCGACCTCCCAGACGTTCTTTCCTCGTGATCTAAGGAGACCCATGTCAGTCACTGAACAGTTTCGGCACGCTCGCGATGTGTTGCTGGCACACCGCATGGATATAGAAGCGGCCCGTGAGCATTTTGATTGGCCGCATTTTGAGTATTTTAACTTCGCACTCGATTGGTTCGATCAATTGGCAGCAGATCCAGAACGAGCGGCTCAAGATGCCTTGGTGATACTCGAAGAAGACGGCTCGCGTTATTCGGCCACTTATGCACAGTTGTCCGCCCGTTCCTCACAACTGGCGAATTGGCTACGAGGCATTGGTGTGCAGCGCGGTGACGGCATCATTGTGATACTCAATAATCAGTACGAGCTATGGGAGACGATGCTTGCCGGATTCAAGTTAGGCGCTGTACTGCTGCCCACCACCGTCATGCTTGCTGCGGAACAACTCTCCGAGCGCGTTAAGCGCTCAGGTGCCAAGTGGGTTGTGACGAACCCGGCTAACACGCAAAAATTTGACGCGGTTTCAGGTGATTTCTCTGTGATTACCACCGAAACAGAACAAGCCCCGGATTCCGAGGTCCACCCACAATATTGCTATGTCGATTCATATCGCACCCAGACGAGTTTTACTGTCACTGAACCTACGCCTGCCGATGACGTCGCCCTGATCTATTTCACATCAGGCACGACCTCGCGATCGAAAATGGTAGCGCACACGCACACGTCGTATCCCGTGGGACATCTCTCGACCGTTTACTGGATCGGGCTGGAACCGGGCGATAAACATCTCAATGTGGCATCCCCCGGGTGGGCGAAACATGCCTGGTCCAACTTCTTTGCGCCTCTCATTGGTGAGGCAACAATATTCATTTATAACTACACTCGGTTTGATGCGCAGATGCTCATGTCGGTTATGGACGCTGAACGTGTGACCTCGATATGTGCTCCTCCAACCGTCTGGCGTATGCTGATCCAGGCCGATCTGACGAAGATGGTCAATCCGCCGATGAAGGTCCTCGCTGCTGGTGAGCCGCTGAATCCCGTAGTTATAGAGGCGGTCAAGACTGCCTGGCACACCGATGTTCGCGATGGTTTCGGGCAGACGGAAACTACCCTGCAGATCGCCAACACTCCCGGGCAAAACGTCAAGCCAGGGTCTCTGGGACGCGTCTTACCGGGTTATGAGGTGGTCCTCTGCGATCCTGCCACCGATGAGTTCATTCATGGTTCTGGTGAAGGTGAAGTGTGCCTAAGGATTACCCCTTGGCCGGTGGGACTTATGAAGGAGTACTACCAGGAACCCGACAAAAATGCTGCAGCTTTTCGTGATGGGCTTTACCGTACCGGGGACATCATGGCACGGGATACAAACGGCGTGTACACCTATGTGGGGCGGGCTGATGACGTCTTCAAGGCTTCGGATTATAAGCTGTCTCCATTTGAGTTGGAATCGGTTCTTCTCGAGCATCCCGCTGTGTCAGAGGCAGCAGTCGTGCCGTCGCCAGATCCCATTCGCTTGGCAGTTCCGAAAGCTTACGTGGTCCTTGGAACTGGATACGATGCTACGGCCGAAACAGCTTCGGATTTCTCCTTCGCTGAGGGCAAGTTGCCGCCCTACGCTAAGATCCGGCGTTTAGAATTTGCTGAATTGCCGAAAACGATCTCCGGCAAGATTCGGCGAGTCGAATTGCGGCAAAAGGAAACAGCTTTCCACGGGCCGGAAGGTGAACTCACTGAGCAATCGTTGGCCTCACGCACCACCACCGGCGGTTACAATCACGAATACTCGATAGCTGATATCGCATAGCCGCAGCCCTTATGCGTTCCGCTCCGTGATCGTGGCTTCGCGTGGGTCTAGAAGGCGTGTACTACTACCGGCAGGAATGTGTTTTCTCACAGCTTTGCCGTGAGCTATTGCTGACCCCGGCAAAGCTTTCACATTAATTGCCTCCATGCGACTCCCTACGTGTCCCAGTTAGCGGTCTCGGAATTGGGCCTCACGTTTATTGCTAAAGGCATCCATGCCTTCTTTTTGATCTTCAAAAGCAAAGAGCGCATGGAACATCCGGCGCTCGAAGAGCAAACCCTGAGCCAAGGAAGTCTCGAAAGCCGTATCAACAGCCTCTTTTGCCACCATCACCACGGGCCGTGACTTCGAGGCAATGCTATGAGCCATTTCTAGGGCAGTATCGAAGACCTTGTCATCTTCAACCAAACGAGCGACCAAGCCAGAACGTTCGGCCTCCTCACCATCCATCATTCGCCCCGTCAACACCATATCCATCGCTTTTGATTTTCCTACGGCACGGGTCAACCGTTGGGAACCGCCCATGCCCGGGATTACTCCGAGATTAATTTCTGGTTGGCCAAATTTAGTGTTGGGCCCGGCAACGATCATGTCTGCCATCATCGCCAGTTCACATCCCCCACCTAGTGCATAACCATTGACGGCGGCAATGATCGGCAAACGGATTTGGGTAAACCGGGTCCAGTGGGAAAACCAGTCCGACCGGTGCATTTCAATATAGGGCTTATCGGCCATTTCTTTGATATCCGCTCCCGCAGCGAAGGCTTTCTCGTTGCCCGTCAGTACGATGGCCACGATATTGGCATCGTCCTGAAATGCTTCTGCCGCGTCCACTATCGCGTGCATGATTGCTTCATTCAACGCATTGAGCGCTTTGGGGCGGTTGAGACGGATGACACCGACACGATTGACAACTTCGGTGAGAATAACTTGGTCGGACACAGTTAACCTTTCTTTTGTTTGGTCCGGATGATAGCGGAGAAGTCTTTACCTGCGTTCTCCTCTGTATTGAACTCAGTGTATGCTTCATAGGCTGCCATCCCGAAGGTAGCTGGTGTGCCGGTAGCTTCGATCGCAGTTTTTGCTAGGCCGAGATCTTTGGCCATGAGCGCTGTGGCGAAACCTGGGCGGTAGTCATTCGAGGCTGGTGACCCAGGCACTGGCCCTGGGACGGGACAGTTCGTGGTGACCGCCCACGATTGAGCCGCCGAAGTCGACATGATGTCGTATAGGGTTTGGGGGCTCAGGCCAAGATTTTCGCCGAGGCTAAAAGCCTCTGCAGCAGCGATGGTATTGATGGCAAGTGCCATGTTATTGACAACCTTGGCCGCCTGCCCGGTACCGGTATCACCAGTGTGAACAATTTTGCGCCCCATCACATCGAGAAGCGGTCTTGCCTGCTCGAAATCTTCTGGCCTTCCTCCCACCATAAACGTCAATGTGCCCTGGTGTGCCCCGACAGTTCCGCCCGATACCGGGGCGTCCAGGGCACGGTGTCCTGCCTCAGTTACCAATCGTGCGGCTTCGATCGCATCATCCACGGCGATAGTCGAGGAGTCAATGAACAGTGTGTCTGCAGGTGCTGCTTCAAGGAGTCCGTCTCGATACGCCGACAGCACGTGTTCCCCCGCCGGGAACATAGTGATGACGACCTCGGCGTCGCGCACGGCTTCCACACCGGAGGTGGCTATCGTTAGACCATCTCGTGCTGCAGCATCCATTGCCTCTTGTACGATGTCATAACAGGTGATGCGGTACCCGGTTGCGGCGAGGTTGCGAGCCATCTGGGAGCCCATATTTCCTAGTCCAAGAAAAGCGATACGCATAATGAATCCTTACTATTGGATGACCAGATCGTCGAGGCCGTCGACGGGAGCAAAAAATGCTTGGACTTGTTCGTCGGTCACATCTTCGAGTCGGGCCGGTCTCCAGTGCGGGTTACGGTCCTTATCAATAAGTTGCGCTCGAATGCCCTCGGCCAGTTCAGTACCGGCCACTGCATTCATGGTGGTGCGAAGATCTTGGGTCAGGGTTTCAGCTAAATTCAGATTCCGAGCCCGTTTGATTGCTTCCAATGAAACTTTCATCCCCAGCGGGGAGTGGCGTTGCATAGCTTGTAGTGCTTTCTGAGCAACCTCGTTGTCTTGGTTCGCCACGTGCTGGACTCCGCGTAGGATCTCTTCAACGGAGTCTGCACAAAAAACCTTGGGTAGCCAGACTTCCTGCTCTAACTGTCCGGTTTCCGGGGTATCAAAATCTGCTAGGATCGCATCGATTTGGCTGGGGTCGCTGATCGTTTCGAGGCGCTGGATGAGGGCTTCGATGTGCTCGTCGGGTACTCGCATGTCGGCCAAACCGGCGTAGACGGCATCTGCCCCGGAGATGTGGCTACCGGTCAGCGCGAGATAATTACCAATACCACCTGGTGTATTGGCAAGGTAGTAGGGTCCACCGACGTCGGGACTGAAACCGATGCCGACCTCTGGCATCCCTAACCGGGTTGAATCCGTGACGATCCGGTGCGATCCGGGTACCGAAATGCCGACTCCCCCACCCAGAACAAGGCCATTCATGATCGCAATGTACGGTTTAGAGTAGGTAAAGATGCGATGGTTGAGTTGGTACTCTTCGCGGAAGAAGGGCACCGCCGACGCGAGATCGTTGTTGACCGCATACTGGTGCAGCGTGACGACGTCACCGCCAGAACATAGGCCTCGATCTCCAGCACCACGGATCAGTACCGCGTGCACGCTGTCCTCATGCTCGAACATGCTAAGCGCTTCGTCAAGTTGGCCGATCATGGCATAAGACAGCGCATTAACCGCGTGTGGGCGATTGAGCGTAATCACGCCCAGACCGCCTTGTACGGATGTCAGAACTTCAGGTTGCGACATGAATTCCTCTACTGAATCGGCATTGTAAAGCTGGCTTCTTCTTTAACACCTGAAGGCCACCGCTCGGTCACGGTTTTCGTCCGCGTGACAAAACGGAAGGCATCAGGACCGTGCTGATTGAGGTCACCGAAGCCAGAGGCTTTCCAACCGCCAAACGTGTAGTACGCGATAGGGACTGGGATTGGCACATTGACACCGACCATGCCAACGTTCACTTTGCGGGTGAATTCCCGTGCGGTATCGCCGTCGCGAGTGAAAATCGCTACCCCATTGCCGTATTGGTGATCCGATGGCAGGGCAAGAGCTTCTTCGAAGGTATCGGCACGTACGACGGTGAGTACCGGCCCGAAGATTTCTTGCAGGTAGATGGACATGTCTTTCGTGGCCCGATCAAAAATTGTCGCACCCACATAGAAACCGTCCTCATAACCGTCAATCGTCACCCCGCGACCGTCTAGGGCCAGTTGAGCTCCTTCTTCGACCCCGGCTGCGATGGCGGCTTCGATGCGCTGTTTGGCTTCGGGTGTGATGACAGGCCCGAAATCTGAGGTGGGATCTAGCGAAGGGCCGACTCTGAGCTGACGCGCTTTCTCAACCAATCTCTCCACGAGGGCATCGGCAGTTTCTTGACCGACAGGGACTGCAACAGACAGGGCCATGCAGCGCTCACCGGCGGCCCCGAAGGCGGCCCCGATCAACGCGTCTGCGGCTTGTTCTAAGTCAGCGTCGGGCATGATGATGGCATGGTTTTTCGCCCCGCCAAAGCACTGGGCGCGCTTACCATGTTCGGCTGCGGCAGTGTAGATCGCCTGAGCGATCGGTGTAGAACCAACAAAGCCCACGGCTTGGATGTCCGGGTGTGCGATGAGCGCATCGACTGCGGTTTTGTCGCCGTTGACGACTTGGAAGACGCCGTCGGGCATGCCGGCTTGTTTGAACAACTCCGCCAGCATCAACGGCACAGACGGGTCGCGTTCAGATGGTTTGAGAATAAATGCATTTCCGGCCGCCAATGACGGGCCTGCTTGCCACAGCGGGATCATGGCCGGGAAGTTAAAGGGTGAGATACCCACGGTGATACCGAGTGGCTGACGCATAGAGTAGGTATCGATACCCGCACCCGTTTGATCAGAGAACTCCCCTTTGAGCATATGGGGTGCGCCCATACAGAATTCGATGACCTCCAGGCCACGCTGGACATCGCCTTTAGCATCCTCGAAGGTTTTACCGTGCTCATTGGAAAGCACTGTGGCCAGTTCATCCATATTTTCGTGCGCGAGGTCTACGAATCGACCGAGGATGCGGGCACGCCGTTGAGCATTGAGTTGATCCCATTCCGCTTGTGCTGCTTTGGCTGCTTCCACAGCAGTGTTGACTTCCTTGACGGAAGCCAACGGTACACGCGCCGCGATTTCACCGGTTGCGGGGTGATATACGTCCGCAAAACGGCCCGAAGTACCTTCTACAGCTTGTCCATTGAGGAAATGAGTGAGGGTCTGTGTCAGTGTTTGTGTCATTTTGTCCCTTCCGACATGATCTGAACCGTAGGGATGCCCTACGGTTCAGCGAGGATCACACGTGTCGCAGGCAGCATGTGGGCTGCTCCTATGCAGCCCAATATGCCACTTTATAGTGCGCTGCGCCACATTTCGGCAGGGTTTTGGGCGCTGAATGTCCCATAACGCTTATTCATTGATGCACCACCGTTTCACTCATTTTGTTCGACTACTCAGTGTGTTGCGGTATCGGTCCACTGTGAGGTGGTGGCATTACGCAGAACTATGCCACCGGTATCGTCTACTCGAGTCTCCACTGAAGTGAGGGCTCGCTTAACTTGAGGCGAGGAGCGCCCAGAACCTCGCAAAGAGATTGGTGAATCTAGCCGACCGGGGAAAACCGCTGCCCCCCACAGGCTTACTTCTACAATGGGAGCATGGCTAACGATGATTTTCTTCCCACTCCCGACTCTGCGCACACGTTCTCGTTGTCTGCAGCCCCACCCCCAGCAACTCGGACCGAGGACTCCGTGGGCGACATCAATAAATGGCGTCAGGCGATGCAGGACGCAACGCATTCACAGCGTTACGCCCAACGGTGGGAACAACTTGAAGCTGAAGGCAATGATATTGATGGTGAAGCTCGAGCCATTGATGCAATGGCCCAACGGGGCGCTACGATCTTAGACGCCGGCTGTGGCAATGGCCGACTCGCTGGGTATCTTGCCGCTGCAGGACACCACGTAATGGGTATTGATCTTGACCCTTACTTAGTAGAAGTTGCAAAAACTAAATATCCACAGGCTCAGTTCGAAGTAGCCGACCTTGCAGATTTCGCCTTGGGCAACGAGGACAATGAGGTGCGGTTATTCGACATCATTGTATCGGCGGGCAACGTGCAGACATTCTTAGCCGACTGGGAACGTCAACCCGCCCTTCGTAATGTCGCCAAGCATATGCATGGCGACTCGAAATTCGTTACCGGCTTCCAATTAGCTCGAGGGTACTCCAATGCTCAGTTCACGATGGATGCGCAAGACGCGGGACTGGAAGTCATCCAGCGATTCGGCACATGGCAATTTGATCCCTTCGTCGAAGACGGCGAATTCCTGCTTGCGGTACTGCGCTTGATGCCTTAGCCCGTGCCAGGCTGCCCACCATCCTCTATGGTCGAGGTATGCCCTTATCAGCTTCCATTGAGCCGCCTGAGTCGCGACGCACGCTTACCCCGGCCCTCCTCGGGGTCATGTGGATGGTGGTCTTTGGGTTCGGCACGTTTTTTATTAACTATGCGACCCTTGTTACCACCGGACAACGGATGGGGCTGGGTGCGGTAACCGCTGGGACTGTGCTCACCATCATGATGGTCGCGGTGGTCGCCGTCCAACCATTCGTGCCTGTGCTGAACCGTCGACTGGGCTCGCGACTCACGTTTCTTCTAGCTCTGGGGTTTCAAGCCGTTGGACAACTCCTGAGCCTTCTTGCGATTGTCCCGCTGGCGGCGTTACTGGCTGGCAGCGTCATCAGTGGATTGGGTTTTGGTATTTTAGTGGTCATCGGCACCGCCGTCGTGCCTTCCACTGTCCCACCGAGCCGCCTGGGGCGCGCGCTGGGTTTTTATGGCGCAACCACGGCAACGGCTACAGCGATTGCAGCTCCCGTGGGGTTATGGCTCATGGCGTTCGTATCCGATACTGGCTTCCGATGGCTGAATTTTGCGCTGGTTTTGATAGCACTGCCTGCAATTCTGACCGTTCCCACCAGAGAAGTCACTGCGCAGTCCGGCCCCCATTCCACCCATCAGCACCACGCTGAGCCCCGCCATCGGATGCAGCTGGCGGGGCTGATGAGCGTCCTACTACCCACCGCACTCATTCTTACGGTCTTTGGGCTAGTACTTGCGTTCGGTCCAGCCGCAGGGGAAGCCTCTCCGGCACCTTACATAGCGGCCATGCAGGCCTGTGTTGTTATCGGGCGCTTTTTGTCTAGTGCGTCATTAGATCGTTACTCCCCCGTGCGGGTCATGCTAATTGGACTGGCTACCGCATTCATTGGGATAACGTTTGCAGCTGTCTTACCCGCCGGGTGGTGGCTAGGATTAGCCATGGCGATCCTCGGGTTTGGCACCGGCAGCGTCCAGGCAGCCAGCTTGCTTATGGCCTTCCAACAGGCAGGCAGCGCCAATCGCGGCAGCGTAGCCTGGAATATGACATTCGATGTCGGTCTAGGGTTCGCTGGTCTGGTGGGTGGCATCGGGTTCACATATTGGGGCGCGCAGGCGACCTATCTGGCATGTGCGGGGGTGCTGGCAGTTACGTCGCTGGCTTTCGCATGGTTTTTCCGCCGCGCCAGGCACCAGGCTTAGCGAACGTGGGCGCCGACTTCCACCGGAGCGGTGTGATCTTTGGGCTCCGCTACGGCGCTGGCGACCGTCACCGCGATACCGGTAGTGATCGGGATGGCAAGCACCAAGCCAACCGATCCCACCAAGATGCGCACGACTTCTTCGACCATTTCGGCCGACATAATCGATTCCATCAGCGAGCGATCGTAGAGCGAAACGATCATCAGCATGGGTAGGGCTGCACCGGCATAGGCAAAGGCAATAGTGTACACGGTGGAGGCAATATGGTCGCGTCCAATGCGCATGCCTGCAGCGAAGAGATTGCGTGCCGAAATATTCGGCTGGGCGGCTTTGATTTCCCACACTGCCGATGACTGGGTAATCGTGACATCGTTAAGGACACCGAGTCCCGCCACGAGCAGTCCGGTGAGCACGATGCCTGACACGCGAATGTCGGGCACGACTGAGGCCAGCATGTAGGAATATTCTTCGCCCAGTCCCATGAGATAGGCGGTATCCGAAGCCCAGGCTGCCAGGGCAGCAGTCAGAAGCAATCCGATAAAGGTTCCGAGCAGTGCCGTGGTCGTACGTAGCGAGATCCCGTGGGCGAAGTACAGCACCACCAGCATGATGAGCATGCTGCCGATGAGCCCGACCCAAAACGGTGGGCCACCCTCCAGCAGGGCTGGGATCATGAAGCCAAACAACACGACAAAGGACAAGACCAGCCCACCGATAGCTCGGACGCCACGCCAACGTGCCACCACAATGACAACTAGCGCGTATAAAGCAGCCAGTAACCCGACCGGAATGGTGCGTTCAAAGTCCACGAATACCCCGGTGTCGGCAAGGTCTTGACCGACCAGGATTTTGACGTTGTCACCGCGGACCACTTCGGTTGACGCGCTGACCTGGGCTGGGATTTCGACTTCATATGTGCCCTGCCCGGTGGCCACCTGGGCGGTCTGGCATTGGAGATCTTGCTGGACCTGCGTCGGGCTGCCGCTTTCCGAAGCGCCATCACACGTTCGATCAACGACTGAGGAGACCGATCCGGATTCCACCGCGAAGCTTTCGGTGGTGCCATAGGGGTCGTCCAACGAGAGCTCTTGATACGTCCCTGACGGCCACAACCAGATCATGCCGGCAACCAGCAGAATCCCCAGAGGAATGAGAATACTCACCATCCAGGTGATCATGCGTTTTCGAGGGGCACGAAGAGTTGAGGGAACGTTATGCATGGGTTAGGCGTCTGTTGCCCAGATCGTGGATTCGTGTTCGATCAAGGCAGTGTCGGCTTCAATGGCTTTTTCAATCAGCCTATTAAGCACGGTGGTTGAGTTATCAATCTCGATAGCAAGACTGCGTTGCTCCCCAGTCACTGCCAACAGTGTTTCGACATGTGCGGTTGGGTCTGGGTGCTGGGGATCATGTCCAACAACCAAATCCACCACGTTGGGGATGGGCCCGGGGTACGCGATCGCAAATGCGACGATGCCATCGTTATCGCGAGTAACGAAGGCCTGTTGGGCACCCGTAGCCGGCGCTAAGAGTAACTGCTGAGCCTGCGTGATCGATAGGTCCGAGGGATCCCAATCGTGCGTGGCGTTGTAATATTCAGCGGCGCGTTTGGACAGCTCGACGGAACCGGTTGCCAACTGCGCGACCTCAATGTCTGCGGCTTCGAAAGATCCCGAGGCAACGACGACGCGTTGTGCATGTTGGATCTCAGCGAAACCGCGGTGTTTCAGCCAACTTGCCGTGCCCCCATCTGAGGTGACCGAACGGGTCTTGAGCGCCGTCTCGTCGGGGACACGGGCGGTGAGCTCTTCGAAGAGTGCTGTGGCGATGCCGCGTTGGCGTTGCAGCGGGGCGGTTTCGATAAAGCACCACATCCGCCTTGGATGGATTGCTTGGGCTCGAATCGCCCCGGCTGCAATTGGGACGCCGTCGTCAACCGCCACCAGTCCTACCCCAAAGGGATCCTGCGTTGAGGGCCCCAGCATGGTGCGGTCGTGGTGGTGTTGTGCGGAGCCGGGATCACCGAAGATCTCAAGCAGCCGCAAGTCATCGCCGTCTTGCCAGTCGCGGATCTGCACTTAGCATCCCAAACGTTCTGCCAGGTAGGTCTCGACCTGATCCAATGAGACGCGTTCCTGAGCCATTGAGTCGCGGTCACGGATGGTCACGGCATTGTCCTCAAGCGAGTCGAAGTCAAAGGTCACACAGTACGGAGTACCAACTTCGTCGTGACGACGGTAGCGACGGCCGATGGCTCCGGCGTCGTCGTAGTCCACGTTCCAGCGTTTGCGGAGGTCATCGGCCAGCTTGCTGGCTGGTTCGGACAGCTCCGATTTTTTGGACAGCGGCAACACAGCGGCTTTGAAAGGAGCCAGACGTGGATCCAGACGCAAGACCGTGCGTTTGTCGACGCCACCTTTGGCATTTGGCGCTTCATCTTCGGCGTAGGCGTCAACTAAAAACGCCATAAGCGAGCGCGTCAAACCCCAGGAGGGTTCGATCACGAACGGGGTGAACGGCTCACCGCTGGCCTGGTCGAAGTATTGCATCTTCGTGCCAGAACCTTTGGTGTGGTTCGACAGGTCAAAATCGCCACGGTTGGCAATACCCATCAGTTCGCCCCAGTCACCGCCGGTGAAACCAAACTTGTATTCCAAATCGATAGTGACGGAAGAATAGTGGGCGCGCTCGCCGTCTGGCACATTGTATTGGCGCAGGTTCTCTGGGTTCAGTCCCAGGTTGAAAAACCAGTCTTGGGCGAGGTTAACCCAGGTGTCGAACCAGTCATCAGCGTCGGCCGGTGGCACGAAGTATTGGATTTCCATTTGTTCAAATTCACGGGTCCGGAAGATGAAGTTCCCCGGGGTGATTTCGTTCCGGAAGGCTTTACCAATCTGACCCATGCCGAACGGTGGCTTCTTGCGGGCGGTGTTGACCACATTGAGGAAGTTCAGGTACATCCCCTGGGCGGTTTCGGGGCGCAGGTAGTGCAGCCCTTCATCATCGGCCACCGGGCCCAGGAACGTGCGAATCAAACCCGAGAAGGTGCGTGGTTCGGTCATCTTGCCGCGCGTGCCACAATTCGGACAGGCCAACTCTTCGAGTTGTGGGGTGCGACCGTGTTTGTCCTCGAACGCTTCGATCAGGTGATCGTGGCGGTACCGGTGGTTGCACGCGGTGCACTCACTGAGCGGGTCAACAAACGTTTCGACGTGACCGGAGGCCTCCCATACCTGACGAGGCAGGATAATGGAGGAATCCAAACCGACCATATCTCCACGCCCTCGAACGAAGGTGTTCCACCACTGAGACTTAATGTTTTCTTTGAGTTCAACGCCGAGCGGACCGTAGTCCCATGCTGAGCGTGAACCGCCGTAAATCTCACCGGCCTGGAATACAAATCCGCGGCGTTTTGCCAGGTTAATCACCTGGTCGAGAGTGGACGGTTGTGCCATGGAGGTATCACTTTCCATTATCTATGAGTTACACGTGTGACTGTGAGGTTGTAGATTAACCTCCAACTAGTTTAGGGTAGTCGAAACTTTCATGCTCGTGGGTGACAATAGAGGCATGAGCACACACAGCGAAACACTGGTCATCCGTGACGACATGATTCGACTCGGGCAGGCGCTCAAGCTTGCCAACGTTGTTGAAGACGGTGTCGATGCTCGCGATGTCATCGCCGCAGGCGACATTCAGGTCAATGGGCAGACCGAGACACGCCGTGGTCGACAATTGCACGCCGGTGACGTCATCACCTTGCCCGAGCTAGATCTCGATTTGATAATTGAAACGGCGTGATCTCTAGCCTTCACCCCCTATGGAGCGGACTGTGACAAGCACTTAGGATTGATATCTGACGATTGTATGATCGAAAGGTTAGGTCAAGATGCAACAACAGTTCCGTCACACGCAACGTCCCAATGTTTTAGTGATCCTCGCTGATGATCTAGGCCAGGGGGACGTTTCGTGTTTCAACCCCAATGCTGGTTGGCAAACTCCACATATGGACCGCCTCGCCGCTCAAGGCATGCGGTTTTTTGATTCTCATGCGACCAGTGCGCTGTGTACGCCGTCACGCTATGGTTTGTTGACCGGAAGGTATAACTGGCGTTCGCGGCTCAAACGGCTCGTGCTGCCGGGTGATGCCGAATCGCTGATTGAAAAAGATCGGCTCACCCTAGCCCAGTTTCTGTCTGACCGCGGCTACTCCACTGCTGTGGTTGGTAAATGGCATCTGGGTCTTGACTGGCAACTGCGTGAAGACGGCGATGATTTAGCGTACTATGGCCTGTCGGCTGAAGAGCACCCCATTCCCGAGACGCGTTTCGGTCGGAATGGCAACTTTGCCCCCGACCAACAGTGGGAGGTTGAAGGCGCCGATATTGACTATTCCCAACCCATTACCTTCGGTCCCAATCAGTTGGGCTTCGATTATTCTTTCATCACTGCAGCATCCCACGACCAACCACCGTTTGTGTATATCGAAAATGGTCAGGCACTCGATATCCCCACAAAGTTTGACGGCGACCATTGGAGCCTTGATCGTGCGACGTCATCGCATTGGAAGCAAATCCAAAAGGGCCCGATGACCGACGACTTTGACCTTCATACGCTGATTCCCGACTTCCAAGCCAAAGCCCTGGAAACGTTACAAGGCCTCTTGCATGGTGATGCGCCGTGGTTCCTCTACGTCCCATCACATTTGGTACACGGCCCCATTATTCCCAACGGACCCTGGCGGGGTCGCTCCGGGTGCGGCCCCTACGGTGATTTCGTTTTACAATTCGACGACTACGTCGGTCAGTTGGTTGATGCGATTGATCAGGCCGACCAAACCGCTAACACCATCGTCATCGTCACCTCAGATAATGGGGTCTCGCCGGTGGCCGGTCTCGACAAGTTAGCTGCACACGGCCATGACCCGTCCAATGGTTGGCGCGGAGTGAAAGCTGACATCTGGGAAGGTGGCCACCGCGAGCCGTTCATTGTCCGGTGGCCACAGGTTGTACAACCTAATACCACCTCGGATCACCTCATTTCGCATTCCGATATTTTTGCCACGTTATCTGAGGTGCTAGGTGAGCCCCTCCCCGATACCGCGGGTGAAGATTCGATTTCACAATTGTCGGCGTGGCAGGGGGCGCCCGAACCGGCTCGATACGATGTCGTAGCCTCCTCCGGCGGGGGCGGACTGGCCCTGCGGCAAGGTGATTGGAAACTCGACTTTGTGACCGACAGTGATGGTTTCGGAGCCCTCACCGAACAAGTCCCGGATAGCGAGCCGATCCGCTATAAGCCGGCACAGCTATATAACCTCGCCGATGATCCGGGCGAGCAAGATAACCTCATCAGCAAATATCCATCCAAGGTGACAGAGCTTACCGAGTTGATGAGCGAATATATCCGGCGTGGCCGGTCCACACCGGGCCAGAACCAGCCCAACGATCCCGGCACCCCGACGAACCGCTGGATTCAAATTGAATGGATGCCCGACGCTGATGAGGTGATTAAGCACTGCCGGCTCGATCTTCGCTAAATTCACCGACTAGTCCTGATTCAACTACCACGAGCCTAGGTCTCCGGTGTGGACCATAGCTGTGTTGCCTGTGAATTTTGAGTGATTGACGTTCGGGCCGTGCGGATACTTTGTATGGTTCGTAGCATGAAATTGACCGCATAATCATGAATCCTAGGAGGATGGAATGCGCGCAGTAGTATTCGAAGACTGGAAGACTTTTCCAGCACTCAAAGACGTTGAAAAACCTACCCCGGCCCCGGGAGAGGTCCTGCTCAAAGTGGCCGGTGCTGGCGCATGTCACTCCGATGTGGCAATCTTCCAAGATTACGACGCCGATTTCAACCCGGCGAACCTGCCGACCGGTTTCATTCTTGGGCACGAAAATGCCGGTTGGGTCGAAGAAGTCGGCGAGGGCGTGACCGGTTTTGACAAAGGCGACGCCTACCTGGTGTACGGTCCAGTCGGATGTGGTCGGTGCAAGGCTTGCTCACGCGGCCAGGATACATATTGCGAATACGCCGCTACCAACCCCTACCCTGGGATTGGTCTGGGACGTGACGGCGGGATGGCCGAATACCTATCGGTTCCTGCTCGCAACCTGGTACCTTTGGGCGACGCTGACCCGGTAGCTGCAGCACCCCTGGCGGATGCCGGACTCACCCCGTATCACGCGATCAAACTAGCTATGCCAAAACTGGCTGGCGCCGATAAGTTCGCGCTGGTGATTGGACTGGGCGGCTTGGGCCTGTTGGGCGTGCAAATTCTGAAAGCCTTAACCGGGGCAACGATTATAGCCACTGATATGAAAGAAGATGCCATGGCCGAGGCAGAACAATTGGGTGCAATTACCGTACCCGGTGGCGAAGATCAGGTCGTCAGGATCCGTGAAATCACCGGCGGGGATGGCGTCGACGCCGCGTTTGATTTTGTCGGGGTGTCCCCAACCATTAACACCGCTATGCAGTCCATGGCGGTACAGGGTCGGCTAACGGTGCTGGGCATCGCCGGGCAACCATACGAGTGGACGTTCTATACGAGCCCGTATGAGGTTGAGCTAACTAACTCCTACTGGGGCACGATTGAGGACCTGCATGAGGTTGCAGAGCTCTTTCGCGCCGGTAAGATCGCGCCAAAGGTCACTAAGTATCCGATGGATAAAGCCCTAGATGCCTACCAGGATCTAATCGATGGAAAAGTTTCCGGGCGTGCGGTGGTGACACCAAACGCCTAGTTGGAATATGCCGTATAACACCGAAGCGAGCAGTAATGCGTTACTGCTCGCTTCGGTGTTTAAGAAAAGTTTTAGACGTGTTGGTTCAGAAACTCCAGGAAGTGACCAATTTCCTGAGGATGAATGCCGTGGCCGATGCCCTGGTAGGTTTTTTCTACCAGATTGACGCGTGGCCGAAGCCAAGCGGCGGTTTGTCCGATCCGGTCTGCGGCGACGACGGGGTCTTGTGGGTCGTAACCCCAGAAGACCGGTTGATTCGAGGTGACGAACTCTTCATCTTTGAACAAATCGTCCAGCTCTGGTGACTCAATAATGAAACCTGATAAGCCGATGACGGCTAGGTACGATCCCGGTCGCATTCGCATCAGGGAGGTGGCCATGGCCATGCCTTGAGAAAAGCCCAACAGAGACACGCTACGGTAGTTCTTCGCGACGGACTGCACCCATTCATCGAGCTGCACTATAGCTGCTCGAACGTCTTCCACATTGGCGTCCAACGCCGTGGAGATAGGGAACCAGCAGTAACCGCCGAAGTGTGGGGGCAGTTGTTTTGGTGCTTGAACGCTGGCGATAGTGAATCGATCGTCGAAATAATTGCCCAATGGCAATAGATCGTTTTCGTCTGCTCCAAAACCGTGTAGAAATACGACCAGATCGGTTTCTG
>CAZAAP010000010.1:0-11491 GCA_964482935.1 uncultured Enteractinococcus sp.
GCTGTGGCAATGGTTTCGGCGCACTCCACCACGGCCGGGTTCCATGCCCGTGCTTGGACATCGATGGCCTCGCGGGCTGTCGCAGCGCGAGCACTGCCGTCTTCGCGATCTGGCGCAGAGGCGGCCTCCTCAAGTGCTTGGAGCAGCAGCGGCACCAAGGTCTCGGCATCGGCTTGGATGGCCAACGTGGGGGTCAGGTTTTTGGTCAGCTGGGTTGCAACGCGGTCAACCCGGACCACCTTGCCACTCGGTGCGATCTCGCCACCCCACAGCTCGGCCTCACCGACTTTCGAACCAACCACGAGCACGAGGTCGGCGGTGTTGATGAGCTCTTGGGCGGCTGGCAAGCGCAGGGAGGCGCCCAGGGACAGCGGGTGGGATTCTGGGAGCGCACCGCGGCCATTCAATGAGGTCACCACGGGGGCATCGAGGTGTTCTGCCAGCTGTTGCAGGTGTGCGGCTGCACCCAGTGAACCACCACCTAGTAACAGCACAGGGCGGTGGGCCTGCTGCATGAGATCGGCCGCCTGGGTGACGGCGTGTGCCTCGGGCTGTTTGAAGGCTGGTCTCGGTCGGGCTTGCAGGAGCTCTTCGGCGACCTCGCTTGGGCCTTCGAGAATATCCAGCGGCACCTCAATGACCACGGGGCGGGGCCGGCCGGTATAAAACACCTCGAATGCGTCATGCACCGCTTCCACGGCCTCGGTTCCGGTGCGGACACGTCTGGCCCATTCGGCCACCGCAGCCGCCGCGGCATGGGTATCTTTGGTCTCGTGCAGGGCCCCGATGTCGGCGAATTCTTCACCCAGCGGTGGGCCCGGGGTGACCACAATCATCGGTCGGGATTCGGCGTGTGCGGTGGCCACGGAGGACAACACATTGAGCAGGCCCGGGCCTGAGGTCGTGATGACCACTCCCGGCAGGCCTCGTTGCAGCGACCAGCCGTCAGCGGCGTATCCTGCGCCTTGTTCATGGCGAGTGGTCACCGGGTGGATCTCCAGCTCCGGCAAGCTGCGATACAGCTCGACATTATGTGTTCCGGGGATCCCGAAGATCGTATCGATCCCGTAATTTTTCAGGGTTCGAAGCAGTGCGTAGGCAACATTTCGCTGGACAGTTTCGGACACGGAGGCCACTTTCGTTGGGGACTTGCTGGTTGGTGCAGACCTACTGGTCGGACAGGACGAGGGTTTGGAGACCGGCTCGATGCGCTTTGGCTATCACTTCGTAGTATTCTCCGGGCTCGTGACACACCATGAATGTGGTTTGTGAAGTTAGTGGTTGTGACTGACGTAGTAGAGACGTTTGTTGGCGAACTCCTCGATGCCCAGCGGCCCGAGTTCGCGACCGTATCCCGAACGTTTGACCCCGCCAAATGGCAAGCCTGCCTTGTCTAGGGCAGCGGCATTAACCCGTGCCATGCCAACATGTAATTGTTTCGCAACGGCTTCCGCCCGGGCAGCATCGTCCGAAAAGACCGCCCCGCCAAGACCGAAGTGGGAATCGTTGGCCAGCTCGACGGCTTCCGCATCGGATGAGACTCGAAAGACGGTCGCTACCGGTCCGAAGAACTCTTCATAAAACGCTTCAGCATCCCGAGACACGTCGGTGAGTACCGCCGGGCTGAAATAGGCACCAGTGTCCCCTAGGTGCCCACCGATTCTCAGGTGGGCTCCTTCGTCCACCGCGTGGTGAACTTGCTGGGAGAGCTGCCGGGCGGCACCACGCGATGAGAGGGGCGGATATTTGGCAAGATCGTCGTCTTGATAACCACCCGGGGTCATGTGTGATGCGAGGCTGACCAATTCGTCGACGAATGCATCGTAGATCGAATCCATGATGATCATGCGTTTATTGGAGTCACACGCCTGGCCCATGTTGTACATCCGGGTTTGCCATGCGAGCTGGGCTGCGGCTTTGACGTCAGTGGTATCCAGTACGATCCACGCGTCCGAGCCACCAAGCTCCAGGACAGATTTTTTCAGGTGCTGTCCGGCCTGTGCCCCCACGGCTGCACCGGCGCGTTCCGATCCGGTGAGCGAAACCCCCGCGGTCCGGGGGTCTGCGATGAGTTGGGCCACCTGGTCATGGCTGGCATACAGATTGGTGTAGGCGCCCGTTGGGAAGCCTGCTGCCAGGAAAAGCTCTTCGAGCGCCGCGGACGACCGCGGACACATTTCAGCGTGTTTCACGAGGATGCTGTTGCCTAGCACGAGGTTGGGCCCGGCAAATCGTGCGACCTGATAGTACGGGAAGTTCCACGGCATAACACCGATGAGCACACCCAGGGGTAGCCGCTCGAGAATGGCGCGACCATCCGGATCGGGTAACTGCTCTACTGCCAGGAATGTCTCCGCGTTCTGCGCGTAATAGGTTAAAATCTCGGCGGAAAAGACCACCTCTTCGATGCCTTCTGCATATCTTTTGCCCATCTCGTGACCGATCAGATGCGCTAGGTCGTCTTGTCGATCAACCATCAGCTCCGCCGCTCGACGCAGTGCCGTAGCACGCTGTTGGATGCTCCAGCCGGCAAGGAGTTGTTGTGCCTCAACTGCGTGGGCCACCGAGGTGTCTAACTCGGCATCCGAAATCGTTGCAAACGACTCAGTAATTTCGGCAGTTGCAGGGTTTTCTACACGATATGCAGTCATTGCATCTCCAAGTTTTCAAGGGTTCACTCATTCCTCGGACATTCGAACCACCAGGAATGAGTCGCTGGAGTATCAACAATCCGGCGACCAGAGTGCTACGGCAGATGGCGCATAGAAGTCTTCGCGTCATGCCGCGTGTGAATTCACCCAGATCTGGGGTTTGGTGAAAACTTTAGCCTATCCAGCCGGTGCATTGGAGCGTAGGAAAGCCATGGCATTTTCCTATCGTGTCCTACCCCTGCGCGTAGGATCGAGCTATGACCTCATTAGGATCTCGCATCGCAACCCAACGGCACACCGCCGTCGAGCAGCTCGCTCTGGCACTGACCGATGCCACACCAGTATTGGGCGTGGTCGATTACAACATCCTGGACCACCTGATCGAGTTGGTCCACCAGACGTACGGCGAAGAGTGGTTCCAGCCGTCGGTGTCAGTCGGCACGATCGGGCTACCCGGTGTACTGGAACACTTCCGTGCCCGGGGCATCGGCGTCCAAACCGGCTCGGCCGTCGAGTTAGAGATTGCTCGACACAGCGGCTACTCCCTGACCGAAATCATCCACAATGCACCGGTCAAGACCTCTTCGCAGCTGGAAGCTCTTGCCGACGGCGCCTTGAGCTTCAGCATTAGCAACTTTGCCGAACTGACTCGGGTCGATGAGCTGCTGCCCGACGCTGCGACCTATGACGGCGCGATCGGCTTACAAGTCACGCCGCAAGCGTCAGCGGATGATAATGCGACCACTTTTGCCCACTTGGGCATCGGACTGCGTGATCACCGGAAAGACCTAATTGAAGTCTTTCTCGAACGGCCCTGGCTCACCGCACTCCACGTGAGCTTTGATACGCCACCCACCAGTCTGCAGCAAACGGCCGAACAAGTGGCCGCCGTGTATCAATTTGCCGAAGATATCGAGCATGCTGTGGGTGGCCCACGTATTCACAGCCTGCATTTCGATGCCGGAGTCCCGGTCAATACGATCAATGACGATATCGATCCGTCGTTGGATAATCACCGATTTGTGCACCAGGCCATGATCCCGGATCTGATGCACGGTAAGTATCAATTCACGATCGACTTCACGCAGTTCTTGACGGCCAAAGCCGGCATGGTGCTGGCCCGGGTCGAATATACCAAGGACTTAGACGGTCGAATGATCGCCGTCGTGCACGCCGATGCCCAGCCCCAACCCGAGGCAAGCCGGATCGCAGTCTTCGACGAAGACGGCCACCCGAAAGACGATTTCCAACAGTACTATTACGACATCGCCGGACCCAACGGACTAGTGGCCCAAAGCGTACCGCTGCCGGCAATCAAAGAGGGCGACGTGCTGGCCCTGCTGGATGTCGGCGCCAGCGCCTTTAGGGCGCGATCGAATTTCACCGCCCCCATATATGGCATCCGCGCTGATGGGCTGCTCACAGAATCCAGTGTGTTGTCGGCGGGCCGATCCGTGCAAGACCTGACGAAAGCCGCCGGCATCTACCAGCCCGCCAAACAACTCCACTAGGACGCTTTTAGGCGCTCGCCAGCGTTTCGCGAGCCAGGCGATGCAACCGTGGAATCGGCATCCGAAGATTCCAGGCTGCAGCAGCTCCGTGGTCTGGCCAGTGCAAGATCGCTGCCCGCTCTGCCACACTGCCCTTGACGACCACGGGTGCAACATCGGGCAGCCGCGTCGGACCGGAGATCTTGAGGTTCATTCCCCACTGGTCGGTCCAAAAATAGGACTGAAAATCCAACGGTGCCGCAGCCTGCGGGTTCAATAGCGAGGCAGCAGCGGTTTTGGCTTGTTCAATCGCGCTGGTCCACACCGACTGACGCTGCGGCCCCTCGGGGGTAGCCAACCAGGCGACGTCGCCTGCGGCGACAATATTGTCTTGAACCCGGCAGGACTGATCCATGACCAGTCGGCCGTCATCGAGCAGACCCGCCGCTGTCAGCCAGGCATCATTCGGCGCATCCCCGATCGCCGAGATCACCATGTCAGACGACAGGACCTGCCCGCTCGACAGGCGCACATCGACACCGGCTGGGGTCTCTGCGATGGCCGTGGCGCTATCATCTACGAGCCGCAGCCCCTGTTCGGTAGCGACCTCGGTGATCAATCCGGCCAACAGTGTGCCGATGTGCTCAGTCATCGGCACACCACGATGCACCAGGGTGACGTCGCATCCCATCGCGATGGCACCCGAGGCCAGTTCCATCCCTAATGGTCCGCCCCCGATCACCGTGACCGAAGGGCGCGTAGCCAGGCGGGTACGCAGTGCGATCGCGTCATCAACCGAACGCACCGTGAATTCCCGATCACTATCGGACAAGCGGCGAGCACTCGTCCCCGTGGCGATAACGAGGCCGTCGTACCTAAGCGACGTGCCGTCATTCAGGTGAAGCCGCTGCACTGTTGGATCGAGCCCGACAGCGCTCACGCCGAGCAGTTCTTTGCCCGCGTGTGTGGCCTCGGGCAGGTAACTGATTTCCAGCTCCTGGTGGGGATCTAAAGCGGTTTTCGATAAGGCTGGGCGGGAATAGGTCGCGCGATCTTCTTCGCCGATGACCGTGATGTCGCCGGAGAAATCCAGACGACGCAGCGTATCGGCTGCGGTCAACCCTGCGACACCGTTGCCGACAACAACAATATGTTGCATGACTACACCAGTTTCAGTGCGGCAACGGGGCAAACTCGTACGGCGTCCTGAGCTGCCGCTAAATCCTCGGGGGCGACCTCCGGTTGATCGATGATCAGCTCACCGTCGTCATCAAGGTGCATCAGCTGTGGAGCGGCTTCTTCGCACAGCCCGTGTCCTTCGCACCGTGGTCGATCCAATTCAAAACGTGCAGCACTCATGGTGGCATCCTTTCCTTGCGAACTGTTCGATCAACGAAGATGAGATCTTCGTCACTGTCACTAAGATCGAGCTTTCCAGATGGCGCCAATGTTGTCTAATGAATAGTGCACATGGGGTACATTAGTGGCATGAATATAGGGCCTCGGAACGATCAGCCGCCGGGTGCGAATCTGGCGAATGTGGACCTCAACCTCCTGATCTCGCTGCACGCGCTGCTCGAAGAACGATCGGTGACGGCGGCCGCTCAGCGCGTCGGGTTATCGCAGCCCGCTATGAGCCACGCGCTGCGGCGGATTCGCCGGTTATTGGATGATGAGATTCTGATCCGTCGCGGCAGCCAGAGTATTTTGACGCCCAAGGCTACGGAACTCCTCGGCCCGTTGCGCGATCTCATCCATCGAACGACCCAGCTACTGGGTGGAGAACCATTCCGTCCCGATTACAGCACCCGGACCCTGACGATCGCGATGTCTAAAAGTGTGTCATTTATCCTGGGCAGGTCGATCACGCAATTGCTAGAACAGCAAGCACCGCGCATGAAATTGCGGACCGTGCCGATTCCGCAAGATCATGACACGATTTTCACCACCCACGGAGCCGATGTATTGCTGTTGGCCGAAGGCTATGAGTCGGCGTATCCGCGCGAACGCCTCTTCGATGATGAATGGGTCGTCATCGGCGGGACCCCAGAGTTTCTGGATAGTGACCCCATCATGCAACTTCAAGACTGGCCGCACGTCGCCCTGGATACACCACACCGGACGCGGCCCTACGAGATCCTTTTGCACCGTGGCATCGATGCCAAAATCCATGTGCACGTTGACGACTACCTCTTACTGCCACGCTATGTAGCCGGGGTCCACCGGGTGGGGCTGCACCGCCGTCGGGTGGTCGAACAAATGGCCCGGACCGATAAGTTATATACGGCAGCATTTCCCTTCCCGATCCTGGGCCTGGGTGTCGATATTGTATGGAATCCGTGGCTGGGTGATGAGCCGTATAAAGATTGGGTGCGAGCCCTGTTGACCGAGGCCGATTACATAAGCCAGACGAATAGTGCAGATTCATAAAATTCATTTGCATCATATCGCAGCCTGCGCTTGAGTATGGGGTACATCACAGTTCCTAGTTCAGCGAGGTTTCCATGACCGATGTCGTTACATCTGAGATCGATCTTTTCTCCGACCACACTCTGCTCAATACACAGGAGGTCTTTACTGAACTGCGCGAAGCCGCACCAGTGGTCTATCTGGCCGCTAACGACGCGTGGGCTGTGACGCGCTACGAGGATATCCGCGAGGCGCTGAGCGATCCGGCCACGTTTTCTTCCAAAGCTGTCGCATTTAATCCGCAGATGAATGAGATCCTGTCGGGTACCAGCCTGGCGGCTGATCCACCCGAGCATGGAGCGCTGCGCGCCGTGCTGACCGATAACCTGTCGCCACGAGCAATGCGCTCCATGAAAGCCGATATTTACGCCAAGGCTGACCGCTTGGTCCAAGAACTTGCAGCTCAGGGTAGCTTCGACGGCATGCGCGACATGGCCGTAGCCTTCCCAATCTCCATCGTGCTGGATTTGATTGGCATCCAGGGTGACCTGCGCGCCAAGATCCTGCCGTGGGGTGAAGCCGCCTTCAACCTGCTGGGCCCCATGAATGAACGATCCCAACAGTCGATGCCGATTGCCGGTGAGCTCTTCCAATGGACGCACGAAGAAATGCGGGGCACCGACCTGGCGGAGGGGTCAATTGGCCGCAATATTTGGGAGGCCGCCGAACGCGGCGACATCTCACACGACTCATTTGGCTATATCGTGCACCAGATCCTAGCGGCCGGTATGGATACGACCATCACCACGATTGGCAACACCCTCGTACTGCTGGGCGAAAACCCCGACCAATTCGAGCTGCTCAAAGAAGATCCCTCCCTGGTAGCAGCCACCATGACTGAAGTGTTACGGATGCGCACCCCCGCCCCGGTCTTCGGTCGGTTGGCGACCAAAGATATCGACGTTGCCGGCACCGTGATCCCGGCTGGTTCACAGGTCGCGCTGCTGTATGGCTCGGGCAATATGGATCCGCGCAAATACGACAACCCAGACACCTTCGACATCACCCGCAACGCAGTGGATCACCTAGGCTTCGGTTACGGCATTCACGCGTGTGCCGGCCAAGGATTAGCCAAACTGGAGATCCAGGGCCTGCTCGAAGCCTGGGCACAACACGTCGACAGTTTCGACGTCGGCACGATTGTTCCCCGTCTGAACAACATGACCCGACCCTATGAATCCATCGACGTGCACAACATCAAACTCCGGACAACCGTCGACGCCGTCTAGGCGCGCACTACCACTTCTGATCGGTCGGTCCATCGAGTACTTCGATGCGGCCGACCGATGATGTTTCGCGCCGTCAGCGACGAATATGACCGCGCAATTTCTGTTCCGGCCCGTTTTTGCCTAAAGTAATGGGCGTAACCATCCAGAGCGGCTAAGAGATCTGGCTCTACGACGCCGCAGCAACCACACATCTGTGCAGGTGCTACCGCCAGAACCGATGGAAAGGTTTGATTCTTGACGCAATCACGCATCGCCACCACTACCACGACGACCGCCTACCGCACCGGCCTGGTGGCGGAACTCTTCGACGAACACTACACGCCGCTAGACAACGGTCTGCCCGGTCCCCTGCCGCAGGCCATCGTTGATGCAGCCGACCCCGACGTCAACCCGGGTCGCGCTCCCGGACTGGCTCATCATTGCAATGCAGCAACCGGCCGACCAGTTGATGAACGCCACCGCATGGCCTACTGGGAGGCAGCCGGTCAGCGCCTGCACTGGAACACCCCGTTTTCCACAATTCACTCGTGGACGCAGCCTGATCCAGAGGCCGAACAGGGTCCGGTAGCGCGCTGGTACGAAGACGGCACCCTCAATGTCTCCGTGAACTGCTTGGACCGTCACGTGGTTGCTGGGCAGGCGGACAAAGTTGCCCTGTATTTCGAAGGGGAACCCGGCGACCGCCGCGCCGTCACCTACCAAAAACTTCTCGAGGAAGTCTCTCAAACCGCTCACGCCCTGACCGAATTGGGCATCCAGCCCGGTGACCGTGTGGTCGTCTACCTGCCGGTCATCGTCGAGACCGTCGTCATTGCGCTGGCCTGTGCTCGCATCGGTGCTGTTCACTCGCTGGTGTTTGGTGGTTTCTCAGCCGATGCTCTGAAATTCCGGGTCGAAGATACCGGTGCGAAACTGCTGGTCACTTCCGACGGTCAGTTCCGTCGCGGCAAAGCCGTACCCGTCAAACGTGCCGCAGATGAAGCGGTCGCGGGCGATAACAACATCGAGCACGTCCTAGTGGTCAACCGCACCGGCCACACCGATATCCCCTGGACTGAGGGTCGCGATGTGTGGTGGGACGATATCGTCGCCAAGCAACCGACCACGCATGAGCCAGCATTCTTCGAAGCCGAACACCCGCTGTTTATCATGTACACCTCGGGCACGACCGGCCAACCAAAGGGTCTGGTGCATACTTCAGGTGGATATCTCACGCATGCCTCGGTGACCTACGATTTCCTCTTTGCCAACCCAGATGTGACCCAGCGCGACGCGGATGTTCACTGGTGTACCGCCGACCTGGCGTGGGTTACCGCCCACACCTACGAGATCTACGGGCCCCTATCTAACGGGGCGACCCAGGTGATCTACGAGGGTGTGCCGAATGCACCGCATACCTCGCGCCATTTTGAAATCATTGAACGCTACCGCGTCACCAGTTATTACACGGCCCCCACGTTGCTGCGCTCGCTGATGGGCTGGCACGAAACCGGGCCCTCCGAAGCCTACGATCTATCCTCAATCCGCCTGATCGGGACCGTGGGTGAAGCCGTCAACCCAGAAGCCTGGACCTGGGCACGCAACCACATCGGCCGCGACACCCCCGAGGGTGTGCCAATGGTCGACACCTGGTGGCAGTCCGAAACCGGTTCGACCATTATTTCGCCGCGTCAGACCGATACCACGTTCAAACCCGGTTCGGGTTCGCGTCCGCTGCCCGGGGTCAACGTCGCGGTGGTCGACGAGGTCGGGAACCCCTCGGCGACTCATGAGCAAGGCGTCATCGTCGTCACCCGCCCTGGCCCCGGAGCTGCCCGCACCGTATGGGGCAATCCGGCCCGTTTCTACCATTCATATTGGAAGGACTATGCCTGGGCCGAAGACGGTCGCGGCTGGTTCTTAGCCGGCGACGGGGCCAAGACCGATGAGGACGGCGACATCTGGATTCTGGGGCGCATCGACGACGTCATCAACATTTCTGGACACCGCCTATCGACAATTGAGATCGAATCGGCCCTGGTCTCCCACCCGAATGTAATCGAAGCCGGCGTCACCCCGGTCCCCCATCCCAAAACCGGGCACTGTGCCATCGCCTTTGTCGTCCCGCGCGGGGATTTCACCGACGACGCCGCCAAGACCGAGCTCACCCAGCTGGTGGCCAAACAAATCGGCCCGGTGGCCAAGCCCAACGACATTGTGTTCGTACCGGATGTGCCCAAGACGCGTTCGGGCAAAATCATGCGCCGGCTGCTGACGCAGCTGTATACCGGTGACACGCTTGGTGATACCACTTCGTTGCAGAACGAGCCGGCCGTTGCCAAGATCGCTGAAGTATTGAAGAACCGATAAAGAGCCTGCCTGGCGTTTTCAGGTTGCGCGTCGCAGGGCGTCGACCAGGTCGCCGTGAGCCTCATCGGCAATGGCTACCTCGTCGGCACCTAGCCACGTCGCCATGACCTGCAACTCTGCGTGCAACTCACGAGCAACGGTGGGCTGATCCGGCCAGGTCGCCAATGCCGAATCATCCGGGCCAGGAGTTTGCGCATGCGCAGATGCCACGACTAACGCTCCGCGAACGCGGTCGTGTTTGAGATCCACGCGTGCCACCAGGTGTTCACCCAGCAAAAAGGGCAGCACATAGTATCCGTACACGCGCTTCGGTGCGGGGGTATAGATTTCTAGGCGGTAGTGCATGCCGAAAAGTTCTAACAGTCGACGACGCTCAAACACCAATGGGTCAAATGGTGCCAGCAGTGCACGAGCGGTGATCTGTCGCGGGACGCGTGCTGTGGCGTGCATCCATGTCGGTCGGTTCCATCCGGTGACCGTCACGGGTAACAGCTCTCCGGTGGCTTCAAGTTCTGTGATGGCCCGCCGGGTCTCATCTTGTTTCAGCCGGAAGTAGTCTGCAAAGCATCGGACGGTGCCGATGCCATGGGCGCGCGCTGCGATCCGGATTAACTCAACGACTGCTGCCTCCCTACTGAGGACAGGGTGCGCTCGAATCGTGGGCGGCAACACTCGTTCGGTGAGGTCATAGACTCGCTCGAACTGAGCGTTGCGGCGTGCCGGGGTCAGTTTTCCGGCATCGAATAAGATTTCCAGGGCAGTTTTGGCTGGCGTCCAGGACCATCCCCAGTGATGTCTTGGACGTTGGAGATGTTCCTCATCAACATGGGATTGAATGTCACGACTCGTCATGGGGCCGTGGTCAGCGACTACTGCATACACCCGATCCAACAGGCCCGGATAGTTACTCTCGAGGCGTTCGACATTCATGCCACCCCACCCACGGCGGTTCCAGGTCAACAAGGGGAACGTTGCGACCGGTACATAGGAGGCTTCATGCGCCCAGGTCTCGACGATGCGGCGCGGTGCGCGACCCGAGGCGCGATCCACTAGGGCAGTGTCGTACGGTCCCAGTCGGGCGAACAGTGGCAGCAGGTGGGCGCGAGCGAGTACATTGACCGAGTCAATCTGTACGACGCCGAGACGTTTTACCGTGTCGGTGACGTGTCGGAGCGTGACGTGCTCAGGACGCGGCCGGTCCAGGCCTTGGGCTGTGATAGCAATGCGCCGAGCCTGTGACAAAGTCAGTTTTCGCGACATTAAAACCCAGCCAGCAGGGCGAACATTTCATCCACGCTCACAC
>CAZAAP010000010.1:11591-13969 GCA_964482935.1 uncultured Enteractinococcus sp.
GTCACATCGGCAAAGTGATCCAAGAATCCATCAAAATGCCCGCCCGGAAAAATATGCAGTTCACCCAGCGGCGCTTCTCGTGCCAAGTGACGAATGGGCATCGACGGCACGAACCTATCGCGCTCGCCCAGGCCCGCCCACAGTGGACAGGTGATATGTTTGGCGACGCGGATCGGACGGATGCGGAATGGTGGTTGGGTCGGTTTGACCAGAATCTGGTTAAGCCACAAGGAGTCTTGGGTCCATAACGATTCGAAACCAGCTACGGCCTCTGGTTGGTTAAAGAGTGCCAACTGTCCAGAGGGTGCGGTGACCGGCATTCGAATGGGCTCGCGGATCCACGAGGCTTTAGCCGCGGCAGCCATGCGTCGCAGCGTATTGCCCAGGCCAGAGGCTGAGAATTTGAGCCCATCCACAAATGGGCAGAGTGTGATGACTGCGGCGATATGTTGATCTTCAGCGGCCACGCTGACCGCATGGCCACCGCCAAAGGAAAAGCCCCACACCACGATCTGTGCGGGGTCGATGCCATCGAGTGAGCGAGCATATTCCACTGCGGCACCCAGATCCTGACGTTGCTGTTGGTAGTCCACCAATTGGCGGGGCTCGCCGGCGCTTTCTCCCAGATAGCGGTAATCGAAAGTTAACGCGGCAAAACCTGCGGTCGCAAACCGTTCGGCGAATCGTGGATAACCATCCATGCGGGTCTGATTCACGCTCGATGCGAGGACGACGCAGGGCACTGCAGTATTCGTTATGGCCGGTCGATATAAGGTGGCTGCACAGTTCTCTCCGTGAGAGGTGAACCTGAGTTCTTCTGTTGTAAAACTGGTGTGCTGTTCCATGAGGGACCCCCGTGTCGGCTCCCAGAGCTCAACCGATGCTGTCGCCGATTAAACCACTGCGCTGAAGATATCCTCATTTTACATGGCACATGGAAAACCCGATGCCGAGACCCTGGTGTAGGGTCCCGGCATCGGGTTGAGCATGTTACTGCTTGTGGGTTATGAAGTTATGATCTCTTGAGGTACTCGTCGTTATCGGACAAGGTCTCGATCTCCTGCGTGGTCCGTATGGACGCTACGTGCACCGGCGGCACCGGTAAGTCCGGCAACGACTGCACCAATTAGGAGACCTGCAACAGCCCACCAGGCACTGGCGGCAAGACCTTCTTGGGCATCTTGTGCAGTGTCTTCAACCTGTTCTTGGGTCTGGTTTAACTGCTGCTCATCAATGTTCGCATCTTCGGCAGCAGACCCGAGATCTTCGGTGGAGACTTCGGATTCTTGTATTGCTGTCTGAGCGACGTTACCTACTGCACCACCAATGGTGCCTAGGACGCTGGCGCCCAGCCAGCCCACAAGGACAAGCATCGCGACCACGGAGGTGGCCCAGGTGCCAATCCCGTGCAGGAAACCTGCTCGTACAGCCAGGGTTCCCGAGACAAAGCCTGCGATAGCAAGAGCTACCAATAAGGCGATGGCACTCCAGATGCCAACGGCCATACCGTCAGTCCCTTGGAAGCCCAAGGCCGCACTGACGAGACCGAACACGAACATCAAAGCGATGAAGGTGACGACACCTGCAAAGATTGCGCCCCACGAAACATTGGCTGCTCCGTGGACTCGCTCATCGGTGCCGAGGAACGAATCGCGAGCGGTGTGAGCCGCAGGACGGTCCACATCATCTCGAGCGACGTACTCGCGGGTGGTGTCTCCTCGGTCAGCGTCGTGGCTGACCGCTGTCGCGCCACGACTGGCTGCAGCGTGGTCACCACGATCATGATCGGGATCAACCGCGGGTTGTGTTCGAGGTCGGTCGCCGCGGGGTGTTGGATCGGTATCGGTCATGATTACCCCTTTCCCTTAGAGGACCTTGCTTCTCACAGGTCCAGCTGGTCGTACGATCAACTGTGTTCGATAATTAGCGTGAGGTGCCGCGGTCACCGCGGTTTACATCATCAGCTTCGATATCGATTTCTTCCTTGCGCACATCACCTTCGACGGTTTCGGTGTCGACAACTTTACGTTTACCGACGTTGACCTTTTCGGTGGCAACGGTTTCTTTATCCACAACCGGGCGTTCTTCACGCAGGGTGATGGTTTCTTCTGTTTCGCCGGTATCGTCGATGGCCCCGGTGCGTGCCGCCGGTGAGTTCGGGTCGATCTTTTCGCGTTCTACGACAAGTTCTTCACGCTCAACGGGCACATCGACCTGTTGGTGTTCGGTCACGACGCGTTTGCGCAGTCGAGCCTTCCCGGTGACGTGTTCTTCTTTACCGACGACCAGACGCTCTTCGTGAGCCACGGCTTGTTCTTCGGTATCATGGCCGGCGGGTACGCCGGTATCGGGAGTTGGTACACCAGCAGCCGCGTCGC
>CAZAAP010000010.1:14069-28244 GCA_964482935.1 uncultured Enteractinococcus sp.
TCATGGCCGGCGGGTACGCCGGTATCGGGAGTTGGTACACCAGCAGCCGCGTCGCGGGTCGGTGCACCACCGGCCGTACCAGGAGTTGGTGCGCCACCGGCCGTGCCGGGAGTTGGTGCGCCAGCGGCTGGGCTACCGGTTCCGACGCCGACACCGTAGTATTCAAAGATTTCGCGTTCCTCGGATGGCTCGAGGTGTCCGTCGGGATCAATATTTGGAGCATCTTTGATGAAGTCTTTGGTAAATGGCACCTTCAGGTCGCCATCTGCAACTGGACGAGCAGCATCGAGTGGAACGAAGGTTTCCTTCATCCCAAACAGGCCGGTCGATACTGTTGCAAAGCGTGGTTCGCCGGTTTGATCGTCGAGGTAAATCTCTTTGACAGAACCAACTTTTTCGTTGTCCTGGTCATAAACGGTCGCACCGTCGATATTCTCTAGATTGAAGTTCTGGGTCATTGTGAAGCACTTCCTTTCTGAGATGCTAAAGGCCGATTCGGTTTTGCCGTGGGCCCTTGCTGTCACACTAACGGCCGTGTTTTTCGCTGGCAACAGCCGATTTCTCTTCAGTTTTTCTCAGCGATGAAATGGTGCGATAGCCCACCCACATTCTGGGTGTGCGCTCTACGCCACACCGTGTGAGGTGGGCTCTGAGACGAACTTTGGCCAGGTGTGAACCCTAGGATTCGCTAGCAGTGCCTTTGACGTGGCGAGCTGCTCGTTGCGAGTCGTCTTTGAGGTCCTGGGCATGCCCCTGGCCTTCTTCTTTGACGTGCTCGACGCCCTGGGTCGCGGTGTCTTTGACAGCCTGCGCGGCCTGCTGGGCCTGTGGTTTGAGGTGTTCGCCGGCCTCTTGCGCGACGGACTTGGCCTCATCGACCAACGGCTGAGCCCGATCTTTGACCTTTTCAGCTGCGTCTTGTTCCATGCGAGACGACGGGAGTAACGAGGCAGCAAGCCAACCCGCACCAAAAGCAATCAACCCGGCGGCTAGCGGGTTCCCCCGAGTGCCCGAGGTGACTCTATCGGGAAGGTTTTGGACGGCTTCCCCGGCTTGATGTGCCATGTCTTGTGCACGGTCCTGCGCTTCGTGCATGGCACCAGATACGCCCTGGCCACTGGAATCGGGTGAGCCCATGACGGCCTCGCTCATGTTTCTGACACGGTCCCGTAGTTTGTCTTTTTGACGTTCGACAGCTTTGGTGGGATCGACCTTTTCGGCAAGCGCATCAACGTCTCTACCGAGTTCACTTCGGGTCTGTTCAATATTGGTTCGGATCTCCTCAGGATTGTTACTCATGGGGTCTCCTTCCTGGGGTCAACAGTCGCGGGAATCTCTTCAATGGTCTCCTGCGTTTGGGGTAGACCTTTGATTTCTTCGAGTTTCTTCTTGCCTACCATCGCCAGAATCGCTGCGATGATGGCCCAAATGACGGCGACAATGAGCGCCGCCCAACCAAAGTGCATGACGCTACCAAGAGCCCACATCAGTGCGGTCGACAGAAACAACAGCGTAAAGAGTGCACCGATAAGCGCACCGACCATCATGCCGGCACCGGCTCCTGCCTGTTTGGCAGACTGCGTTAATTCGGCTTTGGCCAGCTGGACTTCCTGGCGAACCAGGGTGCTGAGGTCCTGGGACAACCGGGCAAACATTTCACCCAGCGATTCCTCTCGCGCTCGACGTTCAGCCTGAGTGTCCGGCGCTTCGGTTGCACCCGCTGCCGGGTTGGTTACGCCTCGATTCGAACGGCTTGGATCGGCATCGTGGACGTGGCGGGAGTTCATAGACGACCTCCCCCCAAATCTGTGCGTGGGTGCTCAACGTCTGGTTGGGTGCCCAGAGCTTCGGTACCGCGCACCGGGTGCGCAATCGGGCGTTGCGGAAGAGTCCGGTCAGTGCCCGCGCGAGGCTGTGGTGGATTGCTGGCTTCTGCGGAAGCGCTACTTTCTTGAGAGCTTGCATCACGAAGGCCGCGCGTGAGTCGACCCGCCAACAAACCAGCTCCGGCTGCCAGGAGTAGAAAGGCACCAGGACGGCGAGACGCGAAACGACGAACGTCGTGTAGCAGGTCACCAGGTTCTTTCGTTTCGAGCTGGCGGGTGAAGGATTCAGCACGATCTGCCACGGTAGAGACCGCGCGAAGTACCATATCGGACTGCGGGCTTTCCCCGCGGCTGATGCGCTGCAGGTCGTCCGTCACAGTGCGGGACTGTTCCGCCAACCGTTGTTGTTGCGTAGAAGCCTGAACGGCGACTTCATCTTGAACCGTTTGGCCCAAAGATCTAGCCTGCGCCATGGCTTCATCTTGCACAGCGTGTGCTTCTTCTTTTGCAGTACCAGCTACGTCACTGGCTGCTGATTGTGCGTGATCTTTGAGTCGATCCGCTTCTTGACGAGTGGCCTCTTTGGGATCATTCCCGGCTCCAGGCGATGCGGTTCCGGTCGAGGCCAGCGGGTTTGATGACTCCGGATTCGTTGTCATAGGTGTTCCTCCGTTCTGATTCCAACGGGGTTCCGTCGGTATCGTTGGGGTCACGAACAAACCGTGGAATATCACTTCCATATTCCAACCTAACGAAACATATCCGGAATGAAAACCGCCGCTGACGTGAGGTATCTCAAGTTCTTCCGGTTCACCTTGGCATGCAAAGTTGATACCCCCATGCGAACGCGCGGTTGAGGCGAAAGTGGCATTTGAAAATCTAAATGTCTTTAGTCGTTGAACATTTTTTTAACGGTCAACGTACCCTAGACAAGAAAGAGACATTTCCTGCATCATGCAGGCCGACAGCGAGAAGGATGCATGTTAAACCGGTCCCGCAGTGCACAACCCCTTGCGAACGCTTTTCAAATTTACGCGCCCTCATTAATCTATGCCATCGGGTTGGGATCAATCATGCCGGCCATTGCCGGGGCTTCAACCCAGTTTGGGGTGTCCCTTGCTGTCGCGGCGAGTACTGTCACGTTAATCGGCATTGGCTCCTTGATCGCCAATGCGCCCGCGGCACAGGTGGCCTCACGTGCCGGTGAACGCGTAACGATGATCGTCTCGGCCTTCGTCGGCACTCTGGGCGTAACCATCGCCTGGGGCATGGTGGCCGGATGGTTTGGTCTGGACTCGCCCTATGACTTTGCCGGCTACACCGTTGGGATTCTTCTAATCGGCATGGCGGGGGCCGGGTTCAATCTCGCTCGTCAATCCTATTTGGCCGTGGCAGTCCCCGTGTCTCACCGGGCTCGTGCCATGTCATCGCTGGGCGGCATGCTTCGGATCGGCTCATTTGTCGGACCATTCCTCGGTGCGCTCGCCCAATCGTTTATAGGTATGCAGGGTGCCTTTGCCGTCGGCGCGGTATGCATGGGTATCGCCGTGGTGGTGTCGTTGTTTATTGAAGAGCTCACAGACCCAGCCGCAGCAACACATGTCGAATCGACCACGACCAACCCGATCGAAATCATCACCAATCCAACCATGACGTCGCTGGCCAAAGAACATTGGCGAGTGTTATCCTCCGCCGGGTTGGGCGTGTTGTGTCTAGCGGCGATGCGGGCGTCACGGACCGCCGTGATCCCTCTGTGGGCCGAGCACCTTGGTCTCAGCCCGGCTCAGGCTTCGCTTATTTACGGTGTCTCCGGAGCGGTCGATCTGATTATGTTTTATCCATCCGGGCTGTTGATGGACCGCAAAGGCCGCCGGGTCGTAGCCGTTTCGTGTTTAGCCGGGCTGGCGATCGGAACTGCGGTGGTGCCCTGGACGGGCACGGTTGGATGGTTGATGGTCGCGGCCATACTCATTGGGTTGGGTAATGGCTTCGGCGCAGGCATTGTCATGACTTTAGGGGCGGACTACTCCCCGACCGTGGGCCGCCCGAAGTTTTTGGCCCTGTGGCGATTGCTCTCAGATACCGGCACGCTGACCGGTCCTCTGCTGATTTCAGCGGTCACCGCGATCTCTACCCTAGCGTTCGGTGTTTGGGCAATCGCGGCCCTGGGTTTCGTGGGTGCCGGAATCTTCGCGAAATCCCTACCCCCGGGGCCAGGATCAGTAGCACGCCGTTCCACTCCACCCACCAAACCCCAACCCTAAAAGATCAGTGATGACGATCCGGTTCACTCGGGTCGCGATCCTCTCATAACCTTGAGTGATAGCGCTGAGCGTGATTTCAGCGGACACTAGGTCCTCCAGGTTCAAACGACCCGCCCGGTACAATCTAACGACATCAGTTATTCGTGGCCCGAGTGTAGGGCTCAAAGGGCGAACATGCACACAATTGCTACTTCTTTGCACACGCTTGCTAGTCAATCAGAACACATTCTGACAGCTTAGAAGCAGGCACAGGTCCGCCTATCGGGCCACCATCGTCACCGGTGGCAACCCAAATGCCGATCAGCTCGGGTATTTTTATCCGACAACGATCGTGGCTGATATCGACCAGCACAACCCTTTGGTCCAAATCGAACAGTTTGGCCCGACACTGCCAATCATCGAATACGACGACCCTGAGCAGGCCTACGGTCAGACGCCCTTGCAATATCGACTGAGTATTTTCGGCAACTAACCTCGTCTCACGTCTCGTCGGGGTCCCACCGGTAGCGCTGCATATCGATCTTATCGCCCGGGATCTCTAAGCCTTCGTCGCGAAGCATTGGAAGTTGGTGTGGTTTGGCCACGGTTCCGTCGGTACGCACGATGCGTTGCCAAGGCAGGTCACCGCCGTCTTCCTTCAGCACCCAACCCACGGTGCGGGGGCTGGGTGCATCCGTCATGGCGGCGATGTCGCCATACGATGCCACCTTGCCGCGTGGCACGCGGGCGATAGCGGCCCTGATGCGTTCATGTGTCTGCTCGTCCATAGTGTAATTGTCACATGGACAGCTCTCACCGGTCTCGGTGAAGAATATTGCCAGGTGATAGCGCTATTTTCCGCATATTGCTCTACGATCTTTCGTGCGGTCTCGCGGGGCAACATCTACTGGCAGCACCAAAGAATGCGCAATAGCGGTATATGGACTGCTCAAACTGACACATCCCACGACTTTCTTCCTGGGTTTGAGGCTGTTGGGGGATGCCAAAACCGCCAGTCAAAAGCTAAGGTGGCGGTATTACGACCGATACAAGATATTGGTGAAACAGCAGCTGATCTGCCATCTGACTGACGAAAGAGGAACAGCACATGCTTGGGTTATCACGCGTCATCAAACGTATCGAACAAGAAAAATCTTTAGACAAGATCTCGGAGCCACTTTCCAACGTGGTCTCGAAGGCTACCGCTCCGGATACCATCAAATATTTACTGTCGGGTTCGTGGGCCGGGCATCAATTACATCCGCCACTGACCGATGTGCCGATCGGTGCTTGGACTATGGCCACTGTGCTGGATTTTACCGGTGGCGAGAAAATGCGTCCGGCGAGCCAGCGGCTCGTAGGGCTCGGGATCTTATCTGCAATCCCCGCCGCAGTCACCGGTGCCTCGGATTGGTCGGAATCCTATGGCAAAGAACAACGCGTCGGCATGGCGCATGCACTCGCCAATTCCTGGGGTATGACCCTCCAAGCCCTATCCTGGGTGGCGCGGAAAAACGGTCGACATAAACTGGGCACCGGACTGTCCCTGGTCGGATTAGGGTTCACCACGGGGGCAGGTTATCTTGGCGGCCACTTATCCTTCGACATGGGCGTCGGCGTGAACCACACAGCGTTTGAACAGCGCACGAAAAAATGGATCGACGTTGCAGCCGAGGATGACGTCCAAGACGGCCAATTACTCCGGGTCACAGCGAATAAGACGCCGGTGGTCGTGACTCGTCACCAGGGTGGGCTGCGTGCAATGTCAGCGACCTGTGCTCACGCCGGCGGCCCACTGGATAAGGGCAAGATCGAAGGCGATTGCATCGTGTGCCCGTGGCACCAAAGTAAATTCCGCATCGAAGATGGCACCCCGATGCGCGGCCCGGCCGGTTCCGCTCAACCCATGTGGGATGTGCGAGCCCAAGACGGTCGGATCCTGATCAAAGCAGCCGACTAGTACGGTATTCGCTCGTGACGCATCGGAACGACACCATCGTGTTCTTCCGATGCGTCACGTTTTGTGAGTGAAGGGAGGCTGGCGTGGACCCAGTGTTTTATACCATCGGTCATTCCAACCGGACGCTTGAGGAATTTCTTGAGCTTCTGCAGGAACACCAGATCGACCATGTGGTCGACGTCAGAAAACTTCCTGGATCGAAACGTTACCCGCACTTTAACGCAGATGCCCTCGGCGAATTCCTCGCCGAACACGACATCGAACTGTCGCGCAGCGAAGGACTCACCGGTCGGCGCAACGTCAGCAAAGAGATCCCCTTCGACGTTAACGCCTGGTGGCAAAACCGGAGTTTTCACAACTACGCCGATCACGCACTCACACACGAGTTTCATGAGGCACTCACCGAGCTGGAAGAACTGGGCGCACAGCAAGCCACCACGGTCATGTGCTCCGAGGCCGTCTGGTGGCGCTGCCACCGGCGGCTAATCGCTGACTATCTGATTCTCAAGGACCACAAGGTCGAGCACATCATGGGACCGGGTCAACTCATGACCGCTAAACTCAGTGACGGTGCGGTGGCGCAAGATGACGGCACAATCCACTACGCTCCAGTTAGCGGCAGCTAGCGTTGAAGTGTCGCAATAAGTAAAGGGTGGTCATGACAACATACCGTGACGCTGATTTCGTGCGCGTCGTCGAAGCCAAGCTGCACAATCTGAAAAACGTCTCCGTAGAATTCCCGCGCGGAGCGGTCGTCGCCTTCACCGGAGTGTCAGGGTCTGGCAAATCGTCGTTGGCCTTCGGCACGGTCCATGGTGAGGCTCAACGGAAATATTTGGAATCCGTCGCCCCCTTTGCGCGGCGACTCATCGGCTCCGCAGTCGACCCACAGGTTGAACTCGTCGAGGGCATGCCACCCACGGTTGCCCTCGAACAGCGCACCTCGGCCGGTGGAGCACGCTCGGATGTCGGCACCATTTCTGCGTTGTCGAACTCGCTGCGATTACTGTTTTCGCGAGCTGGCGATCATCCCGAGGAGATCCTAGACAGCTCCCACGGTATCGCCGGGGGCCGCCTGACGGCCGGACACTTCTCGCCCTACACCACCGAAGGCATGTGCCCGGACTGTCAGGGTGAGGGTAAACAATTCGACCCCGCCGAAGAACTCATGGTGCCCGACCCGAATCTCAGCATCCTGGACGGCGCGATCGCTGCCTGGCCCGGCGCGTGGTTGGGTAAAAACTTCCGCGAAATCCTCGAAACGCTGGGAGTCGACACCGCCCGCCCGTGGCGCGAACTCGATGAAGAAACCCGGAACTGGATTCTGTATACGGACGAAACCCCCATCATCACGGTAATCCCAGTGCGAGAAGCCGGCCGAACCCAAGGCCCATATGAGGGCAAATGGGAATCGGTCGCCCGATATCTGCGACGCACCGTGGCTGCCACACAATCGCAAAAGAACCGGGCGCGAGCCCTGAGCTTTTTCACCTCACGCACCTGCCCGACGTGCGATGGTCACCGACTCAACCCTGCTGCCCTACAGGTTCGGTATCTCGGGGCGCACATTTGGGAACTCACCCACCTGAGCCTCGATGCGCTTCTGGAACGTTTAGCAGATCGTCACGAACAGCTTGAGGCAGTGGATCCTCACAACGACGGTCCAGCAACGAGTGCCGAACGCATCCTTTTGCCCACGACCCTGGCCGTACTGCAAGCCATCACGGACCTGGGTCTCGGACACCTGTCCATGGATCGGCCAGCCAATACGCTGTCAACCGGCGAGCTCCAACGGCTTCGGCTCGCTTCCCAGGTGCGAGAAGGGCTCTTCGGGGTCGCCTACGTCTTAGATGAGCCATCGGCTGGGCTGCATCCGGCAGAAAAGCATACGCTGTCGAAACTCTTTGCGCGCTTTATCACCGACGGCAACTCAGTGTTGCTCGTGGAACATGACATGTCCCTGGTGGCTCAAGCAGACTGGGTGATCGATGTGGGACCGAAGGCCGGCGTCGAAGGTGGCCGCATCATCTATTCGGGCCCCACCCACGGGTTGGGCGGTGTTGAAGAGTCCATCACCGCGCGTTTTGTACAACCCGGACCACTTGAGCTTAACACCGAGCCACGCCACAGCGCAGTTGGCGAATTGACTCTGTCCGGCATTACCGCCCGGACCATCGTGAACCAAGATGTCACCATCCCCCTGGGTCAGCTGACCGCAGTGACCGGCGTCTCGGGTTCCGGGAAATCCACGCTAGTCACCCATGTGCTTGGTGGTCTGGTCAAACAGGGAGTCTCCACGACCGTCAGCGATGAGCCCACCGAGGATACAGCCGACAACGGCGATCAGGTCACCGTCACAGCGGTTGAGGGGCTCGAGCAAATTCAACGCTTGGTCCACATCACCCAGCGTCCCATCGGACGGACTCCCCGATCGGTCGTGGCAACCTACACCGGCCTGTTCGACCGGGTGCGACGAATCTTTGCCGACACGGATGAGGCACGTCGCCGTGAGTGGGGCATCGGCCGGTTCTCGTTCAATGTTGCCGAGGGTCGCTGCCCCGAATGTGTTGGACTTGGCCAAATTGAAGTTGAGCTCATCTTCCTGCCCGGTTCCTACGCCACCTGTCCGGTCTGTCACGGTCAACGGTTCAACCACGAAACACTTGAGATCACCTGGCGCGGCCATACCGTGGCCGACATTCTGGCCCTGTCCGTCACGGAAGCTCACACGGTCTTCGCCGACGACGCCCAGGTCATGCGGGCATTGCACGCGTTGGAAGCAATCGGCTTAGGATACATCACCTTGGGCCAGCGAGCCACCGAACTTTCAGGTGGGGAGGCACAACGCATCAAACTTGCCACAGAACTGCAACGCAATACCTCCGCTCATACCCTGTACCTCTTTGATGAACCCTCGACCGGTCTGCACCCGGCGGACGTAGCGCTGTTGAACGGACAATTACATCGGCTCGTCGCGCAAGGACACACCGTTGTCGTCGCGGAACATCACCAGGCGATGATCGCCACAGCCGATCACGTCATCGACTTAGGACCGGGCGCTGGAGCGCAGGGTGGCCGGGTCGTTGCTGCCACCACTCCGGCGGGCCTGATCAAGGTCTCCGAGTCGGTTACGGGGCGCTACTTGGCGCCTGAGTCGATGGTCACAACAGACCATTAGAATTATCACCATTCCGCTGGTAGCGACAGCAAAAATGAGGTAGCCGAAAAATACAATAGTTGAGCGGCGACAAATTTTTGTGACCGATTTGCGGGAACCCTGTGACGAATTGGGCAAAAATATCCAACAGTTCTCATTGAATTCACGAGGTATTCGCCTGCGCGCTATGTGACGCTCTCGTGACCGGCGGTGCCCCGATTCACGGAACCGACAGTTTTTGTGCGTTTTTAATGATTTGCACGGTACTGCAAAGAGGAGGAAAGTTAGATCCGTTGCAATGAAAGGTGAAACACAGCTATGCCTCCACAGGTTACAAATAGCGCAGTCGGATCGTCTTCTCAGACGGGCCGCGGTGCAAAAGAAATTACACCTAAAGAACGTCGTCGCGTCCTGACCGGAACCCTCGTGGGGACCGTCATCGAGTGGTACGACTTCTTCATTTACGCTCTTGCGGCAAACATCGTGTTTGCCCAACTGTTCTTCGCTCCGGCGGGTGAAGAATATCAGCGCATTTTCTCGCTGGTAACCATTGGCTTGTCCTTCCTCTTCCGCCCACTCGGGGCCGCTATCGCTGGTCGCCTCGGTGACCGCTTTGGACGCAAGCCGTTGCTGGTGATCACCCTGATCATGATGGGTATTGCAACGACCACCATGGGTCTGCTGCCCACCTACGATCAAATTGGTCTATGGGCACCATTCTTGCTGCTGGCGCTGCGCATTCTGCAGGGTATTTCCGCAGGCGGTGAATGGGGCGGTGCCGTTTTGATGTCGGTTGAGTACGCACCGAAGGGCCGTCGTGGATTCTATGGCGCCTTCCCGCAAATCGGTGTGCCCACCGGTATGCTGCTGGCGTCCGCTGTGATGGCTGTCGTGACCTGGATCGCTCCTGGTCAAGCGTTTTATGACTGGGGATGGCGCATTCCATTCCTGTTGTCGCTGGTCTTGGTCGCGGTTGGTTTATTCGTTCGGTCTGCCGTGGATGAATCCCCGGTCTTCAATGAGATCGCTGAGATCAAAAGCAACGATAAAGATGCCGGCCGACCCAGCATGAAGCCACCAAGACTTTTCCCGAAATTCGGTATCATCGTAATGTTCGGCATCCTGTTGATTGCTGGCAACGGTGCCTCCGGGTACATGATCACCGGCGGGTACATCCAGGGTGTTGCGACCCGTCCAGTCACGGATGGCGGCCTTGGTTACGATCAGGTCGGCGTCCAGCTGGCGGTGTTGGTTGCCGCTGCAGTCTGGTTGGTCTCTACGCTCACCTCGGGCTGGCTGGCCGATAAATTCGGACGACGTCGCGTTATGGGGCTGGGGTGGTTCGTTCAGGCCGCCGGTATTATCCCGCTGTTCGAGCTCATCAAAAACTTCGGCGTGGGTGGGGTCTTGATTAGTACCTCACTGCTGGCCATCGGCTTAGGGATGACCTATGGTCCACAGGCGGTCTGGTACGCCGAACTGTTCCCGGCCTCTGTGCGCTATTCGGGTGTTTCAATTTCCTATGCGCTCGGTGCGATTCTGGGTGGCGCATTCGCCCCAACCATCGCCGAGCTGCTGATGAACGGCTTTGGCACCACCTGGGCGATTGTCATCTACCTGCTCGCGATGGCCGCATTGGGTCTGCTCGGAACAGTGATGTTGAAAGAAACTCGCGACATCCGCATCGATTATCACTTCGAAGCGAGTGGTGACTGGGATAAATGGCATAGGAGAGAACTGCCGTTGTCCAAGTGCGTGGTGGCGGACAATCCTCACCAACCAGCAATGGCTGGGACAACACCTACACAGTCCGAAACCTCCAAAATGTAGTCGGTAAACCACCGCGTGTTCCTGCCGGAGGCTGCGTCTGATGTATGACGCAGCCTCCGGCATTTGTATATCCCAGAAGGTTTTAGCCGTCGATCGTCTCTTGTCAGAAGAGTAACGCCCGCGTACTGTGTCCTGCAGCACGTGGTACCGAGTAAGTTGCGTTGACTTTATTCGAGGAGCACCATGCCGGAGTTTGAACTTGCGGGACTCGATTTAGCCATCATCGGCCTCTATGCCGTCGGGATTCTTGCCATCGGCTTCTGGTCTGGTCGCGGCACGAAGAACTCTGACGATTACTTTCTGGCCGGGCGCGGGATGATCTGGCCGCTGGTCGGCTTCTCCCTGATCGTCACGAATTTTTCGGGAACCCAATTCCTGGGCCTGGCAGGCGCCGGTTATGATACCGGCATCTCGGTTTGGAACTATGAGTGGATGGCCACGATCGTGTTGGTCTTCTTCGCGGTCCTCATCCTGCCGATCTATCTGCAATCAAAAATCACGACGGTCCCGGAGTTCTTAGAGAAACGCTACGACCGCCGCTCCCGGTATGCCTTCTCTGGGTTCACGGTGCTCACCGGGATGCTCATCGACTCGGCCGGCGGAATGTTCGCCGGTGCGCTTGTGCTCAACCTGCTCTACCCCGATATACCCCTGATGGTCCACGTGATTATGATCGCCGTGCTGGGCGGCGTCTATGTGATCCTGGGTGGGCTGCGAGCGGTGATGATCACCGACACGATCCAAGGGGTGCTGTTGCTGATTGCAGCGGGCACCATTTTTATCGTGGTGTTTGCTGAATTCGGCTTCGACTGGGGCATCTTCCCGCAATTAGCACCCGACGAAGAATTCACGGTCGCACCCCCGGCCGATGACGATTTCATGCCCTGGCCCGGGATCTTCACCGGGGTCATCTGGTTGGGGCTTTATACCTGGATCACCAACCACGTTGTAGTCCAGCGCGTCCTAGCCGCCAAAAACCTCGATCACGGTCGCTGGGGTGCCCTGTTTGCCGGTGTCATGCAGTTGCCCTACCTGGTGCTTTTGATCTTCCCGGGCATTCTGGCTCGCGAGGTCTTCCCGGACCTTGAGAATCCGGATCTAGCCTGGCCGTCGCTGATATTCGAATATCTGCCGGTCGGGATTCGTGGGCTAGTCGTGGCCGCGCTGCTTGCCGCCCTGATGTCAACACTGGACTCGGTCCTCAACGGCGCATCCAGCCTGGTGGTCAATGACTTCATCAAGACCAGCAAAAAAGAATTCAGTGACAAACAACTACTGCGGATCAGCCGCTGGCTCGTGGCCGGTTTCATGGTGGTGGCCGTCGCTTGGGCCCCGGTCATTTTGACCTTCGACACGATCGTGCAGTACTTCCAGTCATTCTTAGGCTACGTCACGATGCCGGTGACGATCGTATTGATCGGCGGCATCTTCTGGAAACGTGCCTCCGCCCAGGCCGCGTTCTGGACGCTGGCCGGGGTCACCCCAATCGGCCTCATCGGGTTCATCACCGGCGAGTTGCTGGGGCTGCACAACATTCAGTTCCTGTACGCAACCGGCATTATGGTCGTGCTGAGCATTATCGCCTTCGTGGCACTGTCGCTCATGACGCCGGCCCCCGAACCCGCAAGCATCAAAGAGGTCACCTTCGACAAGGCCACGTGGGCTCAAGAGTCCGAGCAGCTTCACGGCAAACCCTGGTATCGAAACTACCGCTGGTACGCAGCCGGGGTGCTCGCACTGACCGTGGCCGTGATAATCCCATTCATTTGATCAGCCAGCATGAGGAGGCACCCATGGTGTTTTTCCCAACCCCGGTACTGGTGGGGGTCGATGCAACCGATGAGTCCCGCCACGCGGTGCTGACCGCCGTGGAATTATGCCGGGCGACCACTTCCCCGCTGCATCTGGTGCACGTAACACTGACCGCAGGCTTATTGCGCGGCAGACCGATGACACCGACCCAGCGTGAAACCACCGGCGAGGACGCACAGGCAATATTGGAACGCCACCGCAAAGCTGCGATCGCTGCAGGGGTCGAACCGGCACAATTGCATACCCGCTACGGGCAGCAGGTTGAAGAAGAGCTAGTGCGGTTACAGACCGAGCTGACCGCGGGACTGCTGATCATCGGCGAGGGCGCCACCGGATCGCTGGCGTCGCGCATGTTCCATCCGCAGCTGGGCTCAGGGACCGTCCGGCGGTCGTCAGGATCCGTCATGGTCGTACGACCACCAGACAAATTCCCTGAGGCGTAAGGGATTGTGGGTGTTGCGTACTACACGCCGGTTTCTGAATAAATCTGACCGATCGGCAGTTTCTTTTCAGCCTGGAAGTCGTCTTCGGCACGCCCATAGGCCCAGTAAGCAGACAGGGACAAATCGGCTCGATCTACGCCGCGCTCATCATGGAGATAGACGCGCAGGCCCTTCATAATTTCGCGCTCACCGTGCACAAACGCCTGGACGCGGCCCTCGCGCCACGGGACATCTTTGACGGCCTGTTCAATGACGGTTGATGCTGGGGTGAAAGGTCCACCACGGTGCAGCCAGGTGATTTCGATACCATCCGGTGCGCTCAGGTCCCATTCATCATCGGCGGTGGCCACCTCAATCAGGGCGTGGCCGACGGCGTCGTCCGGCATGGCTGCCAGGGCGGCTCCGATTGCGGGGATCGCGGCTTCATCACCGGCCAGCAGGTGCCAGTCGGCTTGTGGATCCGGTTGGTATTTGCCGCCCGGGCCCGAGAATTGCAGCAGATCGCCCACCTTGGCGTGTTCTGCCCACGGACCTGCAAGCCCGTCGGAACCGTGGATGACGAAGTCCATTTTCAACGTCTGGGTTTCGGGATCGACCGAGTGCACAGTATAAGTGCGACGCAAAGGCAGCTCGTCTTTTGGCAGCGTTTTGCGCAGCTCGTCTAAATCAAACGGCGGGGTCAGTCCGGCTTCTGGGTTTTGCGGCAGCAGGAGTTTGACGTATTTATCCACGGCGCCAGAATCTTGGAAGAGTTCAAAATCGTTGCCGCCGAAGGTGATGCGGCGGAAGGTCGGGGACAGATCCTCAACGGCCACAACCTCCATGACCATTTGGCGCTGACGTGGACGACGTGGACGAGTGCTCGCAACACGAGCGGACTGCTGAGACAAGAAAGCTCCTTGAA
>CAZAAP010000011.1:0-26768 GCA_964482935.1 uncultured Enteractinococcus sp.
TTCAGGTGCCAGTGTCTTCACGGACGTGGGGGTTCAAGTCCCCCCTCGCGCACAGACAGTAACAGCCTCCGACATGGAATGATCCGTGTCGGAGGCTGTTTGCGTTTGGCCGGACTGCGTGCCTCGAGGTCATCTGGGGTCCGATTCTACAAACTCTTGTTGCTACTCAAGAACAATTCGTCAGTGAACACGGCGCGCAGTGCGGTAGTGCTGATCCTGTCTGGACACGTCAAGACGAGTATTGGGGACGGTGGTTCGCAAAATGTCGTTCGTGACGGCCTGACATGCCGCTTGCACGCCCGCACCGGTGCGCCGAGAGCTCTACCTGTAGCCGCCGCCTGACGGTACTCTGTGGGCTATGACACAATCACGCTCATTGTCTCGGTGGGGCGTCATCGCTCTTGCCGCAGCATTCATTGCTTTACTCCTCGCACCGCTGAGCGTCGCCCCCGCGTTCGCCAACTCCGCTAAATCGCCCGTGGCCAAGTATGTGGCACTGGGCGACTCATATGCAGCAGGTCAGGGGGCCGGAACCGCGCTCGACTCCTGCGTCCGGACTTCCAGTGGTTACGCGTCACAGATTGATGCGGTGCCGTTTCATAATCTGTTGCGCCAGCCGGCATGTTCTGGAGCCACGATCGATGATGTATTAGCCACGCAGCTGCACAGCATCAACCGCGGCACCACACTGGTAACTGTTACGGCCGGTGCCAATGACTTAGGCATTACTGAGGTTGCTCAGGCATGCGCCACAGACCCTACCCTGACCTCCGTACCCTGCCAGCAGGCGGTGCAGGAAGCCACGGCGGCGCTGGCCAGTGTCGGTCCAGAGATGGCGCAACTCATCAGCGCCATTGAGGATCGCTCGCCGCGAGCGACGATCGTGGTCACCGGCTATCCCCAACTTTTTGCTTCTCAGACCACGACGCCGATGGAAATCGCGGTGAACCAAGCCGTTGAGGCACTGAACGGTCAGCTTGCCGGTGCAGTCCAGGCGACGGCCGCGACTGGGATCGACGTAGTCTTCGCCCCGGTGACATTCGGCGAGCATGCGATCGGAGGCAGCGCGCAGCCGTGGTTGGGCTTCGATTTGAACAACCCGATGACGCTGATGCATCCAACGGCAGAAGGTTATACGGTCTATCGGGATGCAATCCTCACGGCACTGTCCTGATCGCTGCAGGACACCCTAGATAAAATTGCAAGAGCACAGCCCCTGAACGGCTCTCGGACAGGGGTTGTGCTCCGTAGTGGTCGAAGGTAGACAACGGTTCTAGCGACTGCACCAAGCCTCCTGCCTCGACGTTCTGGGATACGGTTCGTGTCGTCAGCGGCAGCTACGGGGTCCGTCGATGCAGAGTAAGCGACGCGAGGATGAGCGCAGCAAGCGCGAACGCCGCAACGATTAACAGGGGCACATACACATCCGGACCGGACTCCCCGGATGTCACGGCATTAATGGAGTCAATCGCATGACTGAGGGGCAGCCAATCCGAAATTGCCGTGAGCACGTCGGGCATATCCTCGCGCGGCATGAACAGCCCGCCCAGAATGATTTGCGGGAAGACCAGCAGCGGCATAAATTGCACCGCTTGGAATTCGGTTCGCGCAAAAGCGCTCGCCAGCAGACCAAGGGCAGTTCCCAGGATGGCATCGACGACGGCGACCAGGCCAAGCTGCCAGACCGGCCCCTCGACGGAGAGCCCGCATACGACAACCGCGAAGGTGACGGTAATGACGGCTTGCGCCGTGGCCATAAGTCCGAAGGCCAGCCCGTAGCCGATGATGAAGTCGGGTTTGTTCATCGTCGTCGTCATGAGTCGTTCTAGCGTGCCGGAGCGACGTTCCCGAAGTGTGGTGATCGAGGTGATCACAAACATCAAGATAAATGGGAACAATGCCAGCAGGGGACCGCCGTATTGATCGAAAACCCGGGGTTGTTCGTCAAAAAGCCAGGCAAATAGCCCCACCAGCAGGCTGGGCGCCACGAGCAGGAGGACGATGGAGCGCGGGTCGTGGCTGAGCTGTTTGAGTACCCGTGCGGTGGTTGCCAGTGTGCGAGCAGGACTCATGACGGCTCCTGTGGCGCGGCATGTTTGCCATGCGAGGCAGAGTGGTTCTCGGAGCGTGAGATGAGCGCAAGAAATGCGGCATCTGGATTGGTGGTACCGGTATTTTTCAGCAGGCCGCTGGGGGTGGTGTCGGCAATGATCTTCCCCTCGCGCATCAGAAGCAACCGGTCGCAGTGTAGGGCTTCGTCCATGACGTGGCTGGTGACAAGCACGGTGATTCCGCGCTGGGCGAGGTTACGAAACAAGGTCCAGAGTTCTTGACGCAGCGTTGGATCAAGTCCGACGGTGGGTTCGTCGAGCACGATGATCTCGGGCGCGCCCAAAAGTGCCACCGCGAGTGAAACGCGGCTGCGTTGTCCACCGCTGAGGTTGACCACCAGACTGCGCATATGAGATGTCAGCCCGACCTCGTGGGCTACACGCTCGGTGGCGTTGCGCTGTGCCCCGACAATGCGGGCAAAGTAGTCCAGGTTTTGGCGCACCGTGAGGTCATCATAAATGGAGGCGGCCTGGGTGTCGTAGGAAACTAGGCGTCGTAGGGCACGCGAACCAGCCGGTTTCCCCAGCACCTCCACTGTGCCACCTTGAATCTTTTGGACGCCGACTACCGCGCGCATCAACGTGGTCTTGCCGCAGCCCGAGGGACCGAGCAGACCGGTGATTTGGCCGCGAGGAATCTGCAGATTGAGACCATCGAAAACCACCGTGCGACCACGCCGAACATAGAGGTCACGGATTGTTACCGCTGAGGAGTCTTGTTCCAGCGGATCTTTGGCCGAAGCTGGCACCATGAGCCCATTATCCCACCGCCTCACGTGGTGCTCAATGGCACGGGCGCTATATCTACGGGCGGTGGTGGTTCCTTCGGGTCCTGCTTATCCGATAGTGTCGTCAACCTCACTGGTGTTCTTCTTCGATGCGAACGTATTCGGACAGGAGGGTCAGGCCGTGTTTTCCGGCATCTGCCTCGGCCTCGAGGCCGGTCCGCATCGGTTCGAGCTTCGCTTTGCCATGTGGGAACGGCGGGAGCAGCGGCACGTCTCGGTCGGTCACTGCTTCAATGACTACCGGTTTGTCCAAGGCGAAGGCTTCGTCGAGTACTGACGTCACCTTGTCGGGGCTTTCTATCCGCAGACCGTGGAGACCCAAGAGCTTTGCATACCCAGCGAAATCGAATTCTGGGATGTTTTGAGAAGCTGCGAATCGTGGCTCTGCTTCCGATTCACGTTGTTCCCAGCTAACCTCTGACAAATCTTGGTTATGGAGGATCAACAAGATAAAACGCTTGTCCTGCCAGTTTTGCCAGCGTTCGGCGACCGTAATGAGCTCATTGATACCTAGCATTTGCATTGCGCCATCACCTGCCAACATCACGACCGGTCTGTCCGGGGAGAGCTCTTTGGCGCTGATGCCGTATGGAACGGCACATCCCATGCTGGCTAATGTGCTCGATAGGTGTGCTTCCACAGTCGTTGGCAGATTCATCTGTCGAACGTAGTGATAGACCGAGCTCCCAACGTCGACGGCTAGCTGCGCGTTGTTAGGAACTCGCTGTCCAAACTGTCGGACCACAAGCTCAGGGTTGAGAGGAGCGGCCGAAATTTCAGCACGCTTGCGCGAAATTTCGTGCCAGTTGTGAATCTGTCGGACCACTTCGGTTCGCCACGGCGTTTCACCTCGTGGCTCGAGACGTTCAAGCAGCGCCTTCATGCTGGGTCCGCTGTCTCCCACGAGACCAACCTCCACCGGATAGCGGTTAGCCAACATCGCCGGATCGATGTCGATCTGCACCGCGCGTGCCTGTCCCGGTGCAGGATAAAATTCCGTCCACGGATCGTTGGATCCTATGATTAACAGCGTGTCGCATTCCTGTAGGACATGCGCCGAAGCCGTGGTCCCTAAGTGGCCCATGGTTCCGGCGGCCAGCGGATGCGACTCATCAACGTAGGGTTTGCCCAGCAGGCTCGTAGTGATTCCGGCACCGAGATGTTCCGCGAGTTCCACGAGCTCTCGCTGTGCATTTTTCACGCCGCGGCCAGCTAGTATGGCGATTTTCTCGCCAGCCTCAATGACCTGTGCGGCAGCGTCAAGATCGACCTCACGAGGCAGTACTTGACCGGTGGACCAGCGGGGCGCCGTGACCACTTCACCATGTGCCTGGCCCAAGTCTGGAGCAGCCTGTTGCTGTACATCGTGCGGGAGAATAACCACGGTGGGCTGCATGTTGGCTAACGCAGAGCGAAAGGCTCGGTCGATCACCATTGGCAACTGATCTGGTGTCGACACCAGTTGGACGTAGGGCGAAGCTACATCGGCAAATAGTTGTTGCAAGTCGATTTCCTGCTGGTAGTCGGAACCTAAAACACTGGTCATCTGCTGACCTACCAGAGCGACCACCGGTGCGCTGTCGAGTTTGGCGTCGTAGAGGCCATTGAGAATATGCACTGCGCCAGGCCCTTGCGTGGAACAGACCACTCCGACGCGGCCGCCGTATTTGGCTTCCCCAACTGCCATAAAAGCTGCGCTCTCTTCATGTTTAGCTTGGACAAAAGTGGGGCCGTTGCTAGCACGTCGGATGGCGCCGAGCAGGGGATTATTGCCGTCGCCTGCATAGCCGTAGACGCGTTCAACACCCCAGGCGTCGAGCCGTTCAACAATCAGATCAGATACCTGCTGTTTATCGTTGTCAGTCATGAGACGATCCTTTCCAGAAGGGGTCGGAACCACATTGACGTGTCTCTACTCATTCGCCTCGCCGGCAGGAACCAACCTGACGGTAGCCCCGGCTACAAAACACCTGCAGACCCAGCCTATCGACGGGCTTCCACTCAGAACAGGAGCATTGACGACGAACGGGACACAACTCGGGAGGTCATCATGACATCCCACCTTTTTGCAGGGCCAACGGAACGTGCGTCGGCTAGGTGTTCTTCCCCAAGGTCGTGCACGCTTTGGGCGGGGGAGGTGGCACGCCAATTATTCCTTGGATCAGGTGATCCATGCGATGGCGCGAACTGGTGAACCATCAAGCTCCTCCAGCGGCAGAGGCAGAAAACTCATGTGTACCTGCTGTGGGAGTCGAGTCAGGCCTCGCAGATTTTCTACAATGACGCCATCGTTGCCCAGCCAGAATTCGTGAACATGGAATGCATCAACATTATGTGCTGTGGCGTCGGGGCTGAGCGTGTCTACACCGAGCACCCTGGCCCCGCGATCCCATAAGAGTTCGGCTAATGATGCCTCTATATAGGGATGATATTCGCGCAGGCTGTGATGAAAGAACCGATCCCAGTCGGTTGCGATACACACGATCGATGAGAGGTGGTCCGGAATGGCGAGCAGGTCTCGCCGTTGAATTGCCTGTTGGGCATCCGCGGCATTGCGCAACCGGAGAATGGTTGCGGGACCATGCAGTAGTTGAAGCTCAAGCTGATCGACGGTTCGACCACCCGGGACGATATGTGATGGCGCATCCAAGTGGGTCCCCGTATGCGTGCCCAAGTGTAGTTCGGTGACCTGTGCGCCGTCGTGAGCGATGGTCAGTGCATCGGTGAATTGCACTCTCGGATCACCGGGATAGACCGGTGTGCTCGCACGGATGGGGTGGCTGAGATCAAATATGGTCATGAGTTTGGGTCCCAGATGAGTGACGATGCAGCCCGCAGCGAGGCCTCGAAGGTGTGTTCTGTGGCGGTGGGGTCCTCGCTGGTGCGCGCCAGGCCTGCTAGTTCAAGGCTGACCAGACCATGGATATAGGCCCAGAGGCGGTGGGCTCGTAGCTTCCCGTTGGTTTCGTTGCACTGCGTGGCACGTCGAATGGCGGCCACCAACATGTCGAAGGTTTCGGCGCTCTGCTCGGCTGTGTTCGAACCATGGACGCTATGGAACATCACGCGGTAATAGTGCGGGTTTTGCAGCGCATTGGCTCGGTAGGCTTTGCCGAGTTCGAGGAGGTCTGCGGCGGGGTCATCGGTGTGTGCCACGGCTTTGAGATGTTCGGCGAAGCGGGTAAAGCCTTCAATGACGACGGCTTCGATGAGGGCTTCTCGGCTACCGAAAAGCGAGTAGATTGCCGTTGTTGTTGTGTGCGCGGCCGCTGCCACTTTGCGCATCGACAACGCCTCGGCACCTTGCTGGGCGATGATCTCGGAGGCGACCTCAAGCAGGCGCCAGCGCACCGTCTCATCGTGAATTCGTGGTCTAGCCATTTTCTGAGTCTATAGTATTGCGCATGGTTTTGTAACAGTGTTATATTACTGGTACGAACACAGACCCCAAGGGGGTGCCAAATGTTTGAACTTTCAGAAGCAGCTCGCTTCACCGCTGGGATCGTCTTGCTGGCAGCCATCACGGTAACTACCGGCGGCTGGCTACTCACGCGAATCTCACAGGGAAAAATTGAGGTGACGGGGTTTCAGAAATCCTTCTACCGTGCAGGTCATGCACATGCTGGAACACTGATCGTGCTTGGTCTGGTGTGTCTCATGCTCACAGAAGCCACCTCTTTGACGGGTGTGTGGATGTGGCTCAGCCGGACCGGAGTCCTGTTCGCTGCGATTTTTATGCCCGCAGGGTTTTTCTTCTCTGCCATGGGCAAGGGGAGAACCCAGCCGAGCAAGTGGGTGGTCCTGTTGTGGATCGGTGCGGGCTTCCTCATCGCAGGGTTGGCCACCTGTGGCATCGGCTTGCTGTCGACTTAGTTCGAGGCTGCCACGAGATGACGACAAAAGACCGGGCTGCTTTTCGTTGGCCGGGACAGCCAGCTAGGCTGCAACCCATAATGCTTTTGCCCTCAGGCTGGCTGTGCTATCGAAAGGAAGTCGTCGACGTTGTCTGTCCCACTTAGTATTCTGGATCTTGTCTCTATTTCGGAGGGGTCCACCACACGCGATGCTATTGCTGCATCGATGTCTTCGGCCCAATTGGCAGACAAGCTTGGGTATAAGCGCTTGTGGTTTGCAGAACACCACAACACTCCCAACCTGGCCGCCAGCTCAACGGCGTTGTTAATCTCCCAGGCAGCGCAGTGCACTGAAAAGATTCGGCTGGGTTCCGGTGGCGTGATGTTGCCCAACCACGCGCCGCTGATGGTCGCCGAACAGTACGGGACTCTGGCCAATATGCACGGAGACCGCATCGATCTGGGACTGGGTCGAGCGCCTGGCACAGACATGATGACAGCTCAGGCGCTGAGTCGTTCCTCTGCAGAGCCCCAAGCGTTCGCGCAACACATCTATGACCTGCAGGGTTGGTTTGGTGAAACCGGTACGGCGTACAGCGTGCCGATCGTCTCGGCCGTCTCTGCTGGCACCAATGTGCCCATCTGGGTTCTGGGTTCCACCGTCAATGGGGCGTCGATCGCCGGACAGTTGGGCCTGCCATTTTCTGTTGCATCGCACTTTGCGCCCGATCAGCTTGATCAGGCCATCCAGGTGTATAAAGATGCGTTCACCACGGACTCGCCGACCGCGCAGATCGATAAACCGTATGTCATGGCCGGTATCAACGTGATGGTCGCAGACACGGATGCACAAGCGGAACGTGAGTTCACCGTGGTGCAGCAGATGTTCCAAGACATCCACACTGGTCAACGCAGACTGCTGCAACCTCCGGTGGAACCTAATGAAATGACCGGGCCTGGTGCCTCGGAGCATTCGATGCTACGCATCAAAGCCGTGGGATCACCACAGACCGTCAAGGCGCAACTGGATGACTTCGTAACGCGCACCGGTGCCGACGAGCTCATCACCGTAACGTATGCCTATGATCCTGCTGTTCGCGACCGCTCATACGAGCTACTAGCAGACGTGTGGTTCTAATCCATATCTGACAAGGTCACTGTCGAGTCCATGGATAATACAAAAGAGCTCCTGGCCCAGATGTGGTCGATCATAAGCGAGGCTGCGACCCCACCGGGTAACGGGTTTACCCTGATGAACCTTGCCACAATTGGTCTCGGTGGGGAACCGAAAGCACGGTCCGTCATCTTGCGTGAGTTCCTGCCAGCTCCAGAACGCCTGGGTTTCGCAACGCATGCGTGGTCCGAGAAGGTTGCCGAAATCCGTGCAAACCCTGCGGTTGCGGTGACCTGCTATGACCGGGAGCGCTCCGTGCAATTGCGCGCAGAAGGCATCGCGAATGTCGTCGACGATGACGCGGACCGTTGGCGAGCCTGGCAGCGTCTCGCACCACAGAGTCAGCACCCGTACGTGTCACGCACCGTTCCCGGCGAGCCAGGTGATGCCGGCGGGGATACAAACGATGATCCTTCCACCGCATTCCAACGGTTTGCCTGGATCAGCGTGAAACTGCAGCGACTTGATTGGTTAGACCTCACGACCGCACCCCACCAGCGATGGCGCTTCGACCAGACCAACCATAGTTGGCGTGGACGCCGCGTCATTCCCTAGTCGCTTATTTCTTCAGGGCTTTGACGACGCGCGCCACGGCAAATCCGGTGGCCGTCACCAAGGGAACGCACACGGCCATTAGGGCGATCACGTTGGGCTCAAACTGGGTGGCGCCATTGCGAGTCACGTAGACGCCGACCGGCACAGAGAATCCGCCGCCACCGCCGCCGCTTCCGCCACCCTCGTCGGTCTTGGTGTCGTCATTCTCGGCTTCTCCGGCACCGAAACCAAAGCTGGCCAGGGCCACCGGGATGATCGTGGCACCGTCAACTTCTATGGGTGTGCCATAGGAGGTTTTGACACCGACGTTGGAAAGTTTTTCGGCTAATTGGGTAGCAAGAGAATCCATGGTTTCAGCCTAACCGTGCGGTAACGGAAAGTGCAGGGGGTCAGAAGAATTCGTAGCCAACACAGGACGACCCTCGTCGAGTGCGGTTTAAAGGGGCACACGGCACAGGCGCTCGCGGTAAACGAAGACATCGATATTCTCGTCAAGATGAGAGCGCAGGGACGATAAGTACTTGAGATCTCGCCATGTCAGTGCTGTAGAGGCCCTGGCGCCCACCCAGAAAACCTGCGCTGGGTGGTGTAATGCGCAGCATCATCTGGGGAGTTATGTGTCACTTAACCGCTAGGGTTGGGGTGGTATAAGCACACCACAGAACACGTGACAAGGTCGTCAGATGAAAGCCACACTACGTATCGCCGGGGTCTACGTCGGCACCATTATTGGCGCCGGATATGCATCGGGCCAGGAAATACTGCAATTTTTCACCGGTTATGGCTGGTGGGGGATTGTCGGAAGCATCGTCACCATGGTGCTGTACCCGGTGCTGGGCTACTATCTAGTGGTCCTTGGACGACGCGTGCAGGCCTGGTCGCACAAGAGCGTGATTTACCATATCTGCGGTAAATACCTCGGCGCGGTGGTCGACATCCTGCTGGCCTTTTTCCTCTTCGGGGTCGGCGTGATCATGGTCGCCGGTGCGGGCTCACTGGTCCAGCAGCAATTCGGGATCCCACCGATTGTGGGCTATGCACTCATGACGGTGCTCGTGATTTTGGCGTTGCTCCTGAGCTTGCGACGGGTCCTTGATGTCATCAGTTCACTTGCGCCGTTTGCCTTCGTATTAATTCTTGCCCTGGCCGGATATGCGGCAGTCACCGCAGATACCACAGGGGTAGACCTGGAAGCTGTGGCAGCGACACAGCAACAACTGGCCTCACCCAACTGGCTACTCTCGGCGTTCCTCCACGTGTCCTTTAACGTGGCCATTACGGTCAGTATTCTGGCGATTATCGGTGCCACCGAAAGAAACTATAAGGCAGCCAAGCGCGGAGTGGTGCTCGGAGGGCTTTTGCTCGGTGGCATTGCGCTCATCATTAACCTGTCGCTCTACCTCAACATTGACGACTTAGTGGGCACAGATATGCCAATGCTCATCATCGCCACCGAGATACACCCCGGCATTGGCGTGGCGATGTCGCTGGTCCTCTTAGCAATGATCTTCAATACCGCCGTACCCACGCTGTACACCTTCACCGCGCGTTTCTTTACGGTGGAAACTCGCAGTTTCCGCATCGCTGCCATCGTTGTGGGTATTGCAGCGTTCGGCCTTGGCTTCATTGGATTTACCGAACTGGTGGGTACCGTCTACCCACTGCTGGGATACGTCGGGTTTGTGATCTTTGCGGCCATGGCAGTCAACCTGATCCGGACCAAGCGCAACCCGGCTGCTGTCCAAGAGTTTTCCTTCCGGGACTAGCGATCGTCGATCGTGTCTCCTCTGAGGAGGGGCAAAAAATACCTGTGGGTTCGCTCATGATGGAACGAACCCACAGGTCGGGAATGCAGGGTGTGCCGCTCAGCGATGTGGGCGGCTGCTCCGTGAGGGCTTAGGCGTTGACTGCGACCTTGCCTACGCGAACGGTCTGCATGGCTTCGGTCCAGCTGATGAGCTGGTCGAACATCGGTTCCACGGAAGCGGCCTGTAGTTCGGTTGGTTTGAAGGTGGAGAAGTTCTCAAAGTCCGTGAACAGCGAGAACATACCCTGTTTCTGAACGTGGGCAATTTGTAATTCCGACAGGATGCCGCGCAGGTGTTCGACAGCGCGCACACCGAAGGCAGACCCGTACCCGACAATGCCGGCGGCTTTGTTATTCACTTCAGCGTTCAGGTACGTCAAGGCATTGGCCAACGCCGGGGTCACGGAGTGATTGTACTCACCGGTGATGAACACGTAGCCATCGAATTCGGCCATCTTGGCGGACCAAGCTTGCGAGTGTGCCTTGGTATTTTGGCCTGGCGCGACTTCGTCGAGGACGGGTAGGTTGAAATCTGCGATATCGACCACTTCATATGCTGCATCGCTACGCTGCTGCGCGTAGTCAACCAGCCAGTCAGCGACACTGCGGTTGACGCGACCTGGTCGGGTGGAGCCTGTAACGATTGCGATTTTGAGCACGGATTTTCTCCTGGGTAGTACCAAAACTTACGTAGTTCAAATTTGAACAACTATGATCGACTATGTCAGCAAAGTTCAACAGACGCAAACTGAACCGGCCAATATTGTCAATTGGTAGGGTAGGTGCGGTTGAAGACCCGATGCACCTGCAATACAAAGGAAGTTATGGCACGTTCCGGCCCGTCAGAAGTGTTTCGTGCTTTTCTAAAACTCGGGGTTACCTCCTTTGGTGGACCCGTCGCGCACCTGGGCTATTTTCGCGATGAACTGGTCACCCGTCGTCAATGGCTCACCGAACAGCACTATGGCCAGCTGGTAGCGCTGTGTCAGTTTTTGCCCGGCCCTGCATCCAGCCAGGTGGGGTTCGGACTGGGCCTGCTGCGTGGCGGCTACTTGGGGGCACTCGCAGCCTGGGCGGCGTTCACACTGCCCTCTGCACTGTTGTTAGTGTTCTTTGCCATCGGGGCCGTGAATTTGGACGGCGTCGTGGGCCAAGGGCTGATCATTGGGCTCAAAGCCGTTGCGGTCGCAGTGGTCGCGCATGCCGTGTGGGGCATGGCCAAAGCGCTGACGCCGGACCTGCGCCGAATACTCATCGGTGTGGTTGCAGTATTGCTGGCACTGTTTTTACCGGGCAACCTCGGGCAGATCGTGGCCATCGTCGTGGGACTGGGGGCGGGGATGCTGTGGTGTCGCAAGCTGGTGGACTCCAGTGCCAGCCCGCTGACCGTGGCGATCTCAAAACGCGTCGGCATCGTTAGCGCTGTACTGTTTGTCCTCTTGCTGGTCGGGTTGCCTGTTATTGCGGTACTGGCAGAAAATCCGTGGGTGAGTCTCACCGACGCGTTTTACCGGGCCGGCGCCCTCGTCTTTGGCGGCGGGCACGTCGTGCTGCCGCTGCTCCAGGCAGAGCCCGTGGTCACGGCTGCGGTGACACAGGATCAGTTTCTTGCCGGCTATGGTGCCGCTCAGGCGGTCCCCGGGCCACTGTTTACGTTCGCCGCCTACCTAGGATTTGAAATGGGCTCCGGGGCCAGCGCGTGGGTCAGCGCTGCGGTGGCGCTGGTGGCGATTTTTGTGCCCGGTATCCTGTTGCTGTTAGCCGTTCTGCCGTTTTGGGGACGGCTCCAGCAGTCCAGCCTGATCCGTGCCGGTGTGGCCGGAGCCAACGCCGCCGTCGTCGGGATTCTCGCCGCAGCACTGATTCATCCGGTGAGCACCTCCGGCATTACCGGCATTACCCCGCTGATCATTGCGGTGGGGTGTTTTGCGCTGCTGACGTTCGCCAAATTACCGGCCTGGGCTGTGGTGATCATCGGAGTGCTGGGTGGGCTTGTGGCCAGTGCCACGGGTCTTGGCCTCGGCTGGTTTTAGGCCCCGGAATTCTGCGTTGCGAGGCCCGAATCGTCGATTTGGGGTTCAATAGCGTAGACTGCGAACAGCCAACCGGACAGTAAACTCTTTTCCGGTGCCGGCCAGTACCGCGTTGAGTGGCCTTTGTATAGTCGCTCCGCCTGTGCCAGGGCCGGGGACTCTCTATTACCCGGATGGATTCATTTTTTCGTGACTTCTCTTCAATACACCGCCCAAAACGGCGGTCCTTCCACCATGCCTATTTCAGCTGACGATAACGGCGCGAACGGTTTCACCGAACTCGGTGTCCCCGTCAAGCTCGCCACAGCGCTTGCTGCACAAGACATCACCACTCCTACCCCAATTCAAGCCGCAACCCTGCCAGATTCCTTGGCCGGTCGCGACGTGCTAGGCCGCGGTCGCACCGGGTCCGGCAAATCCTATGCCTTCATGCTGCCAACCGCAGCTCGACTTACCGACGGGAAAGCCGCCTCGAGTCGTCGTCCACGATCACTCGTACTCGCACCCACACGCGAACTGGCACTCCAGTTAGCCGAGTCCTTTGCACCGTTAGGTGCAGCAACCGGTCTGAAAGCAGCCACCGTTTTCGGTGGCGTCGGCCAGAACCCACAGGTTCGGGCACTGCAGCGCGGTATCGACGTACTAGTCGCTTGCCCCGGTCGCCTGCTGGATCTGATCGGTCAGGGCCACGCGGATCTGTCCGAGATCGAAGTGCTCGTCATTGACGAAGCCGATCACATGGCCGACATGGGCTTCTTGCCCCTGGTACGCCGCATTCTCGACCAGGTACCAGCTTCCGCACAGAAGATGCTGTTCTCAGCAACACTCGACGCCGGCGTCAGTGTGCTCGTGAAGCGCTACCTGAAAAACCCGGTCGTCCACGAAGCCGACTCGGCCGTGTCGCCCGTGTCCCGCATGGACCACCACGTCATCACGGTGGATCCCGATGACCGCTTGCGTACGCTGGCGAACCTGTGTGCAGCCGAAGGTCGCACCATTGTGTTTACCCGAACCAAACACGCTGCCAAGCGCACCGCTAAGCAACTACGCCAGCGCGGCGTGACCGCACTGGAGCTGCACGGCAACCTGTCGCAAAACGCGCGAACCCGGAACCTGCAGGCCTTCCATGACGGCGCCGCCGGAACCCTGGTGGCCACCGATATCGCCGCTCGTGGTATTCACGTCGACGACGTCTCCCTGGTCGTTCACGCCGATCCGCCAGCAGAACACAAAGCCTATTTGCACCGCTCGGGCCGTACCGCGCGTGCCGGACAAGCCGGTACCGTGATCACCCTGGCCGTGCCAGACCTCACCGGTGAAGTTCGCAAGCTGATGCGTGCCGCCAAGATTTCTCCGACCCAGCATGACAACGGTGCCTCCGAGGAAGTGTTGGATCAGCTGGTACCAGGACCGCGTGGATTCTTGAAACCCCACGAGGTGGCTCGCCAACTCGATATTGCGGTACCCGCTGTGCAGCATAATCAGCGCACCAGCAAGTCATACCGTGACCGTGAAGAGACTGGTCGTCCAAGTAACGGTCAGCGCTCACGCAACCGTCGTGGTCGTCAGCGCTCCGAACAGCAGCCCACCTCCGAACGGGCATCTGCTGGTCGCCGTCGTGGCAATCGCCGCAGTAGTACAGGCTCCGCGGCCCGCTAACTTCTAGAACACAAAAATAGCCCGGTGGATGAGATATCCACCGGGCTATTTTTATGATGTTGGTTTAGTGTTGTGGCCCAGACGGATAGCCACCCGGTTGTTGGCCGTAGCCGCCATAGGGCGGATTGCCCGGGTGGTGACCATAACCCGGCTGCTGCATTGGTGCGGGCTGGTAGCCAAACTGCTGTTGCTGTGGGGCGGGCTGTTGACCCTGGTTACCGGACTGACCGTTGGAGTCGGCGGCCTTGGGTGCGATGTAGACCATGATCCCGGCTAAGAGCACCAGGGACATAAACAGCATCCAAATCACCGAGAAGCTGGTGTTTTGCATGGTGAAGAACCCAATGAGCGCAGTGGTTCGGCCGATCATGGTGAACGCAGCGCCAAAACTGACCACAATCAAGAAATACCGTAGCCATGCCGACGGTTTGACCAGTTGCAGGATCGACAGCGTGACGGTGGCTAAAAAGAGCAGCAGGATCATCCATCCGCCCGAGGCCACGTGCGAGGATGTCGGCATACCGAATCCGGACAGGGTTGGGCTAAAGAAATACCCGAACAGGGTCATAAACGCGGCCCCACCAGCAACGAATAATCCCCAGGTGCCTGCGCTATTCAGATCGATCGGGGTCCGCTGGCGGGCTGGGCGTGGTTGAAACTGCTGACCGTAGGCGGGCTGCCCATAGTGCTGACCATAACCATACGGCGGCTGTTGCTGTTGTTGCTGCCCGTACGGTGGTTGCTGACCATAACCTGCCGCTGGCGCCTGGTAGTGCTGTTGAGCTTGCTGCTGGGACTCTTGGTGCGGAGGCTGTTGGTGTTGAGGCTGCTGCGACGCCGCCGAGGAGCCGGTACCGGGCCAACCCCAGATCGGTTCACCCTGCGATGTTTGTGAGCCAGGTGCCTGCGGTTGGGAGGGGTCCTGTGTCCAACCGATGCGGTCTGAGGTCGACGGCGCCTGATCGGTGCGCTGCGGAGCGTTCGGTTCGGGCGTGGCCCAGGACGGTGTGGCTGACTCTTCAGCGGGGTCATAGTCGGCAGCGGCCGGATCCGAGGGGGCATCTGCTGCGTCAATGTCTTCCTCGACAGCCTCAGGGTCCGATTCGGCAGGTACGTCGTCGTCATGATCCACCGAGGAGGTTTCCGCCTCAGTGGTTTCTACGGCACCAAAAACCATGGTGTCATCGGCCTCGAAGGCTGCGGCCTGTTCTTGCTGACGATCCCGAATCCAATCGGCCAGCCCCGGATATACGTTGGGGTGGGTCAGAATCTCATCCCAGAGGTTAGGGTGGGTCTGGGCGAGTTCCTGGAGTCGGTGCGGGGAAATGGCCGGATCGGTCAGATCAACCGAGTCCTGGGGCGAGTGCGTCATCTACGGGGTCCTTTGAGGGTCTTCAAGGCGTGCCTGAGTCGTATTCTTGACGGTGTCAGAACGCGCCGGGTGGGATAGAAACTTTAGGCGATGACACCGCACCAAGAGTCTAGCCGAGCCCTATAAAGCGTCATACTGTAAGTAGTCACACACTTTAGGATAGATTTTGACCAGCACCTGTACGCATATAACAGTTGCATATATTTGGGCGGCGTCGCGGGGTGAATCCTGCCGCCGTATTGTATGAGTAGAGCATATGGCTGACGATAAACAACCACAGCACCTTGATCCATCGCAGGATCCCGAGGATCACGAGACTACGCACTCCCACCACGTCGACGAAACCCAGGCGATGCCGCAGGCTGCCGACGCCGCCGAGGCCGCTGACGCACGCCTGGATGAAGATGCTGCCGAGACAGCTGATGCGCAGCCGACTGATGCCGTGACCGAAGAGGTCGACCCCGAAACTCGCATGCTGGAGCAGATCGCAGCGCTCAAAGCCAGCGAATCGTCGACCAGCACGTCGGGGGCCGAGTCCAAGCAAACCGCCGAGGAACACTCCGCTGCAGAGCGTGCCTCAGCCGAAACCGGCTCGGGGGAGAACGATGACGATATCTCTCATACAACGCGCCTGTATGCCTCACCGCTCAGTGCTGAAGCCGACACCCCACGAGAACAGCCGGTCCGACCCCTCGACCCGGTCCCGTTGACAGCAGCTGCGGGCGGCTCCACGACCGGACCCAACGACCGCGCCAAGACGCCTCGGACGAAAAAGCGTCGCTGGCCATGGATTCTCGTCCTCCTCATCCTCTTGCTCGGGGGCGCGTATGTGGGTGCGGCTTTTGCGACCCAGGACTCCCTGCCGGCCACCCTGACCGTAGAAGGGGTCGACGTCTCGGGTATGTCTGCCCAGGAGGCGGCGCCGCGGCTGGAAGACGCCTTCGCCGAGCGTGCCCAGCGTGAGATCACCGTGACCGTGGATGAGCAAGAGGCCACGTTTGTGCCCGCCGATTCCGGTTACAGCTACGACGTCGAGGCCACCCTGGATGACCTGACGGAGCTGACGTTTAACCCCGTCGAGATCTGGGCGCGCCTGTTTGGTGAAGCCCATGTGTCGGCCGAAACATCCGTGGAAGAGGATGCCTCCGCCGAAACCATTGCTGGGCTGACGGAACAACTCAGCTTCGACCCGACCGAAGGCTCCGTAACCTACGAAGGCGCCGAACTGAATTACAGCCAACCCATCAACGGGTTCACGGTCGATGATGAGGCGCTCGCCGAGCTGGTCGCCGCCGAATGGCTAAGTGAACAAACCGAACTGACCGCACCCGGTGACCCCGAGGCCCCGGCTCTTTCCGCTGAGCAATGGGAAGAGTTCGTCGCCGACACCGCCCAACCGCTAGTTGACGACAACTACACGGTTACTGCGGATGACGCCACGACCGAGCTGGCTCCCGCCCAGCTAGGTGCTGCTGCCGAAGTCCGGCTCGAAGGTGCAGCTGAACAAACTGCCGCCAGACAAAGCCCAGAAGACACCGAGCCCACGACCGACGAGCCTTCAGAGTCCGAGGACGCTGAAGGCGTGCGACCGGTACTGCTGCTGGACGGGGACGCGCTGACCGACTCCCTGGCACAAAATAACCCAGCCTTTGAATCCACCAATCAAGACGCCACGGTTCGGCTCTCGGGCACCGCGGGTTCGGCCCGCCCAGAAGTCGTGCCCGGCTCCACCGGCCGCGGTGTCGATGACGAACAGCTCGTGGAAGAGATTATGACGGATCTCAACGGCGAACAAACCCGTTCGATCACGGTGGACCTCAATGAGGTTGAACCCGAAATCACCACGGAAGACGCCGAGGCTTGGGACGTCAACCACGTCGATGCCGAATTCTCGACACCATACCCGCCGGAAGATGGGCCGCGCACCGCGAACCTGCGCATCGGTGCTGACCGTGTCAATGGGACCGTGGTGATGCCCGGTGAAGAATTCAACCTCGACGCCATCCTGGCCCCGATCACAGAAGCCAACGGTTACGTCTCCTCGGGGGTCGTCGAATCCGGGGTGACCACCAACGCGATCGGCGGTGGCCTGTCGCAAATCGCGACCATGGCCTATAACGCCGGCTTTTTGGGCGGCATGGAAATCGTCGAACACAAACCGCACTCGCGCTGGTTCGATCGCTACCCGCAGGGTCGAGAATCCACCTACTGGGAAGGCCAGATCAACGTCCGGTGGAAAAACGACACCGATGCACCCGTGATCGTGGAAATGTGGTTGGCCGGCAATGAAGTCCATACCCGACTGTGGGGTTCGGACTACTACGACGTCTCCACCTCAACGTCGGAGCCGTATAACCACACGGCCTCACCGACCATCCGCAATAGTGACTCGGAATGTATCGCCGAACGCGGCGGACGCGAAGGCTTCACCGTGGATGTGCATCGGACCAAGACCCCACCGAGTGGCGAACCGATCCAAGAAACCTGGCGTTGGGCCTATTCGGGTTGGCCAACCGTGATCTGTGAATAGTCCATCACGACGACGGCTCTGGATCGTCGCCCTGGCAACATTGCTGTGCGGTGTGCTCGGATTATTTGCGGCCACCCCGGTATTGGCCACGGTGAATATCCTGCGCACCAAGCTCATCGCGTTGACCTCACCGACCGACAGTGCACGCGACCAAACCCTCGCCGAGTTCCCTGAACTCGACGTCGGGACGATCAGCGGCCTGCAGCTCGATGCCGTTTGGATTCAACAGGTGGCCGAAGCAACCGATATATCGGAACGCGCACTGTCGGCCTACGCTGCCGCGACCCTGACCATCAGACACGAGTATCCCACCTGCGGGCTGGGCTGGAACACCCTGGCCGCGATCGGCTACGTTGAAACCCGGCACGGCACCCTTTACGGTGCCACGCTGGGCGACGACGGGGTAGTCACCCCGACCATTACCGGCCCGGCACTTGACGGGGACCAGTTCAAAGGCATTCCCGATAGCGATAACGGGGTCCTAGATGGCGACACCACCTGGGATCGCGCGGTTGGGCCCATGCAGTTCATTCCACAGACCTGGGAGGTCTATGGCCGCGACGGCAACGGAGACGGCATCGCCGACCCGCAAAATATTGACGACGCCGCACTGAGTGCCGCCGCCCTCCTGTGCGCTCGCGGCGGCGACCTGACGAACAGTAACAACTGGATTCGGGCAATTCACGCCTACAACCAGAGCATCGAATACAACCACCAGATCGTCGACGCCGCAAACCGGTACGCCGCAGCCGATCCGTCGTAGGCCGGTGCTATAGTGCCGACGTTGGGACCGGGGTTACCCACACCGCATCCACTGCGGCAGGCCCAAGCGTTAGCTGGGCGCTCGGAGCCACCAGTGTCACCGTATCGGAAAATGGCGCACCTTCGGCCAGCTCCACCACGGTGCCGTGGGCCACGCCGTGCGATGCGAAATACTGCAGCAACTCCGGATCATCATCGGAGATCCGCTCAACCACCGCGGGCACGCCCAGCCCCAAGGCAGTCAGGGAAATCGCCGTGAGCCGCTCGATGCTACCGTCGGCGCTGGGAATCGGATCGCCGTGCGGATCCCGGTTCGGATATCCCAAATACTCATCGATCTTGTGGATCATAAAATCTGAGACCGCATGCTCGAGGACTTCGGCCTCGTCGTGGACCTGGTCCCACGTATATCCCAGGGCCTGGACCAAGAATGTCTCAATGAGCCGGTGACGACGCACCATACTCACCGCATGCGCCTGCCCGATCTCCGTCAGGGTGATCGCGCTATACGGCGCATGATCGATCAACCCGGCCCCTCGGAGCCGACGCAGTGCATCCGAGGTCGTGGATAACGTGACTCCAACACGTTGGGCAATACTGGTGGCCGTAATCGGCTCATCGGACCACTCACCGGCCAACCAAATGGCCTTCAAATAGTCCTGTGTGGAATCAGAAAGTTGATCGATTGTCATAAATGTTAACGTACCAACATCGTTGAGTTGCTGCGGAAAGTCAGCGATTCTTTGGTCACGCAGGGCCAAATTCGGCGCTAATAACCAGGACTCGGTTCGACAAAGTATTTCAAATCTGGAATACTTTTCTATTGGAACACGTTGTAGGAACTACGTGGTGCTCATGCAGAGAACATCTCGCAGGCACCCCACACTAGCTTTTATGGAGGAACACTTTATGACTACGATCACCCCAGGTAAATGGACTCTCGACACTTCCCACTCGGAAGCCATGTTCAGCGTTCGTCACGCCGGCATCTCCCGCGTTCGCGGGAACTTTGAAGACTTCACCGGCTCAGCATCCTTCACCGAAGACCTCAACGGTTCGGTCATCAACGCTGAAGTCCAGACCGCCTCGGTCAACACCCGCAACGAAGGCCGCGACGAGCACCTGCGCTCCGCTGACTTCTTCGACGCCGAGAACCACCCGGTCCTGAAATTTGAATCCCTGGAAGTTTCCGACTTCGACGGCGAAACATTCAACCTCACCGGTAAACTCACCATCCGTGGCGTCACCAAAGACGTTCAGTTCAAAGGTGACTTCGGTGGCCAGACCGTTGACGCATTCGGTGCAACCCGCGCAGGTTTCGAAGCCGAAACCGAAATCTCCCGTGAAGAATTCGGCCTGACGTGGAACGCTGCTCTTGAAGCCGGTGGCTTCCTCGTCTCCGACAAAGTCCGCATCACGCTGGACGTTTCCTTCACCAAAGACGAAGCGTAAACCCTCAACCTCAACGCCGTTCGGTGATCCACTTCGGATCGCCGAACGGCGTTTTTGGGTTAAAGTGAACACCATGACCGATCAGGCCGTTGAAACACTGTTCTTATCCACCATCCCCGGGGCAACACCGTCTAAATGGATCCACCGCTTCAAAGCGCGCGGCTCCAACGTCACCCTGGTGACCCAGGACGAGCACTCCCAAACGCTGTTTCTCCAGCCGAATGACCCACCACGCTATCTACCCCAACTGGGGTATCTGCGCTGGCGGGCCGATCGAACCTGGCAAGACCTCGTAGCCGCCGACGGTCTTGATCCCGACGACATTCACCTGGTACGCCTCTATGATGAAGCGCCGGTCATCATGGTCTCCAAAGACCACCTGCTAGCAGCCTGGACCGATGACGACGGCGACGTCGGCGTCGACGATCTCGAGGGTGAGACCTGCTGGGACCCTCGCGACTATGCCTCAGAGGCTGTCACCGATCCGCTAGATGCACCAGAAGAAGTTGCGGCGGGGGAGCGGATGGCGATTCAGTTGGTTGCCACCGGTTCCGGCTACACGCTGTTGCCTGCCTCGGTCGCGCGGATGTTCGGTCAAAAGGACGTGCTCGTCCTGCCGACCAATATCCACCCGGGCTGGGAAGTTGGCCTGGCCTGGCGTCGAGCCGCCGACTCGGACATGATTCAAGACTTCATCGGCGTGACCAAGGGTCGGCGCCCGCGATCGAGCAGGTAGGTGTCGGCTGGAATTTAGCCGTCGCGGAAATCAGTCGCAGTCGACCCAATAGCTAAGAACGCATTCGATGACCCGTCTCCTTGAATACCCGCGATCCCGGGGGTATCGCTCGGGACCACCTCAAGGGCACCACCGGGCCACGTGTACAGCACACCACCCGGGGTACGGCTGTCATGCGCTTTGCCGTGCAGGATTGTCCCAAATAAGGTTTCTGATGTGGCCATATCGGTCGATCGCAGCACGGTTGGCCCAATGTGCCTCGTATCGCCGGGCTGGGTCTGCCATAGGGGCGTCCACCAGTCGCGGTCTGTCGCCCCGTGAAGATGCGGCATGGATTCCGCATCGCGCTGTGTGCTGGTGAGCAGCTGGTGGGCCGAGGGATAACTCCGGTCAGAGCTGGCCAGCTGAATAATTGTGCGATGGGTCGCGTCGGGCCGAATGAACGCTTCGTGCCACGCCGGGTGAACGTAGTGCTCATCGACCACACCAAAGCCGTAGTCGCGTACTGCTGCGACGACGTGTCGAACATTGGGCACCGAGAAGGTGAGGTGGTGCGGGCTTTCGCCGCGCTTGGTTAAATAGCGACGCAGAAAGCCGTCTCCGGTGGGCTCAAGAAACTCCACCCGGCTCCCGCGCTTAGCTGATCCGATATACATCGTTAGGTAGCGAAATTCTTCGAGGGTTTCTCCGAGGATTGGCGTTGCGCCGAATCGCCGTCGCAGGTCCGCAGCACAGGCTAACGCATCGTGGACCGCGAAGGCCGTGTGATCAAAATCGATGAGTGCCTGCTGGGCGCTGCTCTGGGAGGGTTGCGACACGAAATGCTCCTGACGTCGATAGTTGAGAGGAGATGGTCTGTGACGTTGAAGTCAGCCCGCTTCAAAGCGTGGTCATGACCCTAGGTGGTGCGTCCGGGGCCAGTGGGCGCAGGTTCGTCTTCGTCGATCTCGATGGGTGCGGTATCGCGCCAGCGAGCGATCATCATCATGATGTGATAAATCCCCAATACGGCGATGGTGCCCAGGGCGATGCCACCAAATTGCATGCCTGCGACTTCGATAACAGGGTCCGCAATCGCGATGATCAGCCCGGCGCCGGCGGCCATGAGGTTGATCGTGTTGGAGAAATCGACTTTGTTATTGACCCAGATGCGGGCACCCATGATGCCGATCATGCCGTAGAGAATGATCCCGGCCCCGGCGGCGACACCCATTGGGATGGTCGCAATCAGCGCGCCGAATTTCGGGAAGAACGCCAGACAGATCGCAACAATCCCGGCGATCCAGTAGGCGGCCGTGGAGTAGATGCGTGACGACGCCATGACACCGATGTTCTCGGCATACGTCGTTGTCCCAACTCCGCCGCCGGTCCCGGACAGGACGGTGGCAACGCCGTCGGCAATCAGGGCTCGGCCGTTGTGTGGGTCCAGGTTGGTGCGGGTCATCAGCCCGACCGTGCGGACGTGACCGATGTTCTCGGCAACTAACACGAATACGACCGGGAGAAACAGGAACATGACGTCGAAGTGGAAGACGGGGGTGTGGAAGGCGGGTAGCCCAATCCACGCGGCGTCTGAGACCGGCTGGAAATCGATCTCGTCCTGGGCTAGGGCCAGCAGGTACCCGACGATAATCCCGATCAGAATCGACAGCCGTGCCAGGAAGCCGCGAAACAGAACCGCGGCGATGATCACGGCCGCCGTCGTGCCGAAGGTGGTCAAGGGGACCTGTTGCATGCCTTCGGTGGTCGCCCCGGCCAGATTCAGGCCAATGAGCGCCAGGATCGTACCCATCACGGCCGGTGGCATCACCGTGTGGATCCATTTGGTACCGGCCCGGTGGACGATAAACCCAATGATGACCAGGGCCAACCCGGTGACCAGGATGCCGCCTGAGGCCGCCTCGATCGAGTGCATCGCGGTGGCGGCGGTCAGCGGGGCGATGAACGCAAAGGATGAACCCAGGTAACTGGGGACCTTGCCCTTGGTGATGACCAGGAACAACAGGGTGCCGATCCCGGAGAAAAACAGGGCCGCAGTCGGTGGGAAACCAGTCAGCGCGGGGACCAACACGGTGGCCCCAAACATGGCCATGACGTGCTGTAGTCCGATGCCGATGGTCTGCGGGGCGGCCATGCGTTCATCGGGTTTGACGACCTGGCCGGGGGTGATACTTTTGCCGTCGCCATGGATGTCCCAGGTCAACCCCCAGCGTTTTCGAAAAGATGCTGTCATCCAAGGCTCCTAAAGCGCGCAGTATTCGTTGCCAGCAAGACTTTACCAAGAACGCAGCACAGCGGCACCAATCCGCGCTAACATGCTTGGGTAAGGAAAGGACACCTGCATGCCAGAGCATTTGGCGCCCCACGGTGCCGAAGTGGAGCGCGACGACGTCGGGCACCCGGTGGTGCGGCCGCAACTCATTGCCACGGATTTGGACGGGACGATCATCCCGTATTCGGAAACCCACACCGGGTATGTTTCGCCGCGCACCCTGGCTGCCTTCGCCGCCGCGATTGACGCCGGGATTCACGTGGCGTTTGTCACCGGTCGGCCGATGCGCTGGATGTCAGCCTTGACGCCGGTGCTGGGATCGATGGGCCCGGCGATTGTATCCAATGGGGCGGTGATTTATGACATGAACACCGACCGGGTGCTCGAAGCTCACCCCATGGACCAAAACCTCGTGACCCAGGTGACCCACGAATTGCGCAGTCTCTTCTCGGGTGCCATCTTTGGGGCCGAAACCCTGACCGGACTCATCATGGAACCCGAATTTATCCCCGCCTCGTCTCGGGCTGCGGCCCGCAAAGTCGACCTGCGAGCGGCACCAACCGCTGATCCCGACGGGACCGTGGCGGTACAGTCCTCGCGATGGATCGAGGCCAACCGCATTACCGACCGGCTGGCCGAACACCCCGAGGTCGTCAAACTCATGGTTAAAGTCATCGACCACGACCCCGATGACCTCTTGGCGGCGGTGCGCACACACTTCGGGGCACGCGTCCAAGTAACCCACTCGGTCCCCGGGGTTGCCCTGTTGGAAATCTCTCGCGGCGACATTCACAAAGCCTCGACCCTGGCCGACTACGCCGCCAGCCTGGGCGTGCACGCCAACGACGTCGTCGCCTTCGGAGATCAGCGCAATGACGAACAAATGCTGCGCTGGGCCGGCACCGGATATGCGGTGCAATCCGGACACCCGGACCTGTTCATACAAGCCGACGTGATCGCCCCCGCGTGCGACGACGACGGGGTAGCCAAGATGATTGAACACCTCCTGACCCTGCCCGAATAACCCCAGCGGGCTCGGGGCTGTCGGGTTAGAACAGTTCGTGGCAGCGCCTGGGAGTGTCGGAATTGAAGAAAAGTTTCAGCGCATTGTGACTACCGTCCGAGAGATCAGGCGGCAGTTCGCACGATTCGATGCTGGAGGGGGCAACGTGCCGCAGCGAGCGCGCCAAATCCGTAATCCGGCCGGTGTCCAGGCTGGCGTCGGCGTCAATATATGGGGTCAATGCTGAGGCTAACGTGTTCAATTGTCCTGGATCGCGGATCGACAGCGCCTCCTGCAGCGCCGTCGACCATACATCACGGGCCGTGAGCGCATCCGGGTTGGCTACGAGTTCTTCGGCTCGAATCGGGGAGGCCTCCAGCTCGGTCAAAAATCCCAGGTCCCACAGCATGACGTGCTCCATGCGCGCACCGGTGAGGTCTTCCACCTCAACCACCGTGGTCGGGACGTCATCAATATCTGTCACATCGGTCGTATCCGGCGGGAAATTGAGAATATCAATACGACGCCGCCCATCGGCCAGATGGAAAATCGACAGCGTCTGATTCGACGCCCCCACCTGCCCGAAGACCAAGAAATTCACGGCTCCGCGCTGCGCGGTCGAGCCCTCGGGACGCTGTTCGTCGGGTCGGAACGGATCCGAAATGACCCCGAAGGGTTGGACACTGGAGCGCAGCGTGCTGATCGCAAACCAGGCGGCACCGACAAAAAGTGCCAGCACAATACCCCAAACCCAAAACTGTGTGCGTCGCGAAGCTGCAGCCATGCCCCGAAGTCTAGCGGAGCACTTCAGCATGGCACCAATACGCAGACCGCGAAGTATCGTACGGTAAGAGATATGACCACTGGCGCCCCCGATACGTTAGCCGCCCGGATGACCGAGCTGAGAGCCTTCGCCGCGACCCGGGCCACCCATTCGCGCTCCTTTCGCATGGACCAGCTCAAAGCGCTGCGCGAAGTCTTCAAAGACTACGCGCACGATATTCAAGACGCCCTGTGGCACGACATCGGCAAATCCGCGGCACAAACCACCCAAACCGAATTCGTTCCGGTCAAAGATGAGATCTCCTATGCCATGTTGCATCTGACCGACTGGATGGAACCCCAACCCCGGTCCATCCCCTATGGAATGCGTCCGGGTAAAGCGATGGTCAAACCCCGCCCGCTGGGCGTCGTCGGGATTGTGGGCCACTGGACCCACCCGTTCTACACCCTATTAGCCCCGCTGGTCGGCGCCGTGGCTGCCGGCAACTGCTTGGTGCTGAAACCCTCGATGCGCACGCCGCGCACCGCAAAGCTGCTGGGCAGCATCCTGCCCGAATACCTCAATCCGCGCTCGATTATCACCATCACCGGGGGAGAGGGCGCCCTGGAAGAACTCGTCACCCAACCGCTAGATCACCTGTTTTTCACTGGATCCGAAAGTCTCGGGCGACGGGTCTATGAGCTGGCTGCCCAACAGCTCACCCCGGTGACCCTCCAGCTGGGTGGCAAATCCCCGGTCATCGTCGTCGACGGCACCGATTGGCAAACCATCGGACGGCGCATCGCCTACGGCAAATTCACCAACGCCGGTCAGAGCCTGGTCAGCCCCGACTACGTCATTGCTGTGGGGTACGACGTCGCCGCGAAGGTCCAACAGAGTGTGATCGACGCACTCGAAGAGTTCTACGGACCCGACCCGGATACCGCCAAACAATTCGGCCGCATCGTCACCCCGCAGCGCACTCAACGACTCGTTGAGCTGATCCGTGCCACCACAAAGGGGGCGGTCGGGGCGACCCCGGCTCGGTTAGTACACGGCGGCAAATACAACATCGACTCCGCGTTCCTGGCCCCGACCATCCTGGCAGATGTCCACCCGAACTCAGCCATTATGCAAGAACAAATCTTGGGCCCCATCCTGCCGATTCTCGTGGTTGATACCTATGACGAAGCCGTGGAATTTGCCAACTCGAAACCCATCGCCCCGGCCGCCTATTTATTCTCCGAACGACGTCGGATCCGCAAAGACTTCATGCACCGCATCAACGCCGGGGCCGCCGTCATGAACGCAACCATTATCCAAGCCCAACTGCCATCTTTGCCGCATAACTTTACGGGTTCTGCAGGTTTTGGCACCTGGGGTGGGCACGAAAGCTTCCGGCTCTTTTCGCAATACCGCACGCATTTTTACAAACCCACGCGACTCGACACTCTTCAGGCCGCCTACCCGCCGGACCCTACATACGGCGAACGCATGATCGACCGCTTCAAATAGCGTCAAGACCGCACCATTCCGGATCAGGCAGCACGAGAGAACGCACGGAAGACGGACCTGAATCCGAACGGCCTTATGAGCGTTCCACGCGGTGCAATTCGACCTCGAGCTTGCTGCCGCTGATGCTGGCCGTCATCATTGTGCAGTGGGGCTGCCGACGCCGATCGGTGGGAGACCCGGGATTTAACAGCCGCATGCCACGCGGAGAATCGGTATCCCATGGAATATGCGAATGCCCGAAAATCAGCACATCGATGGACGGGAAGGCCTGGTCTGCCCGCTCCTCCCGCCGTTTCGCCTGACCGGTTTCATGAATGACCGCCAGACTCAAATCTTCAACCGTAAAATACGCCACCTCGGGCAGCCTCGCCCGCAGCTCCGG
>CAZAAP010000012.1:0-26584 GCA_964482935.1 uncultured Enteractinococcus sp.
CCCGATAACGACGACGTCGGCGTCGACATCACCGGGTGCCCGCAATATCCCAAAGCAATGGAGTTCGTGTTCGCAGCCATTCAAAACATGGTAGCCGCCGCTGAAATTCAGCCCTACCAAGCCTCGACGGGCACCGGCGAACTCAAGACCATCGAGGTCACCATCTCGCCAACCAATGAGTTGATGATTCGATTCATCGTGCGCACCGGAGCAGCCCTGATCCCGTTGCGCACCTACCTATCGATCCTGCTGAAACCACTGGCCGACCAACGGCTGCCAGCTCGAGTGGTGAGCGTCCGTGTTGAAGACGACGGCGAGTACGCACTCCACGGCAAATATCTGACGCTGCAGATCGACGAGGTCCCGCTACAAGTCACCGCGACGTCGTGTTTCAACACGAACCCGCACGTTACGAAAGACCTCTATCGCCAGGCCAGAACGTGGGCCGACGCCGTGCAAGCCGATACCGTGTGGGACCTGTTCAGCAGGGTGGGCGGACTCGGATTATCAATGGTCCGCCGCGATACGCCGCCCCTGGCCCCGCGTAGCGTGTGGGGCATTGACGTATGTGAGGACTCGGTACGCGCGGCCAATCGCACCGCCCATGAGATGGGCTATCGCGACGTGGTCTGCTTCGTGCCCGGCGACGCCCGCCGGCTCCATCGTTACGATCTGGCCGACCTCATCGTCGTCACCCCACCGGCGGCTCAAGGGCTCGGAGCGCTCACTCAGCATTTTAACCAGACCGGACCGAAGCATGTGATCTATAGTTCGACCCGCCCGGTGCAGTTGGCCGAGGATCTGGCGAAGTTGAACAATTATGTGCCAATCTCGGCGCGACTTTTTGATATGTATCCCAACACTCCGTACGCCGAAACCTCCGTTTTGTTGGAGCGAAGGTAACGCGAGGGGCTCTTCGGTTCGCGCCGGGATGGTCTTAGAGTGGAAACGTTCCCCACGTTCAATAAAGGATGACCTATGGAATTTCACCACCCGATCGTTGCCGCACCAATGGCCGGCGGACCGTCCTCGACCGCACTGGCACGAGCCGTTGCGTCCACGGGTGCCATGGGGTTTCTGGGCGGGGGCAATAAAACCGCAACCCAGCTGGCCGAGGACTATCGTGCGGTAGCCGACGCCGGGCGGATCGGAGTCAATCTCTTCGTTCCCGACGCGGCAAATACGGCGGTGGATCCGGTGGCCAGCCGAGCTCAGCGCACCGAGCAGTTAGTAGCGTTCCGGGCAAAACTTTTACCGTTTGCCGAACGCTTCGGCGTCGAGATTCCGACGGTCGGACAGGCCGGGGCCAACGTATCCGACGACTGGGACGCCAAACTCGAGGCCGCCGTGGAGTGGCCAATCGTCTCGTTTACCTTCGGATTACCGAAGCCCGACGTCTTTGCCCGGCTCCATGCAGCAGGCTCACAGCTGGGTGTGACCGTCACATCGGTGGCTGAAGCACGCAATGCCGTTGCGCACGGTGCCGACTTTTTGGTGGTCCAGGGACCCGAAGCGGGTGGCCATCGATCGGTGCATGACCCGCAAGCCGAGCCCGAAAACATTCCGCTCCTGGAGCTTTTGGACGCGGTGCGCGACGTCGTCGATATTCCCCTGGTGGCCGCGGGCGGGATTATCACGCCCGAACAGGTGCGCGAAGTACAAGAACACGGAGCGGCCGCGGCGTCGGTCGGAACGGCACTGCTGTTAGCGGACGAGGCCGGGACGAATCCGGTGCACCGGCAAGCGCTGCAAGAGGACCGATCGGGGGTTACCCAGTTGACGCGCGTGTACTCGGGACGCGTGTCGCGCTCGTTGGTCAATGAGCTCATGGCGCTGGAGGCCCCGCCGGTGTACCCCGAGGTCAACGCCTTGACGGTGCCGATCAAACGGGCCGCAGCAGAGGTCATGGATTCGACCTTGACCCACTTGTTTGCCGGCACCGGATATCTGCAGGCGCGCACCGGCCCGGCCGCAGACATTGTGCGTTGGTTGGCAGGCGAGAGCGATTAGCCGCATGCTGCTATTCTCGGCGCCCGCGACCGAGTGCAGGCCCCTGGTGTTCGCCTACCGCACCGGAATTGGGTCGGTCCGCGCGGCCTGGGCGATAATGATCTCATGGAACCACGCAACGGATTAGACGATAAAGATTTAGAAAACCCACGTCGCGTCAAACCGGCGACCGTCGGCATGACGCTGCTGTTGATCATTGGGGCCCTGACGATGGGGTCGGCGCTGGGGCTGAACTTTTTTACCGGCAACTTTTACGTGTGGATCTTTGTGATCGGCGTCGTGCTGATTGGTGTGGCAGTGGCCTATCTGGTGGTCAATACGTTTAAGGACGACGCCACCAGCGGCAAGTAACCGCCCGACCAGCCCTCAATTCCCGCTGGCCTAGAGTGCTGGCAACCCGGGGAGGACAAAGTACACCATGAGTCCCCAGATCAGTGTGCTGAACGCTAGCACCGGCACCGTCACGGCAAGCAGACGTCCCCGAGTGACCTCCGGCCCAGTGTCGTGCAGCGACGCCCCGCGCGAGAGCTGATACGCCAACTCGATACGGGCTGGTGAAGCAATCGTCCCCCAGCACCCGGCCGCGTTATTGACCGCCATTGACCACTGCGGATCAATGGCCAGTTGGTTACCGACGGCAACCTGCGTTGGGCCGAACATCGCATTGGTACCGGTCCCCGACGCCGTCATGTACCCACCCAGCGCACCAACCACGGGCATCAGGAACAGGTAGGCGGCCCCCAGGGAGGCCAAGGATTGCGCGAGCGTTTCGGCGATGTGACCGCCCTGCATCACGACGCCGAACAGGATGTATAGCGCGGTTGGCACCCCGGTATTGAGCCAGAGTTTGAAGGCACTGGCGGCGAGTCCGGGCGCGGACTGCTGGTATTGCCACAGCGCGACACCAACGCCGGCGAAAGCGTAGACGGCGGGGCTCGCGACGATTTCGGTCCACCCGGACGTATCGAACTGCGATGAGATCACTTGGCCGGCGATGGTGCCCAACACCAGTACCGCATACGGCACGATCGATCCGCCGGGCCCTGGCCACAGGTTGCCTTTTCGCACGATCAATAACCACAGGATGCTCATGATCGCTGCGGCCACCGCACCGGCTACCGGGGTGCCAAGGAGCAAATTCGAGACCAGCACGAGGACCGCCAGCCCGAGACCCGAGCCGGCTCCCACGACTAAGTAGCCGATAAGTTTGACACCGCGAACGCCAACGTGGCGAGCAGCGATGAACGCCGTAACGATCCCGGAGATAATCACAGCCGGGATATTGACGACGGCGGTTGCCAGACCGAATTCGGTGAGTGGTTGGCCGGCAAGCTCAGCACCCAGCAGGGTCCCGGGCCCCATGGAACCCCACGGGCCGATCACAATCCCCATGAGGGTGATGAGCGCGGCCCGATAAGCGGTGAAGCCAAATGCCAGAGTGAGCGGCAGCCCGATCAGCAGCGAGACCCCAAAACCTGTGACGGATTCCATGAACGGCACCACACCGTTGGCCATCATCAATGCCGACCCCAGGGATGCTCCTCCGGCGGCTAACCAATCGGCGAGTTGTTTTTGAGCTCCGGTAAAGTCCATGACGCGGGCCAGGGTGACGCCGCCGCCGATGATGGCCAACACTTGGAGCATCGTCGTCATCGAACCACCGATCGCTTCGGTGAGCTCAGCAGTATGAGCATCTAGCACCAATAGACCGACGGCAATCGCGGAAAACACACCGGCGACGGGTGGGACCCAGGCGGGTAGTCGAGTCAGCAGCAGACCGACCACCACGATGATGGGAACGGCTGCCAGCATAACGGTCATAATTATGCCGAGACGGTCTCGAATACAGCGCGAATCTGGTCGGGAATCGGTGCCGACACCTCTTGCTCAGCATCGAAGACGACAACGGTAGCCTCTACGGTGACACAAATTGTGCCGTGTTGAACCAATTCGTGTTGCAGCACAAACGAGCTGTTGCCGATGCGCGAGATCCACACGTTCACGGTCACACTGCCCTCATACTGAACCGGACGTAAAAACTCGGTGTGGGCAGTGCGCAGGACCATGTCCAAGGACCCTTCCCAATTCGCGCGTTGCTGTATCTGGGTGAGCGCGCGAATACGGGCCTCTTCGACCAGGGTCATGATCTTGGCGTTGTTCACGTGCCCCAGCAAATCTTGATCTGACCAGCGTAGTTCAATTTTAAATGACATAGCGTGGTGGGGTGCATTCGACAATGGGGCCTCCTGAACAACGGTGAGAAAACTGTGGTCGACACTACCCTAGCGCCGGTCTGCGACCAGGAGTTTTCAACTCGGTTTCCAAGCCTTGAAAATGTCAAGACAAAACCCTTTTGGTTACTGCAGAGTAACGCAAGGTTTTATGCTCACCTACCGCCTCGAATCAGTTGTGCTTGAATATTCAACTTCGGCATGTTTATGCGTTTGTTGAATGTTTTATTGTTAAATAATTACCTCTAGCCATTCCCCTATCCGGTCTTGGCCGCTAGTCTTGACATACAAACGCAGAGAGTCTCGGTAATGCGCTAGAACAACGCTCACAATAAGCGTGTTGTTCTACGACCAAGACTGCCCTCGGCGGTCTGCATTGCAGTGTGCAATCAGCGTTTGCAAAACGCTCTTCACCGAAGCTTGCACCTTGAGGAGGGAAGCATTGCCACGGAATCCCATTACTTTTCGACGCCAGTCGGCATCGGAAGTCCTTGACAATGTCTTCTCACAAGGCGGTGGCACAGTACTGGTCGATGGCATGTCCGGCATGGGCAAAACCTATTTTTTGCGAGAACTCGCCCAACAGGCACGGCAACGCTACATCTGGCCGGTGACCTTTCTGGCTGCCGATCAGATCGAACGTAACGAGCCATATAGTTTCATTGAACGCTTCTTAGCCTCCGGTTTTGCCCCGTCGTGGGATTTTGAAACCGAAAGCAAAAAGCAACCGCTGGCCGTGGCCCGCGCCTGCGTGCGGCATCTTCTGGACGGTGCCACCGGGCCGGAGCACGGACACCTCATCCTGATTGATGACGCGCACTGGATCGACGATGAATCCACCCGCGTATTGCGCCACCTGATCCCGAGGGTCAACCGTCGCAATATCGTATTTGTCTGCAGTGCCAGATCGCCGCACGAATCCTCATCCATCGGGCAATTCCTGCTGGATACCGCAGCGGCGAACCCGCAAGACCAGCACATCGAGATAGGACCACTACAAGAGTGCGAGATTCGGGCTTTGGCAATGGACCGTTTCGGGATGACCATCTCGCACCAGAACGCCGCCGAGCTGCAACAAGCCACCGGTGGGTCGTTTATCGGAGTGGACAGTATTTTCAGTCAGGTGACCCCTGAAGAGGTAGAACGACTGCACCGGACCTGGGAATTTCCAATCCGCGACGTCGAAGTCCAAAACCCTCTGCTAGGCACCTTCCATGAACTGGACCCCCAGGCCCAGGCGGTGGCTCAAATCGTTTGCCTGGCCCGCCACGAGCTGCCACGCGAAATGCTGCTGGCAGCCCTGGAACAGTTGGGGCTCCCCAATAAAATCCACGACACCATCCAAGCCGGTGTGCTTCGTGAATCAGGATTCGGCAAATCGATTGTACCGAAACACGACCTGATCGCCTCCGCGGTGCGAGGCACACTAGAGCCCGCCTTCCGGCGCAAAGCCTACCGCGTCCTGGCCGACCTTACCGAAGGGTATCGGTCCGTATGGCACACCTTCCAAGGCGCTGAATCCTGGAATGAAACCCTGAACGCACGGATCGAAGAATACGTGGCGGAAGCAACCGAACTCGGTCAGTTCTCCAACGCGATCGAGATCCTGCGCATGGGACTGCCTCTTGCTGAGGATCCCAGCGTTCGTCAACGACTCATTACCGACCTGGTATTGCTTAGTATTCGTGCAAAAACCGGGTATCGCTGCCTGGATCTCTTACCCGAAATTGAAGCATTCCCCGCCAGTATGCTGCGGGAGTTCATGGTTTTGATGTTGCGGGTTTATCTGGTCGATGAGCCCTATCCCGAAGAACGCGCGGAAAGTGTGCTGCAAACACCCAGTAAGACGCCGGACGAAACCGCGCTGCAGGGATTCTTGCTCTTCACGTTGATCATGATGTTAATGCGCAGTGCCAAGCGCCGCCGAGTGATGGAAATGCTCCCGGTGGCCAAAGAGTTCTTCGCCCGCGGCCCACAGGGTCCCGAGGAGTTACTCGACCGCCGATTCGCCTGGATGGTGGCACCGCAAGATTACAACCTTTATCTGGATTGCTTGGAGGTCGACCAGTGGACTCTTGAAGGGCGTCATCAAGATATTCGCATCGCCCTACCCGAGATCATGCGAAGAGTGGCCATGCTTCCGGCAAATGGCACCAAAATCGATTGTCTGACCACGCTGGCGGGCGTTGCCATGGCCATCGGAGAGACGGTCCGTGCCCACGATATGGCCAGCCAAGCCGTGGAGATGTTGGACCACGGTGTTACCGAATCATGGGCCAGCGCTACCCCGCGGATTATTCAAGCCCACTGCTTCGTTCTGCTGGGCAAATATCAGGAAGCGTCCGAGGCTCTTGATCATTACGAAGAAATCAGTCACGATACCCTCGATCTGGAAGCACGGCTGACGGGTGCAGCCCTGCGGGCCAAGATTTTCGCTATCACGCAACAAGAAGATCCCGAACCCTATATTGCCCAGTCCATGCGACTGTGGGACTTTGGGTGGGAACACTACGGGCGGGACCTGTCGGTCATGGCCAAATTGGAGTACGCGCGTGCCACTGGCGACGACGACACCATCCTCAAAGTAACCGCACAACCTGAAGTGCAAAATATTGCGACCACCCTGCGTGGGTTTATGACCTATCGGGTGCATGCTCTGATCGATGCCGGGTGTCTTGAAGACGCAAAAGTGTTGGTTGAAGAACTGAGCCATCGCCGCGGGACCTCGTGGTACGAACACTGGGGCACCCTGGAGTGGTTGAAAGCTCGTCTCGCCCAGGAAGATGGCCGCCTTGATGCGGCACAGCAGCACTATAAGGCCGCGCTCAAACATCATACGTACCCGCTCACGTGGGCGCTGACCAACCGGGACTACGGCGTCTTCCTCTTGGAACAGCAAGATTTCGACCAAGCAGAAGCCGTGCTACGCCAAGCCGTCACAACGTTCGAAGAGATCGGTGCCCAAGCGTATGTGTCAGCAGCACGCAAACAACTTGAGACCGCCAATGAGCAGAACCGTCAATCGCGCACTGATGTGCTGACCAGTATGACGCAGCGAGAACGCGAAGTCGCAGCCCTCCTGGCCGATGGACACTCGAATCGGTCGATTGCTGAGCAATTGGTGGTGTCCCAATCCACGGCCCGCTTCCACGTGTCGAATATTCTACGCAAACTGCAGCTGACCTCACGTGCTGAAGTCGCGATGCTGTTCCATGAGTCGCGGCGTGCGAAGGCTAGTGAAGAAACCCACGTCGACTAACACAAAGCCCTACCACAGCTAACTCACCACTGGTGGGTCAGCTTGTTGTTTAGCCAAACCCGCGCGCAGCCCTCACACATTTCTCGCTCAACCTAGCTGCCGGACCATCGCCCGGCCTCGTAGAACAAACGGCGGACTGGTCATAGGGCTAGTGTCCTGCTCACTTGCGGCACATAGTCTGTGAATCATCTGGGATTTCAATCGACGTTCACTAGTCACTCAGTGGGCACCGACTGCGAGTTTTGGCACTCATCATCATTCACCACCGACCAGAGAGGTGGCGCCGCGTTGCACATACCTGCGGAGAACACTGGGGTGCGCCACGGACGGAAGACAATCCGGAAATCCGTGGCCATCCTGTTTAGTGCAGCCTTGGTGTTGGCCAGCCTGACGGGAACGACAGCAGCGCTGGGGGCGTCACCCTCCGAGATTACAACGCTTGAAGAAACGCCACGCCCAACCTCGACGATCGAAGCACCACCGGATACCGGTAGCAATGACGATGGTGCTGACCACGCCACTAGCAACGACGACGGTGCTGACCACGCCACCTCTGCAGCCCCGGTGCAACCGGAGCCACTGCAAGAAGCAACTACGCAGGCCGCCGATGAGGACGAGAACGACGATAAGAGCTCAACGTCACCGTCACCCGATGCAACTGAAGCCTCCGAGGAGGCCGAGGTCGAACCGGAAGAGACCGAAGCGACTATCACGGTGCGTGTCGGTAGCGATCGTCGCGGCGGAAACGTTGCCGGACTCGCCGGAGCGACACTTCGGTTGTACACCGGCTCTGGTGCGGTCCAAGAACCTTGGGCCCGGTGTACTTCGAATAGTGCCGGCCAATGTTCTTTTACTATCCCGGACACCCACCCGGCCACCGATGATTATGAGCAAGGCGAGAACTACGACAAACGCTTCTGGGTCCGCCAAGATGGTGCGCCCTCCGGCTGGTACGCCAATAAAACGCTCGGCGTTAGCGGCGGCGGGGACTATAAGTTCCAGACCGGGTCGCAACTGCGCGCCGGCAATACCTATACGTCTACCAGCGACTTCATGCGCACCGCCGGTTCGACCGGAACCTGGCAGAACTCCCGGGCCAATCCCCCGGCATCCCTGAGCTGCCGGCCCGGATCCGACATTGCCCTGGTCCGCTCAGGTTCGGGTGGCGGCCAATTTCATACTGCAGCCAGGGCGATGAAAAAACGTCTCGCCGGTTCGAACTCCACGGTGACGGTATTCGACGGTGGGCTGGGGCAGGTTGCCAGCTCGTCAAAATCCTTTGATCTGACCATTGTGGTTGGCGCCGGTGCCACCGCCAAGAATTTTGCAGAGATCGAACAGACCATTGCTTCGGCAAACACCGTCAAAGCTCAGGGCTCGCGTATTCTGGCGGTCAACGTAGGGGCGGGCAACGCAGCGAATCTCAAAGCTATAGCCGGTCCGCAGACCTCGGGTTCCATATCGTATACCGGCGCTGATGTACACCAGGTGGGCGGCGGACAACTGAGTGCACTGCTGGGATCGATCGCCGACCAGGCGGCATGTGAGACCACCGTGAAAGTCACCCAGAAAGTGACGAAATATGGTCAAGATCCCGCGGTGGCCGGCACCGGATGGACCTTCACCCTCGATTCGGCCGATGTGCAGGCGCGTCCAGAAGCCACGCAGCAGACCGGCAAGAACGGCACCGTTACCTACGAGCTCGATTTCGCAAAGGGCTCCGGCCAAGCAGATATCTCTATTGCTTCGAAACTCACCGATCAGCAACGCGACGACGGCTGGGCCTTGGACGACATCACGTGTCAGATCAATGACGACAACGCCTCAACCGGGGACACTGTCGCAAAGCTGTCCGTCGCTCCCGGCGACCGCGTCGAATGCACCTTCCACGCCGTACAAACCCTAAACCCCGGCCTGACAATCACCAAGCAGGCCTGGGACACTCCAAATATTGGCGGACTCGCTGCAGCGCCCGAAGTAGTTTCTGGTAGCTCAGTACCCGCCGGCAAGGTTGTCACCTGGACCTATCGGGTGACCAATACGGGGGAAACCCCGCTGGACGAGGTCGTCGTCACCGATAGTCAGTTGCCCGACGACGCCGTTGACTGCCCCAGCCGCACGTTAGGAGCAGGCAAGTCCATGACCTGCACGGCCTCCGGGGCGGTGACCGCTGATCACTAAATGTGTGCACCCTCCAGAGGATTTTCCGTGCTGGCGGGCAACAACGTTTCCGCAACACCTTCTCATCAGACACTCAATCACACACACTCGGCGTGTTGTCGGGTCACACTACAAGGAGAGATCATGAAGAAGACAACACAGGGCTTCCTAGCCGGCGCTGCCGGTCTGGGATTGCTGCTCGGTGGTTCAACGTTTGCGCTATGGAGCGACTCAGATAGTGCCAATAATTCACAGATTACCTCCGGTAACCTCGAGGTTAAAGTGAATGACGCGAACTGGCGCGACATCTCCGATGACCACACGGCTCAGGGGCACGAGATCAAGGACCTTACCGAGTTCAAGATCATCCCGGGTGACAAAATCCAAGGCGAGTTTGGGGTCGCTGTAGCCCTCGAAGGTGAAAACATGGTCGCCGAGCTGAAACTCGCCAACGCCGGCGAACTCGGCGCCGAAGGCCCGCTTGCCCGAGGCCTGGAAGTCGACTATGAGATCCAAGATCACGTCGGTACGTCCATCGGACATGGCAAGACGGACGGCGTGAAAGTCCAGCTAGCTTCGCCGGATAACGGCAATAATCAGGGCTGGCACAGACTGCCTACCGTGAACGCGACGCCGGATGGTAAAGCCGAATTCACTGTCGTAGTCACCGTGAAATTCAAAGACACCGATGATCTCACGTTACGGAAATCTCGCGCAGGCCTGCTGAACGCGGAGCTAGAACTCAAGCAAGTTCGCGAGGGAGCCCCCGGCTTCAAGAGTGCGCCTCGCCCTCCTCGCTAACCCGTAGCCACCCACCACTTGCAGGACCCACCAGCGCAGATAGGTACACACCATGGAAACCAGGTCAGACACTCGTAGCTCACACAAAGAAGCTGGCCACCGCGCATCCCGGCCGAAAGAACCGGGTGTGCTACGTGGTGTGATCTCCGGTATGGCTACCGCCGTGCTGGTGGGTTTACTGCTCCTCGTTGGTGCCGTCGCCGTCGTGCCCAAGCTCATGGGGGGCTCGGGATTGACCGTATTATCCGCGTCGATGGAACCGACCTATTCACCCGGGGACATGGTCATCTCTGTTCCTCAAGACTCGTACGCGATCGGCGACGCCGTCACATTTCAACCGGTTTCCGGTGACCCAACCTTGATCACCCACCGCATCGTCGGGCACCGCACGGGCGAAGAAGGCGTCAGCTACGTGACCCGCGGTGATGCCAATGGCCACGACGACGACCCCATCATCCACGAACAAGTCATGGGCAAAGTAATCTATCACGTACCGTATGTCGGCTACGTCTCGATGGCCGTCGGAGAGCATCGCACCACGATTGTGGTGATTGCAGCAGTTGGTCTGCTCGGTTACGCGGTCTATGCCATTTCTGCGGGCATCATCAGTGAACGACGACAGAAGCGAATGGAGGACCATGAGCTCATCGCCTAATGCCGACACCGCCCAGCGCGGCTGGCTGGTTCCGCTCGGCGTCGCAGTCCTTGCTGGACTAGGTGCCGCCGGGGGCACATTTGCGCTGTGGAATGCTCAAGACACCACCGAAGCTCACCTGGTCGCTTCGGGCGACCTTGAAGTCACCGGGCTGGGTGACCCGCAGTGGCAAGAAACCTCACCCGATGTATCCACAGCACCGCGCGAGATCGACCCGGCCACCTTCTTGGTCCGGCCCGGGGACGCCGTAGCAGTGACGATTCCCTTCGAAACGACTCTGCGGGGCGACAATTTAGCGACCGAGCTCAGCGTGGATTGGTCTGCCGATTCGACCGTTCCCGCCGGTGTCACCGGCACGTACACGCTGGTCAATGCGCAAGGCAACGATCCGGTTGCCAAGCCCGTAGCACTGGGCCAGGCCATCGATTTCCCCGCAGAAAACGGCGGACACTACAAGGTCCAAGTCGAGCTCAACTTCGCCAAAATCACCAACCGCATAGGTGCCGACGAAGTCGATCCCCTCAGCGACCTGGGTGATTTCGACATTCATGTTCAGCAGGTTCGAACAGGAGGTGGAGGATCATGAAACACCGCAAAGCACCACCACCTTGGCAACGCACCCTCAAGCTCTCCGCACTGGCAACCGCCGCCGGTGTCGCTGTGGGTGCAGGGGGCACAACCCTAGCACTGTGGAATACGGGACTAGATTTTTCGGCCCAGGCTCACAGCGGTTATGAATCCTTCGCCGTCGGGTTACCTGGCGACACCACAGCAGCAGCCGATGGCAAAGTGACCGTAACAATCGGGGCTGACGAAGCCGCGACCCTGCACGAAGACCAAGCTGTGGCTATCGCCCTGGAAACCCAATCGGTCAGCCAGGGCAACATGGGACTGCGATATACAATCGGTGAGCCCAACTGGGGTGATCACCTGTTCGGTGCGGCCTCCACGACGCTCTTCCGGGTGTCGTCTGCGGCCGAATGCACCGTCGATAACGCACCGGAGGCGAACGCCAAGCTGAACTCCACCCCGGTAAGCGCGCACTACACGGCAACGGATGAACCGGTCGTTGAGTACTGGTGTTTGGTGGCCGTCATCGATGAGTTCCCAGATGCAGGCGAGTACTCCAACTCTGTCATGGTGAGCGCAGCAGACCCCGCCGACAACGAGGTCGAAGCCACCGATGAGTGGCACGCCGAGGTCACTTCGGTCATGGATCCGACACAGGAGCCCGACCACAGCCTGACCTTCAGTTATGAGACCTTCCGACCCTCAGATAACTCGTGAAACCGCTGCATCTCCAGTGGCGAAAAATGCTAGCCGTAGCCGGCGGCGGGTTCATCCTTGACGTCGTTGGAGTTTCGCGATCCTGAGGGCCTGCATTACGAACGTCATGACGACCAACGGGTAGCCCCCTTGAGGGTCGATCATCTTGCGATCTCTAAAGAGTCGGCGCTGATGACTCGGCTCTGACGTCTTTGAATACAAAAAACTTATTGCATATCTGACGCTGAGTCAGGCAAACGTGGAGAAACCTGGGAATCCTTGCAGTACCGTGTGCGCGGTCGCGCAATTCCTATGTGGAGACGGTAAACTCCAAGAAGGATACAAGACGTAGCCTAAACTCCCCAGTCCACGATATAGGTGGGTTCATGACCTTGAGAAAATTTGGGATGGCACTTCTGGCGTCGTTCCTGTGCATTGTCGGATTCCTCGCACCAGCTCAAGCAGCTGACCCAGTGACGATTCCCCCGGGAACGTTTGTGGTGGATGAATCCGACGTGCTCTCCCCCAGTGAAGAGGACGAGCTAGAACAGCAGGTCCGCGAGCTGCAGTCCGAACACGGCGCAAGCTTATTCATTATTTATGTGCCCAGTTTTGAAAACCCGGATGAACCTGAAGCATGGGTTGAAGAAGTCGCCGAACAAAAACAGCTCGGCACCAACGACAACATCCTGGCGATTGCCACGGACGATCGGTTCTATAACTTCGTCGCCAACTCATCGGGCCCATTCCGGTCGTATCAATCCGCGATCGACCGTGAATACATTCTGCCGGCACTTTCAAATACCGATTGGTTTGGAGCCGGTGAAGGCGCCATTGAAGGTCTGGCCGCCGCAGCCGAGGGCGAGTTGGGCACCGGTGGTGCCACCGGGAACGAGGGTGCCTCCGGTGGTGGGGGCAGTTTCATCTGGTTCCTCATACCCATCGGGATCCTCGTAGCATTTCTTATCTGGCGTGCCTCGTCCAGGAAGAAGCAACAGCAACGCCAACCACAGCCAGCCGAGACCGGGCCAACGGATCCTCGGGATACGATGCCCGTGAGCGAGTTACGCACGCAGGCCGGGTCTGCGCTTATCCAGGCGGATGACGCCATCAAAATTGCCGAACAGGAAATTGGTTTTGCCCAGGCCTCCTATGGAGATGCTTCGGTTGAGGTGTTTCAGCAAGATCTGCAAACCGCCAAAGAGCACATGCAACAATCCTTCCAGCTGCAGCATCAGCTGGATGACCACATTCCTGATACCGAAGAGGATCAGCGCGCCTGGATCAAAGAAATCCTTGACCGTTCAGCCCAGGTCATGAACACCCTGCAGGCCCACGAAGAAGACTTCGCTAAGCTACGTGATCTCGAAAAGAACGCACCCGAAGCACTCGCCCGCGTCAGGTCGGTCTTTGCTTCGTTGCCCGCTCGATTGGACGAGGCAGCGGCGACCATCGAAAACTTATCCACCAGTTATGATTCTGCAGCGGTCGTAGAGGGCCGTGAGAACGTAGAACAGGCCAGGGGCCTGTTAGGTTTCGGTCAAGAAAAAATTACGCAGGCAGACACCGCGATCCAGCAGGGAGATACCTCCCAAGCCGCCTGGAATATTCACGAAGCCGAAAACACCACTCAAGAGCTACAGGATATTTTCGCGTCAATCCAACAGCTGCCGTCCCAACTGGACCAAGCGCAACGTCAGTTGGCAATAGAACTCGATCAAGCACGCACCATCTTGGCCGAGGCCAAGAGCTTTGCTGCAAAACACCGCACCGACTCCGCACTCCCTGGCCGTATTGCGGCCCTGGAGCAGGCGGTTGACACGATCTCCGAGCAGTTGCCCAGTCGTCGACCGTTTAAGGATCTGGAAGCGCTTGACGACACCTTAGATCCGGTGGCGGAACAGCTCAGTCCGCTGCGTGATCGACAGCAACAAATGGAGGCAGCTCGTCGAGATTTTGAGCCGATCATGGCCCGAGCACGCACCACCATTGACGGCGCGGATGATTACATTCGACGCCGCCGCGGCGCGGTACGTCACGATGCGCGCACCAAACTTTCTGCAGCACAAACGCACTTCAACGCTGCCTTAGCGTCGTATAACAATGATCCGGTACAAGCGGTCTCCGAGGCACAAAAGGCCCTGCAACTAGGCCGACTGGCCCAACAGCTGGCGGAAGAGAACTATTACGACTTCGACAGTCACCATCGCGGGGGACGCGGTGGCGGTGGTTCAAATATGAGCGCCATGCTCGGCGGACTCCTCCTGGGTCATATCTTTTCAGGTGGCGGATCGTCCTCGTGGGGCGGCGGTGGTTTCAGCGGCGGTTCCTCGGGCGGCGGCGGAGGCTTCTTTGGAGGCTCTGGCGGCGGTTTCGGGGGCGGTGGCTTTGGAGGTGGGGGCTTCGGAGGTGGCAGCGGGGGAAGTTTCTAGTCGTTCATAAACATCCCATACCCTGAGAAACTAGCAAGACGGACTGGCAACAGCTCGAAATCGTAGGAAAGGACCGAATATGGTGAAACAATCCATCCTTGGACGCATCACACAGATGGCCAAAGCCAACATTCACGCAATGCTGGATGCGGCAGAAGATCCCCAAAAAATGTTGGATCAACTGATCCGCGATTACACCGAAAACATCGCCGAAGCAGAGTCAGCAATCGCGCAAACGATCGGCAACTTGCGCCTGGCCGAAGAAGATCATCGCGAGGACCTCGAAGAAGCGCGCACCTGGGGCAATAAAGCGCTGTCTGCTTCGAGGAAGGCCGAAGAACTCCGCTCGAGTGGCGATGCCTCCGGTGCCGAGAAATTCGACAATCTTGCGCGCGTGGCCATCGAACGTCAGATGGAAGCCGAGTCGTCGGCCAAAACTGCTGAACCTGCCATTGCCTCCCAGAACGAGGTCGTGGACAAGCTCAAGACCGGGCTCGAGACCATGAAACAGAAGCGGCAAGAACTCGTAAGCCGACGCGATCAACTGGTTGCTCGTTCGAAAGCTGTTCAAGCCCAAGCCCAGGTCCAAGATGCCGTGAAATCCATCAACGTGTTGGACCCGACCTCGGAACTATCCCGCTTTGAGGACAAGATTCGCCGCGAGGAAGCACGCGTGCGCGGCCAAGAAGAACTCGCCGCTTCGACGCTTGATGCCCAGTTCGAAGAACTGGAAGACCTCGGTCACCAGACTGAAGTCGAAGCACGCCTCGCCGAGCTCAAAGCCGGTAGACAGCCAAAAGAACTTGGCAGCTAAAAACCGAATAGCTCGACTGTCTGACCGTCAATTCCCCTGCGGGTTTTGACGGTCAGCACGTTAAAGACTCAAGTCGTTGGAGGATCATGGAAGTTTCCGAAGCTCAAGCGTTTTTGGTGCTTGCAGAAGAGCTCCACTTTGAACGAGCCGCGCAGCGCCTGCAGATGGGTCAACCTCCGCTGTCACGCCTGATCCAGCGTCTCGAACGATCCCTAGGGGCTGCACTGTTCAAACGGACCTCCCGGCAGGTTGAGCTCACCATTGCCGGTAGGACGTTGCTTGAACCGGCCCGCGATGTGATTGCCGCATCGCAGCGCGCGGTGGAATCCGTACAATCCACCATGACCGGTCAGATCGGCGCGGTCTCTTTGGGGTTCGCTGGCGCTAGTTCCAATGCTGAAGTCGCAGCACTAGCTCGCGAGCTCGCCATCAAGGCACCACGCTTGCGGTTTGAAGTGCAGTCCTCGCAATGTGCCGATGACTCACTGACGAAAGTTCTTGATCAATCATTAGATTTTGCCATCGGTCTCTGGGAATTCGTACCTCCAGAACTTGATGGACTACACCTTGGTGACGACCAGGCGCTCGTCGCGCTGCCCAAGAAGCATCCGCTGGCCAAGCATGACCGAGTCCAGATGGTCCAGTTAGCACAAGATCCCTGGATTAACCTACCCGGTGGGTATAACTCTGCCCTGCAAAACCGGTTCCGAAACCTGTCGTTGAACGCCGGATTCGTACCGCGTCGTCAACAAACCGTCCCAGACTCATGGACCGTCATGCTGCTTGTCGGCCTGGGGATGGGCGCCTCGCTGACCCTGGCCTCGGTAGCCTCGGCAGTCCCGGCGGATGACGTGAAATTCTTGGAGATCGACGACCCATCCAACACGCCGCTACCGTTGCGCCTCGTCTGGCGCCGCGATGCGGTGAATCCGGTTTTGCAAACCGTCATCGACACCGCCACGGACCTCTTTGACCAGCCAAACAGGCTGGGGTGAGCTGGTGAGCCTAACCCCAGCCTGCCGGCTGTAGTCCTAGGGTTATGCGCTGACCTTCGCGTCAAGCAGGTAGGTCGCAAAGTACTGGTCGAACGTGTCGAATTCATCCAGCGGGAGGACTTGTGCGATGTATTGATCCGGACGAACCACGACAACGGCACCTTTGGACCGGTCAATACCGCGCAGCTGGTAAATATCCTGGGTTGCTTCAAGACCAGGGATCTTCCCCAACAACAAACCGTTCGTCTTTTCCGCTGAGAAGACCTTTTCGTAGTCTTTCAGCTGGAATTTGCCCTTGGTGGGTTGGAGCAGCGCGTGAATATCATTGACATCAACGTCTACGTGGTGGTCTTGGGTGACGGCGTAGATATCGAAGGTCGAATCGGGATCAGCATCCGGAGCAGTGAAACGATTGATCGCACTATTCGCATCGGTGGTCATGCGTGCACACCAGTTCGCCACGGTTGAACCGGACCCGACACCGGTCTCATCGGCGAAGAGATAAACGCGCCAGCGACCATCGGCCCGGTGCACGTGTCCCAGTTGCAGTGGTTTAGCATCAGCGACGCGAACGACGGGAGCCGAGTGAAAGCGGGTGCCAATCTCGAAGCCTGCGGCCAGATTTTGGTGTTCATCCGAGCCGGTCAGTGGTGAGAATTCTGGTTTATAGTGTGTTGCGAATCCTGCCGTGAATTTGCCGCCGCGTACGAACTGGTCTTGGACATCTTGCGGGGTGACCGGGGTATCGGCGTCGCGGGAGCCAACCATACGTGACCAGTGGAGGTCATAATCGATGAGCTGCTGGGCGGTGACTTTGCGTTCTTCGGCGTATGTGTGCAGCAAACTTGGGTGAGCCTGGCCGCGCAGGACGGCACCGAGCTTCCACCCCAGGTTGAACGTGTCTTGCATCGAGACGTTCATACCCTGACCGGCTTTGGCCGAGTGGGTGTGGCAGGCGTCGCCGGCGATGAAGATGCGCGGCTGATTCGAAACGCGCTCTTCGTCGTTAAGGTTGTCGAAACCATCGGCGATACGCTGACCGACTTCGTAGACCGACCACCAAGCGACGTCGCGAACCTCCACGGTGTAGGGGGTTAGGATCGCATTGGCCTGGGCGATCACGTCAGCGACGGTGATGCGCTTGCGGAATTCGGTGTCGCCTTCCGGCACGGCCCCTAGATCGGCGTACATGCGCACCAGATAGCCACCTTCACGCGGAATGAGGATCATGGAGCCGGCTTCGGAGCTGATGACAGCTTTTTTGCGGATATCTGGGAAGTCGCTGACAGCCAGGATATCCAGCACGCCCCAGGCGTGGTTTTGCACGTCGCCGTGCAGTTGGCGGCCAACGGATTTACGCACTGCAGAGCGTGCGCCGTCGCAGCCGACCACGTATTTGGCGCGGATGGTGCGGGTTTGGCCAGCGTGTTGTTCCGTGGTGGCCTGCAGGGTGACTTCGACGGGGTATTCGTGCGTTTCGTCGAGCACCTGGGAGACGTATTCCCAGCCGTAGTCCACTTCGTGGCGGGACGGCGATTTCTTGGCGTTGTCGAAGAGCAGTTCTTGCATGCGCGCCTGGTTGACGATCACGTGGGGGAATTCTGACAGGCCGTCGGCGACGTCCTGAACCAGGCCGCTCCGGGTGATGCCGGCACCGGATGCTTCGACCGACCAGAACGCGGTCTCATTGACCCACAGGGCTTCACGAACCAGGGTATCGGCCAGGCCGAAGGCTTCGAACATTTCGACCGTACGGCAGGCAACGCCATCGGCGTGGCCGCGGGCCAGGGGCTCGGTGCGACGGTCTACGGTGACCACCGAAATTTGTGGGAATTCTGCCAGTTGCGCGGTGAGCACGGCACCTGCGGGGCCGGTGCCAACGACGAGCACATCGGTTTCGGCTGGCATGTCGTCGCCGGGGCGGCGGTGATTCGGTGCGGCAGGGGCGATGCTGGGGTCGCCGAAGGTATAGCCGTTGAGATGGTACTGCATAAGGGTGTAGATCCGTCCTTCCAAAGCGTGTTGCACAACACGTCCTAGCTGCACCTTACCGACCGTTATGCGACCTAAGCAAAGAAAGCTGCTAGATTTGCGGTGTGAGCAAATCTATACCGCGTATTGAGGCAATTCACCGTGCCCTCCGAGTGCTGAAGCTGATGGCTTCGCGGGGGTCCGTGAACGTTTCGGAAGTCGCCGAATATCTTGAGGTTAATCCTTCGACCGCCTCGCGCATTCTCACGACGATCGAGGCCGATGGATTTGCGGTCCGCGGAGCCAAACGCCGCTATTTTCCCGGGACGAACGCGCTGCACTTCGGTCGTGCACCGGACGTGCCGGCCTTGGATGCTCGGCTACGCCCGCACCTGGAGCGACTCTCAAGCTTGGTCCATGAGACAGTGCATATTGCAAAACTCGTGGGCACGACCGTGCACCACAGTGACGCCATCCCCGCGACCGGTCAGGCGCTAGTGCTGACCAGTCGTATCGGAAAGCGACTGCCGGCGCATTTGGCGTCGTCGGGCAAAGCGATGCTGGCGGATTTGGCGCCAGGGGTGGTCAAAAGCCGCTATGCGCCGACAGCAACTGGCGCGACGCCTCAGGCCATGGCATTCAACCTTGCCCAGCTGCACCGGGAGTTAGACAAAATTCGTCGACAGGGGTACGCGGTCAACATCGAGGCAACCGAGAAGGGGCTCGTGGCATTGGCTGTCTCGCTGGGACACATCGGTGGTGAACATGTCGCACTGAGTGTTGCGCTGCCGCTCGCCAGGTATTCGAGCGCTAAACGACAAGAAATCGCCGATGCTCTCCTCACGGTGCAAAGCGAAGTGGCGCAGACCTTCTCGGGTGATGACATCGCACCGACGTCGGACATGCTGTAGCTCTTTGACTATGTTGCGTCCAGACGGGACTGTGACATCGTCAGCCACTCGGCAAGCACGCGAGAGCAACCCGCAACGACGATGCGCCAAGCGGGTTGCCGCGTCCCAACACTGTTGGCTACCGTGAAGAGCATTACAGAGACCCCGCAGGCCCCTCTGCCATTTGCTCCTGGAGTATGCATGTCAAAAACTGATCTGTTCAAGATCGCGTCAATGCTGACCGATGAAGAACTCAAAGTCCGCGACAACGTTGCCGAGTTTGTTGATCGTCGGGTGCGCCCGAATATTGCGACGTGGTTTGATCAGGCGCATTTGCCCATGGAGCTGATTCCGGAAATGGCCGAGCTGGGGCTGTTTGGCATGCACATTGATGGGTATGGCTGTGGCGGCCGCTCGGCTGTGGAATACGGGATTGCGATGCAGGAAATGGAAGCCGGCGACTCCGGGCTGCGCACCGTGATTTCCGTACAGGGTTCGCTTGCGATGACAGCGATCGCAAAGAACGGTTCCGAGGAGCAAAAACAGGCCTGGCTGCCCAGGATGGCGACCGGTGAGGTCATCGGGTGCTTCGGATTGACTGAACCGACCGCGGGGTCTGATCCGTCGTCAATGACGACCCACGCCAAGCTGGTCAATGGCGAATGGGTACTCAATGGTGCCAAGCGTTGGATAGGGCTGGCCACCGTGGCCCAAATCGCTATCATTTGGGCGAAAGTGTCGGTGGCCGACGCCAAGACCGCCGGCGTCCACCCGGATGGTGACACCCGCACCGATGACGAACTCGTAGTGCGCGGCTTCATTGTCCCAACCGACACCGTGGGCTACCGTGCCGAAGCCATCGAACAGAAATTGTCGATGCGCGCGTCCCTGCAATGCGACATTTTCTTGGAAAACGCTAGCCTGCCGGTCGAGGCCATCCTGCCGCATAATCCCGGGCTGCGCGGACCATTTCAGTGCCTCAATGAGGCCCGCTACGGCATTGCCTGGGGCGCGCTAGGGGCCGCACGGGATTCGATTGAAACCGCACTGGAATATGCCTCAACCCGCATGCAATTCGGCAAACCCCTGACCGCCTACCAGCTGACACAGAAGAAACTGGCCGACATGACCATCGCCCTCAATAAGGGTCAGCTGATGGCCCTCCAGCTGGGTCGTGCCAATGACGCCGGGACCATGGAGCTACACCAGATTTCGATGGCCAAACTCGATAACGTGCGAGTCGCCATTGAGATTGCGCGCGAATGCCGGGCCATTCTGGGCGGCAACGGGATCACCGGTGATTACTCGCCATTGCGTCACGCTAATAACTTGGAATCAGTGCGCACCTATGAAGGCACCGACGAAGTACACACCCTGATCGTGGGACAGAAGCTCACGGGCCAGGCAGCGTTTAGCTAACCGTGCGTGTGAATCTCAGGCAGGGATTGCTTGTCGCCAGAGCCGCGTCATCTTTAGGGTGGGATGCAGAGCAGCCTAAGCCGCAGAAGGAGCGCGTGTGACTTTTTCGATCTGTGTTTATGACCCGGAAACCGGACAGGTGGGTGTCGGGGCGTTGACCGCAACACTCGGGGTGGGCAAGCTCGTGTCACATGCCCAGGCTCGTGTCGGTGCTGCCGCAACCCAAGCCACGACCAACCCCTATCTTGCCCTGGACGGCCTTGAGCTGTTGAGCACCGGCAAATCGGCACAAGAAGCACTCGATGAAGTCATAGCCAAGGATGACGGACGGGACTACCGGCAGGTCGGGATCATTGATGCCCGTGGCCGCACAGCCGCGTGGACCGGTCGAAAGACGCAGGGGTGGGCGGGGCATCTGGCCTACGGCACGGCTATTACTCAAGGCAACCGTCTCGTTGGGTCCGAAACCTTAGAAGCAACGATGGAGGCGTTCTGGGCGCACGAGGATCTAGACCTCGGTCACCGATTGCTGCGCACGCTGGAAGCGGGTGAATCGACGGGAGCGGACAAAGCGGGGGCGCTTTCAAGAAACATCACCGTGATGGATTCAGAAGCCTACCCGCTGTGGGATGTCCGAGTAGATTGGGCCGAAGATCCCGCCGCCGAATTGCGCCGCCTCGTCGAGGAGTTCGATCAAGAGTTAATCCCGATGATCCGGAAACTCTCAACCCGCGAAGACTACGTCGGAACCCAGACGCGCCAGATGATGGCTCAAGACGAGGACTAACCCTTGATCGTTACTGGGCGGGGGCTGCCGAATCATCGATCTCATACTCAATGGCCGGGTCATAGTCCTTCGGGGTCATAGTGATCACGACGCGGCGATTCTGCTGACGACCTTCATCCGAAGCATTCGATGCGCGCGGATACTCATCACCCAGCCCCTTGGCGGTCATGTCTCCGGCCAGGATGTTCGTGTTGTCGGTCAGCCATTGCATTATGGCTTCTGCACGCCGCTCTGACAGCTCCACATTATCTGCATACTTTTGTGAGGGGAGATTGTCTGTGTGTCCTTCAATCCGGATGGTCACCTCATTACCGCGTTCAGCAATGTCGTCAGCGATCGCCTGCAGTTCGGACGCGGCGTCGCTGCGCAGTTGATGGTCGTCGCTATCGAACAGCACATCACCTTCGGTTGTATATGCGGTCATCTCATCGCGTTCGGCATACTCGGTATGATCCGCACCTTCCACCACGTAGCTGTCCAGGTGATCGGTTGTCACATGGGCCACTTGAGTCCACATCGGCTCGGTCGAATACGGGTTGATGGTCATCATATTGATGTGCGTTCCGCTGTCTAAAGTCACGCCGCCCCGTGCAGCATACGGTTGCTGCTGAGTCTGGGAGATGATGGTCTGTCGCACAATCGCTTGGCGGACGACGCTTGCAACGACCTGAGTGTTTCCAGTGGTCTCGGGTTCTGCCTGACACACCTGCCCTGCTCTTTCACCGTCGATGCTGACAGCCTCGGCTTCAGTACTGTCTTGCACGGCTTCCTCGAGCACCGTGCCATCTGGCAGCTCAAAGCGCTCAATCCGACGCTCAGGGATACGGTATCCCGGCAGGAAAGCCCCCGAAATCTCGACTGCAGGCAGACATCCACCCGGGGCAGGATACTCAATGATGCACCCGGCTTGTCCCACCCGCTCGGGAATCACAATGCCCGGGGCGCCGGGGATTTCCACCTCTTGCCCCTCAATATCAACGGTCTGCGCTTCGACTCCCTCAATGCGCTGTTCTGCAATGACGACGTCGTCCAGCCACTCGACTGTGGCCCCTTCGAGCTGTTCAGCCTCATTGCACACCTCAAACTCGATCGGGTCATCGACCTCTGCAACCAGAACGCCGTCATCGGTGACGGCCGTGTCGGCGGGCGTGACTGACGGCGAGGCGCTCACCGGTCCGCCGTCTTCGGATTCTGCCGGCTGCTGCGCGGCGCACGAGGTGAGCACCAGGGCTGCGAGCACCAGGATCCCAACGCAGCTACGTGACAGAGCGGAGCGGACGGTGGTCATAGATTCTCCTACCACGAGCGATCTCTTCTAAAGGGGCGGATGAAACGGAACAGTGGGGCAAAAATAGCTTGAATCTCAAAAAGGTTCGGTCATGCACGCCGAGCGCTGCACACTGGCTCCCCCGGCTACGGGCAAGCTTATTCGCTCGGAGAGCTGAGGGTCGTTATTGTGCGGTGCAGGACGTGAAATGGGTGGCCTCGAAGCCTCCCGTAGCAATAGGCTGCAGTCCGGGTAACACTGGTTGGCTTCTTGCTGACCGGTCGGCCAAAATATGGATGAGACCTAGGATCACGATCTGGAAAGGCGGCTTGACGCGTGCCACGCATTGGATTTTTTACTCGACTGCTCGAAGAAGGCACCGCTGCTCAGCGCTATCAGTGGGCCCTACAACAGATCCAACAAGCCGAGCGCTGCGGTTTTGCCACCGCCTGGGTCGCTCAGCACCACTTCGATGCTGACCAGGGTGGCCTGCCGACGCCATGGCCATTCCTAGGCGCCGCAGCACAAGCGACACAGCGCATACGCCTCGGGACCGCTGTCGTTACGCTGCCACACGAAAACTCAGTGCGGACAGCCGAAGATGCCGCAGTCCTCGATATCCTTTCCGGTGGCCGGTTCGAATTAGGGATCGCCGCAGGCGCGAGCCCAGAGCATCTTGAAGCGCTGGGTTATGCCAATACCAACGCCAGAGAACTTTTCGACGAGAAGCTGCCTATGCTGCGTGCCGCCCTGGCCGGTCAACCACTGGGTCAGGGTGGCCTGGTAGTACAGCCGCTGGCCGATGGGTTGAGTAAGCGCATCTGGCAGGCAACATTTTCCCCAAGTGGTGCTGCACGCGCCGGACGTGCCGGGGACGGGTTGATGCTGTCACGGATCCAGCCAGGTTCGGAAATCGGCGAACTGGTCGGCGACCAACAGCTACCGATCATCCAGACTTATCTCAACGAACTCACCGCGGGTACTGAACCGCGCATTCTGGCCTCGCGCACCGCTGTGGTTATTGACGAAGAACATCGCGCCGTCGCGTTGCGGCATCTGCGGACCCGGGTGGCTGCGTTAGCCGAACGCAGCCTCCGCAATAATGGTGGCCCCATATCGGCGGATGACCTGAGTGACGACGAGCTGCTGCGCTTCACTAACACCTACTTCGGCACGGTCGATGAGGTTACCGAACAACTGGCCGCAGACCGAGCCGCCAATGCAGCCACGGATGTCAGCTTCCAGGTCCACTCGCTGGATCCGGGGCACGAGCTCACGATGCGCTCACTGGACCTGTTGGGCACCCTGGTTGCGCCAGCACTGGGCTGGACCGTCGAAAGGTCCAACACGGTTGGACAACATTCGTGAATTAGTCGTTTTTGTCGGGGCGCGGGTGCGCCTCGATGAGCTTGCCGAGCAACCTGCTGAGCTCTTGCCGATCCGCATCATCTAACACCGCGAAGAAGTCTTCACTCGAACGCTGCCGCTCGGCTTTCAACTCCTGGTGCAGTTGTCGCCCTTGTTCGGTGATGATGACGAGCGTGGCCCGCCGATCATTCGGGTGCGGCACGCGCTGGACCAACTCGCGCTCCTCAAGGCCATCGATGACTTCGGTGGCTGAACGCGGCGCAATCCGAAGACGCTGGGCAATCTCCCGCAGTTTGAGGCCAGCGACGTCGTCGCCGTCGTCTGCATGCTGCGCGTGCGCGATGGCTGCAAGCGCCCGATAGTAGTGCGGGCTCATACCGTGTGGTGCCAACTGGGCACCCCACCGCCGACGGAGTCGATGGTTGATCCGGTGCATTTGGTCGGCCAGTTCGGGCTGAAAATTCTCATCGCGCATGGCTCTACCCTACCCAACATTGACCCCTTACCTCATTGTGAGGTAGCCTCAGCATTATTATGACACTGACCCCACAACTTTCTCCGCGCACCCAGCCCGGTGGTCCAGGGGGCCACCGCGGGCCGGCGAAGCTTGACCCGAAAGACCGCACGCAGATCACCCGACACCCGGTGAGCCTGCGGCGCATCGCCAAGTTATTCAAACCACACCGCTGGGCAATCCTTATGGTCGTGGCGCTCATTAGCGTCTCGTCGGTCGTCAACCTCGCCCAACCGTTTTTACTGCGCGGCGTCCTCGACGATGCCCTGCCAGAGAACAACCTCGGGTTACTGGGCCTGCTGACCGGCGGGATGGTCCTCGTCGCGGCCATCACCGCGCTGATCGGCGTCGTGCAGACCTGGATGTCCACCAAAATGGGCCAGAAGGTCATGCACACCCTGCGCGTGCGGCTCTTTACTCACGTGCAATCCCAGTCGCTGAGCTTTTTCACCAAGACTCGCTCGGGTGAAGTCCAGTCGCGCCTGATGAACGATATTGCCGGGATGCAGCAGGTGGTCACAACGACGGCGACCGGCGTCGCTTCGAACCTGACCACCGTGGTCGCCACGCTGGTAGCGATGCTCGTCCTCTCCCCCGCGCTCACGCTGCTGTCCTTAATTGTGCTGCCACCGGCGATCTGGCTATCGCGCAAGGTGGCACAGATTCGCCGTGCGGTGACCGAAGAACGGCAACAGGCACTGGCACAACTGCACACCCAGGTTGAAGAGGGACTCTCGGTATCCGGTGCACGACTGGGCAAGACGCTGGGCACGTTAGGGCAGGATGCGCAGCGCTTTGAGCAACGCTCCGAAGCACTGATTGACTTAGAGATGCGCAGTCAGCTGGCCGGACGTTGGCGCATGGCCACAATGCAGATCGTCTTCGCTGCGATTCCCGCAATCATTTACTTCACCGCAGGGCTCCCGGTCGCTTCCGAGGCGATGACCATCGGAACGCTGGTGGCCTTCACGACGCTGCAGGCCCAGATCTTCCGACCGCTCATGAGTCTGCTCGACGTCGGGGTGCAATGGGTGACCGCGATGGCGTATTTCTCGCGGATCTTTGAATACCTTGACCTCAAACCCGAGATCATGCCACCCGCCGCCCCTGTTGCGATCGACCCGGAACGTGTGCGCGGCACGGTACGGTTTGAAAATGTCGATTTCACTTACGACAACGCCGCCGAGGCAACCGAGCACAACATTCTCGAGGACATCAACCTCGACCTCCCGGCGGGTTCGACCGTTGCAATCGTCGGCCCCACGGGTTCCGGGAAATCCACGTTGGCCGCACTGCTGCCGCGGCTCTATGATCCGACCGCCGGGCGGGTGCTGATCGATGGGATCGATGTGAAGGATATTGCGCTGGAAGACCTAGCCTCGCTGGTCGGTGTGGTCTCGCAGGAAACGTATCTCATTCACGACACCGTGCGGCAAAACCTGCTGCTCGCCAAGCCGGGTGCTGAGGACCAGGAACTGTGGGCTGCACTCGACTACGCGTCGGTTGCGGAGACGATCCGGCGGTTACCGCAGGGGTTAGACACCCTGGTCGGTGCCCGCGGTCACCGCTTCTCCGGCGGAGAGCAACAACGCCTAGCCATCGCCCGTACACTGTTACGCAATCCACCAATCCTGGTGTTGGATGAAGCGACGTCGGCGTTAGACAACACCACCGAAGCCCAAGTTCAGCAAGCACTTGATGAACTCGCTGCGCATCGGACCACCTTGATGATTGCCCACCGGCTC
>CAZAAP010000013.1:0-19128 GCA_964482935.1 uncultured Enteractinococcus sp.
GCGACATCGAACGCGTCACCAACGTCGTCTTTATGGGCATGGGCGAACCGCTGGCCAACTATCGCCGCGTTATGAACGCGGTGCACCGCATGGTCGACGATGCACCAGCCGGTCTGGGCATGTCAGCCCGCAACATTACCGTCTCCACCGTGGGCCTGGTCCCAGCGATCAATAAACTTGCCGAAGAAGGCATCCCGGTGACGTTTGCATTATCGTTGCACGCGCCGGATAACGAGCTGCGCGACCAGATGATCCCCGTCAACTCCCGCTGGGACGCCGACGAGGCCCTGGATGCCGCATTCAACTACTACGTGCAAACCGGTCGACGCGTGTCGATTGAATACGCGCTGATCAAAGATATGAATGATCACGGTTGGCGCGCCGATCTGCTGGCCAAAAAGATCAACGCTCGGGGCCGCGGTTGGGCACACGTCAACCCCATCCCCCTGAACCCCACCCCGGGTTCCGTATGGACGGCCTCCGAGCCGGAGATCACCCAAGAATTTATCGATCGACTCAACGACGCTGGCGTCCCCACGACCCTGCGCGATACACGAGGAAAAGAAATCGACGGAGCCTGCGGACAGCTAGCCGCCGAAGACTCCTAATGCACAAGCAAGCGCCCGGCATTAAAGTCCTGTGGGTTTTCACCCTGCTCGTGGGACTCTTGCTCGCCGGGTTTGCAGCCGTCAATATTGTGGTCGAAGACGGCCAGGTCACCAACCAGCACTGGATGCTCATAGGACTGGGCTCGGTCAAAATTATTGGTGCCATTATCGGGCTCTGGATGTTCCACCGGTCCGACTAAACCCCCGCTAAGCCGTGTGATACTGTCGATATCCATTATCTGCACACATCAAGGGAGCACCATGTCTGAGCAGGCGCGCTTACACGCCATGAACGCCGAATACGATTCCGCCAAAAAATCTCAAGTCGTCGCGTGGGTCCTGTGGATCTTCCTCGGCGCCATCGGCGGTCACCGCTACTATCTCGGCGATATCGGCTATGCGATTGCCATGACTCTGCTGGGCTGGATGACGTTCGGTATCTGGTGGCTCATCGAAGCGTTCTTCATTAACCGCCGTATACGTGAACGCAACCGCGAAATCTACGCACAAATCGCCTACCGCTACGGCGTCAGCACGCATACCCCCGTGCCTCCGACCTACTAATCCTGCTTGTGAGTATCGAAGTGAAACTATCCGATACTCAAAGTTCATGTTAAATGTGACTTCAAAAAACGCGACTAGATTGAGACACAGGCCTTACCTGACCGCTAGCCGAAAGAAGTCTCATGCCCACCTCATTGCCGGGAAACCAGCAGCCCGAGTACCGACTGACAGATGCTTTAGACATTGATTACTATGAGGTCTTTGCTGATATTCCTGTGGCGGACCGAGCGGTTTGGCAACGCACCCGTGAGTTTGCTGAAGCTCACGTTGACACTATGCGCCAGGGCTGGAACGACCATCAGTACCCGTTAGAAGTCGCCCAGGCTATGGGCAAAGCCGGGCTCATTAACGACGGCGTTGACCATCCAGAGCTCGAAAAGTTCTCGCCGCTAGCGGCCGGATTGGTCAATATGGAACTGTCCCGTGTCGATGGGTCCCTAGGCACTATGCTCGCCGTCCAAGGTGGGCTTGCACTGCGGACCCTCACAATGTTCGGCTCCGACGAACAACAGGCCACGTACGTCAAAGCCATTGCCGCAGTCGACATCCCGGCTGCCTTCGGCCTCACCGAACCCGACCACGGTTCCGATTCAACCGGTCTGTCCACCACCGCGACCCGTCAGACCGATGGCTCCTACGTCATTCGCGGTTCGAAGCGTTGGATTGGCAACGGTTCGAGCGGGGGCATAACCATCACTTTCGCGCGCGTGAAGGACGAAGGGGCGAAAGATCACGGTAAAGTGCGGGGTTTCATCGTGCCGCAAGATGCTGCTGGCTACAGTGGTACACCGATTCGGCGCAAAGGCTCGCTCCGGGCCATCGACCAGGCCCAAATTTTTTACGATGATGTGAAAGTGGATTCCGATGCGCTCATTCCGGGAGTGAAATCCTTCCGCAATGTCTCCGAGGTCCTCTATTCAACCCGCATCGGCGTTGCCTGGTCAGCTCTTGGACACGCGACCGCCGTATTTGAATCAGCCCTGGCCTATTCGACTCAGCGCCAGCAGTTCGGCAAATACCTTGCTGAACACCAAATGATTCAAGAACGCTTGACTCGCATGCTGTCGGACTTGGTTTCAATGCAGCTGTATATGAGGCGCATTGCCAAGCTGGAAGCCGCCGGTAGGTTGCAGCCGACACAGGCAGCCTTAGCGAAATACCACAACACTCGGGTGGCTCGCCGGATCGCCGCAGACGCCCGCGACATGCTCGGCGGCAATGGCATCCTAATAGAAAACGCAGTCATCCAGCACATGGCCGATATTGAAGGCATCCACACGTATGAAGGAACTGAATCCGTCCAAGCTCTGCTGGTTGGTCGCGACTTAACCGGTTATGGTGCGTTTGCGTAAAGTCCAGCTCCATAGACAAGACGAAGGCCACGGAGTTCTTCCGTGGCCTTCGTTGTAGAGGGAAAAACCAGTTGATCACTGACCTAGCTTCAAACGTGCTAGAGCAGAGCAATAATCTCCGTCAAACACCTTTTCCAGCCCGCGACGCATTTCGAACGATCCAGAGAACGACCGAAACGGCTGCGAGAATGACACCCAGCCAAATCAACAACTGAGCAGCTTCCACGAGAACGCCAAAGACGATCATCGCGATTCCAACTAAAATGAGGACGAGCCACATAGAGTATCTCCTTCCGTTGCGCACATCTTTGTTAAATTCAGTGCGTTGTATTTAGCTTAAAATACATTCAAGTATTTGAAAACATTACAGAAACGATAATCGTGAAACTCATTGGCAAGTCCTTCAACTACGAGCTAAGAGACTCTGAAACACAATCAGCGGGAGGAACAAAGTTCCTCCCGCTGACGTAATATCTCGGTGGGTTAGCTAGACGCTAGGAGTTGCGACCACCTTTAGCTCCTGCTTTAGCAGGGTCGGCGCCTTCTGAAGTGCCAAACTGGCCTGGGCTTTGTTCGCCGCCTTTTTTGCCAGCTTCAGATGCATCTGCGCCTTGGGACTTATCGAAACGTCCTGAACTCTGCTCGCCGCCTTTTTCTCCAGCTTTCGCTGGATCTGCGCCTTCAGATGCGCCGAACTGGCCTGGGCTTTGTTCGCCACCCTTGCGAGCCTGTTCTTCGGTATCGTTGCGGTTGCCGAACTGTCCTGGGTTGTTGTTATCAGCCATTACGGTCTCCTTTCGAATCTTTCTAATCTCTCGAGTCGACCGAATGTGCATGAGCACAAACGGAAAGCTATCTGCTTTCGCCAACCACCCTAGATCCTAAAAAAGTAGAAAATCAACCATCGAACGTTGCTGGATATATATGCCCAGACATCCTGAATATTCGCTCAAAAAGCCTATTTTTCTCTCCCGCATGCTTAAGCGGATCCAGTGAAATTTTCAGGTTCCTTTAAGGTTGAAACATTGTTGAACGCGTCTATTTGCTACCTTTTCGGGGGTGTCAGGCCTCACGCTTGCCTTGAAATTTTCCCGAGCGCTGCGGCCTTTTCGATCACCTGACACCCTGTTAGCGTGACATACACGTGAGCAATCCTTAGGAGTGATGGACATGCCGAAAACCTCTAAATCAGGTGACGCCAAGAAATCGGAGCTGCCGGATACGCTGCAACGCTCGAACGAAAAAGCCCAACGGACTTTCGCTAAAGCATATGACTCTGCGATGGATCAGTATGGCGATGAAGAGCGTGCTCACCGCACGGCCTACGATGCGCTGAAGCAGACCCACGAGAAAGTCGGAGATCGATGGGAGCCGAAACCAGAATCCGGCGATTCCGAAAAGGAAGGGCGCGGTGATAAGGGCTCAGACGGAGACACCTCCGGGGGAATCGATACGAATGCCACGAAAGAGCACCTCTATGAGCAGGCTCAAAAGCTTGATATCTCGGGGCGTTCCAAGATGACCAAGGATGAACTCATCGACGCCTTGCAGAAGGAAAGTAACCGAAGAACGTCCAAGAACTCTTAGACAGATCATTCGATAAGTAGCCCCAGGGGCTCTCAGGAGGTTACATAATGGTGCAAGCAGATCAGCTGACATTCCAAAACCCTGTCGAACGTTATCCTCAAATTTCTCCACCTGAACAAGACCAGCCAGAACCTGGCTTCGACTCGGATATCGTCCCGAAAGCGGACCACGGTGAAGAGTCTTACCGCGGTACCGGGAGGCTCGAAGGTCGCAAAGCACTTATCACCGGAGCTGACTCAGGTATTGGGGCAGCAGTTGCAATCGCCTTCGCTCGTGAAGGTGCCGACGTTGCACTGAACTACCTCGAAGTCGAACAAGAAGACGCGCAACACGTCATCGAAACTATTCGGAGTACTGGTCGCAAAGCCGTCCCGCTCCCCGGAGACATTCGCGATAGAGCATTTTGTACCCAGTTGGTTGAAGATGCCGTGCGAGAGCTTGGTGGGCTCGATGCGCTTGTCAACAACGCTGGGAAACAGGTCATCGCAGAGGATCTGACAGAACTGCCCGATGACCAGTGGGAAGAAACCTACAACACGAATATTCACGCAATGTTTTGGATAACCAAAGCCGCGCTGAAGCACATGCCAGCGGGTTCAACTATCGTCAACACTACTTCCATCCAGGGGTATAACCCCAACGAGATGTTGATTGATTACGCTTCGACCAAAGCGGCGATTAACAACTTCAGCAAGGGGCTGGGCCAACAGCTTGCGCCAAAGGGTATTCGCGTCAACGCGGTGGCTCCCGGTCCAATTTGGACCCCCATCCAGCCCTCCGATGGTCAACCGAAGGAAAAATTGCCGCACTTTGGCCAGAACACTCCGCTCGGACGGGCAGGACAGCCAACAGAAGTCGCTCCAGCTTTTGTGTTCCTGACATCATCCGAATCGAGCTATATTATCGGGGAAACGCTTCACGTCAACGGTGGTATTCCGACCCCATAGCGCACGCCGCACCTTGCGCGGCGACGTCACGCCCCGACACAAGCCAGCTCACCGAGGGACTTCAAAGAAGAGTTTTTCACGGTGGGCTGGTTTTTTATGACGTCTATGACGTCGGATGAAGATTCATGTCGTAACCACTTGCGCGAAATCTTTCGCGGTCTAGGCTGCTAGGTACTCAAATTTACAAGCTTTCGGTCGCGTCCATGACCGAACAGAGCCTTCCTTGAGACTGGGGTTCCATGATTCTTACTGGTTTACTGATCGGTGCCTTACTCGGCGTGGTCATGCAGCGAGGTCGCTTTTGCGTCACCGGCATGATTCGCGACATTTTCCTCGCCAATTCTTGGCGCACTTTTGTCGCGTTGCTGGTCGTCATCGCCGTCCACGCGGTAGGGCTAGCTGCCCTGACCTCGACGGGCGTCATCGCACCGGAGCACACCACCTTTGCACCCGCCGCCGTGATCGTTGGTGGATTTGTGTTTGGGCTGGGCATCATCTTGGCTGGTGGCTGCGCTTCGGGCACCTGGTACCGCTCGGCCGAAGGGCTCGTGGGATCCTGGATGGCCCTCGCCATGTACGCGCTGTCTGCAGCAGCCATGCGAAACGGCGCGCTATCTGACTTCAACGGGTGGATGAAAAGCTGGGACACCGGCCTGACAACCATTCCGGAGTTCTTCGGTGTCTCACCGTGGTGGTTCGCCATTGTTTTGGCGATCGGCACCGCCCTGCTGGTGCGGCATTTCCGTGCCCAGGACGCCAAGCGCCCACAGGTTGCTCGACTGAATAATCAGCCACGCTGGAAGCGCCCGTTGCCGATGTACACTGCCGGTGCCCTAATCGGGATTATCGGCGTCATCGCTTGGCCACTGTCGGCGGCTACCGGACGCAACAGCGGCCTGGGCATCACCGGCCCCACGGCAAACACCTTGCAGTACGGCGTCACCGGAGATGAATCATTCGTCGACTGGGGCGTGCTGCTGGTCCTCGGACTGCTCGTGGGTGCCTTTATCGCAGCGAAAGCCACCGGTGAATTCCGCATCCGCATGCCAGATTCCACAACAGCCGTGCGCTCCATTGGTGGTGGCCTGATGATGGGTGTAGGTGCTTCTTTAGCAGGCGGTTGCACCGTGGGTAACGGCATGGTCCAGACCAGCTTGTTTAGTTTCCAAGGATGGGTGGCGCTGCTGTTTATTGCTGTAGGCATCGGAATTGGTGCGAAGTTCTGGTTGAAACCAGCCCGCATCAAACCTGCCGCCGCACCCCAGACTTATACAACGAACGACAGCATCCAGAATCTCGTCAGCCCCGCCGGTGAGACGATGCCCCTCAGCACGGGTGCGCCTCAGGCGCCGAGCTTCGGCGGCATGCAGGTGGCCACAGGATTGGTAACGCTTCAATCCGCAGTTGACCAGAAAGCTCAGCATCTGGGCAACGGCTATTATGCCCTGGATTCGCTGGGTGCGGTCTGCCCGTTCCCACTGCTCGAAGCCAAGGATGTCATGGCCGATCTGGAACCTGGCCAGCACCTGGTCATTGATTTCGACTGCACGCAAGGTACCGAAACCATCCCGCAGTGGGCCGTGGACGACGGCCACGAGGTCACGGACTTCCGCGAAATCGGTGACGCATCCTGGCAAATCACTATCAAGAAAGACGGCGCAACGACAGCTAACTGACTAGACCAGGGCCACCAAGGTGCTGGGATATAAATGGCCTTTGCACTACGACCCTGACGGATCGGTGGTCTAGGAGCGTCGTCCTCAGAACTCTCATGAGCCTCTGAGGACGACGCTCCTGGCGTTGTTATGGCACGGTGCCGCAAAATGCCGAAGCAAATGCAAACTTAACCTCTGCGGTCTTCTACAACAGCGACCTGTCCCCAGCAAGCTTCTGAGGGGTTTATATAACGCATATGGTTGCGCTCTTAGGTCGCAGAGGGAATGAGGGTACTGTCCTACAAACCTGAACTTACCGTTGGAACTCGTGAATCATTTTCGGTCTGTAAGGGCACCGAGGAAATGACTGATAGTTTCCACCCCCCTTGACTGTCCTACATCCGTCCGTGCTGTTGATGAAACAAGCAGTACTTCGGAGCGCAAGCCTGGTGCGTGGACGTGTCTGTCGAGACGGCTGAAATCCTCAAACCGATTAAATCAGACTCACCAATGGCTCAGGTCAGAGCCATATACTACCCGTCCCCGCTACTGACTCAAACGGTTTCGTCCTGATGGATTCCGAATGAAGGTCACATTCCGACCGAGTTGCGCGAAGCCAAGAAACGAGAGCCATTTCAGCCTTTTCCGTCCGTGCCACTGTCCCTACGGCGGTGCAACACGAAGCAGTTAACTGCACCCTAACAACACGCCGTAGGAGCACCGAACCTTGCTTTGTGGTACGAATCACACTAAGGTTTGATTTCCATGCACAATGGACTGATAGCAGAAACCGAATGATGCAATACAGCGTGCCATTTATGACAGGGAAACACTCTTCACACTCCGAGGTTTGATTCCCAATACTTGGTCACCTGCATCATTTCGACACTCAATAACTAATCAAAGCGTGGTACTCACGCGTTGAGAGGAAACAAATTGGCAAATAATCATTATGACGTTGTTATTGTTGGAGCAGGCTTTGCGGGAGTTACCGCAGCACGAAACTTGAGCCAAAAAGGTTTCAAAACTCTCGTGCTGGAAGGTCGCGACCGTATGGGTGGTCGTACCTGGTTCGACAACCGTTTAGGCGAGAATCTGGAAATGGGTGGCACATTCATTCACTGGTTCCAGCCCAACGTCTGGCACGAAACGATGCGCTACGGTGTCGAAGTTGAAAAACTTATCGATATCAACAAGGCATATTGGATCACCGAGGGCGAGACTAAAGAAGGAACCCAGCAGGACGAGTGGGACCTCGTCCGCGCGGGCATGAAACACTTCGGTGATTCAGAAAAATACTTCCCCCGACCTTTTGAGCCGTTCTACAACGAAGAAGCCGTCAAAGAAATTGACCACATGTCGGTTAAGGATCGCCTGGACGAGATCAAACCTCAGATCGGTCAGGAAGTCTATGACGTGCTCACGGCATACTGGTGCGCCTACTTCTGTACAGATGACCTCTCATCGCCCGCGTTGACTCAAGCTTATCGCTGGTTGGCTATGTCTTATAACGACTGGGACATCATGGAGGCTATTTTTGAACTGTACAAATTCAAAGGTGGCACCAAGACCCTGCTTGAAAAGATCTTCAACGACGGCCAGGCTGAAATTAAACTTTCGACACCAGTGACCGCCATTGAGAAAATCGATGAGGGCCACAAGGTAACGACTCGCGACGGACAAGAATTCACCGCAACCTCCGTGATTGCCGCAATTCCAACCAACGCGCTCAACAGCATTGAATGGACACCTGCACTTTCTCCTGAAGTACAGGCATTTGCTGATGAAAACCAGACGACAAAAGACGGTGGCAAACTCTGGGCGAAAATCCGTGGTCCACAAGTCGATGAGCCAATGCGCCTCACGGGCCCGAATTTCGCCTCTTGTAGCTTGCACACCCAGTTCTATAACGAAAAGACTGGCGAAGCGATCCTCATGGGGTACGTTTCAAATGCAAACCGACTCGACGTAAACAACCGCGAAGAAGTACAAGAGTTCTTACGCCGTTGGCTCCCAGAAGTCGAAGTCGTCGAATGCACCGGACACATCTGGCACGAAGACGAATTCTCCATGGGAACCTGGTCAGTACTCCGTAAGGGACAGCTGACGAAGTACGGCAAGGCCGTACGTAAATCCCGTGACGGTCTATACCTGGCAAGCTCAGACTACGCTGATGGTTGGTCTGGATTTATTGACGGTGCCATCGAAAATGGGTCAGCTATTGGTGAGCACGTCACCAACTACCTCGCCGATAAAGTCACCAATCAGGTCTCCGATAAAGTATCGAGTAGCTTATAACAGCTCGAACGCTGACTAGTTCGGCAAGTTGCTCCTCGGGGCTGGGTGTCCCTTCGAAGCCCAGCCCCTGGAGCTAGTCACCTAGCGCGCTAAAAGCCGACCGCCACGGACAATATGTAACAGTCCCAAGCGGTCGGCTTTTATATTGCGTTCCTAGTAATCACCGGGCCATGCGGTGGCTGGGTTAACGGCAGCCTTTGGCGCAGGTTTGAAGGACTTCGTGAGGTACAGGACCACGAGAAGAATCGCAGCCATGATCCAGCCGGTGGTTCCACCGATGCCAACGTGGGCTGGGTCGTAAGTAGGTTGCGCAGAGAAGAGCAGAGGCAGCGCGGCGGTCGCGTTGATGGTCGAGTGGCCCAGGGCGGCAGGCCAAACCGAATTTGTGCGAATCGACAACCAGGCCAGAATCCCACCGATTAGAGTGCAGAACACAACCATGAACACGATCGATAACCAGCCTGGCAGCTCAGGGTAATTGTGCCCCAGTAACATCAATGGAGTATGCCACAGGCCCCAAATAACGCCCGTGATAATGATCGTTGGCGCCACGCCGAGCGGTAAGAGTTGCGGAGTCAGCCAACCGCGCCAGCCAATTTCCTCGCCCAACGCAGGCAATAGGTTAATCACCCAGGAGGCTAGCAGCACGTTGACTAGCTGAGCCATCAAGAAGACTTCTATGGTGATTCCGGTGACGCCGGCGTTTTCTAGAACTTGTTGAAGACCAGCGAAATGCTCAAGGTCAGACTCGTAAAGTCCGAAGGCGGAAGCAATCGGCATGCTCAAGAGGCCGATGAAAAGTGGAATAGCAAACGCAAGAACAAGATAACCGAGAAACCGCGGGATCGGTCGATGCCTAGTGAATCCAAGCGCTGCTGCCCGCTGTCCTTTAGGATATTGCTTACGAACGATCAGCCATGCGATCAGTCCAGGGACAATCATCATCGCGATCGCGATGGGACCGTAGAAGGCCTGGAACAGCATTGGGTCTTCAACAACATACAGTGGCAAAGCCAGTAGCCAGGCGAGTGCATACGTGCCAAAGATGAACCACAAAATCTGGCGCCACGGGATTTCGGCGCGAGTGAATGGGGGCCTCGGTAACAACGGTTCTGGTGTGGATGACATAGTGGTTAGTGTAATCCAGCCTTTAGAGCAGTCGGGCGAGGACAATCCAAGCGCCGATAAAGATCGCTAACCATGCGGTGAACGTCGAACCAGCCCCGGTCATCGTCTCTTTTGTCTTAGTTAGCAACAGCTCGGTTTGTGCAGGGTATTTCGCTCGCGCCCAAGTTAGGATCGACGCCGGCAAGATCATGATGAGATTATAGAATGCCAGCCACAACATGTCCCATGGCAGACCAGGTCCATTGGCTGCGACTAGGCTGATTCCCACTAAGTAGGGCCACATCGTGGCAGCCTCCACAACGATCGCAGACAGGGCAAGCGTGGCAGTCGAGGTGTTCGTGGCGAGTGCTTTATCACGTAACCGGGTGACCATCGAAGGACCGGGTTTGGCCTCCCGGCGTCCGCGGAAGATGCCGATTATGCCCATGATGATCACAAGTATCCCCAACCCAATGACAATTCGATCCGCAAACGGGCCTTGCAGAGTCTCCAGGTAAGCGTCGATCAATTGATGGGCTAACACGAGCACAACGGTGCCAAGCAACAGGTATGTTACGGCAGTAACTATAAGATAGGTGACTAGCCTGCGAGGTGTAAAAGGGCCCCGTCGGGCCAGTAGCCATAACGGGATGAGCAGGGTCGATAAGGTTGAGGCATCTAAGAAAGCCAGACCGACAAGTGCTGCGATGATGGCAAAGCTCATGGCACCTTTCAGGGTAGTCGGCAAGCTCACTATAGTTGATGGTAGTATCGCACCGACTCATTTTTTCGAGGATTTGATACAACGATGTCAGGACTAAGCCACGATATTGCGGCGATGGTGGCAAACCACGCTGCAGGCGATGAGGACGGTTTTTATGCGGTGGCACTGGATGTTGCTCACCGAGAACTGTCCGAAGGCCGCCGCAATGCGGCAACCGAGATTCGCAAGGCGATCGAACAGGCCCGCGGTGAAGCGGTAGAGCTTCAGACCGTTGAAGAAGAAGATCTCGGTGTGGATATTGACTCAGATCTTGCCGAGTTCATTAAAGTGTCTCGCCCTGATGCGGATTTTGAAGAACTCACGATCTCCGGTGACCTGATTGAGCGTGTGCGGCAGATCCTCGACGAGCATCGCAATGCGGCGCTGCTTCGAGATTTTGGGTACACACCAGCTCACCGCTTATTAATGGAAGGCCCCGCAGGGACGGGCAAGACAGCAACCGCCGAGGTGTTGTCAGCTGAACTGGGCATCCCGTTGGTAACCGTCTACCTGGATAATCTGCTCAACGTCTACTCGGCAGAAGAAGATGTTCCCTCAATGCGTGAAGTCTTCGACCGGCTCGCACGTCGTCGTGCAGTGTATCTGTTTGATGTATTCGACACGATCGGGGACGACACCACGAGTGGCATGACCCGACGCGTGTTCAAAGCGTTCCTATTGTTCGTGGACGTATTAGGCAAAGGGTCGGTTGCAATTGCAGCCACCAACCGTCGTGGCGTCCTGGATCGTTCGATGTTTCGACACTTTGACACCGTGTTGAACTTCTCGCTGCCAACCCCGCAGGAAGCGATGCGGGTCATTCGTGCTCAGCTCGGTGACCGTGCTCCAGCGCCTGTGATGAATGAGGTCGACATCTATGAGCAATACTTCGAAGGACTGTCGCAGGCCGAGCTCACGATTGCGGCGCGCTCAGCTGCGAAATCAGCAATCATGCGCAACGAAGCAAAAGTCACTCAAGACGATCTAATCTATGCACTGACCAATCGGGGTGCGTTTTTACTCGACGACGAGTAAATCATTCGATAATTCGCTCGAGTAGTGGCTGGGTGCGATACCCTAGAAATTCTCGCAACACCACGGCCGTTGATGTACGCACGATCCCGGGTATATCAAGAATGAGATGGTTGACCCGATACAGATCTTCGGGGGAGGTTGCTGCAATCGTCAGTCGTAGATCGGCGTCCCCGGTAGTCGCAAAGATCTCGATAATCTCAGGAATCTCCGCAAGCGCTTGCATGGTTTGTTTATCGTAGCCCTGGCGGATTGAAGCGTTCATAAATGCTGTGACCTCGTAGCCCAGTGCTCGGGGCGTGATGCGACGCTGAAAGGACTCCAGCGTGCCGTTGTTGAGTTTCTGCAGCCGCGCTTGAATGGTATTGCGCGACACCGAAAGCCGCTGTGCAAGCGAAACCGTTGTGGCATCCGGATCTTCGACCAGTGCCAACAGTATTTCTGCATCGAGCCCGTCAAGTGCGCGTTTCGGCTTTGTGGTTGCCATTCCGTACTTTCTGATAAAAGTTACTGAGCACAATGCTCAATTGGTTTCAAATAGCTTGATCTTCCTGCTCTGCTGCGTGAAGGTAATCACAGTATAGCTTGTCAGGAGGGCCAATATGGTGCAATCACCGGTACAACAAACAACGATCACAGACGTACTCATCAAGGTCATTTCCCAGCGGGTCGATCGGGTCTTTGGGCTCATCGGCAATGGCAATGTGGAGCTGGTGTCCGCACTGACTGCAATGGGTTTTCCGTTCACGTCGGTGCGTCACGAAGTCGCCGCAGTGACCGCAGCAGATGCCTATTTTCGAACCACTGGGCGTATGGCCGTTGCGACAGCTACCTACGGTGCCGGCTTTACCAACATGACGACAGGCCTCGCCGAGGCACAACTGGCACGCATACCCATGGTTGTCGTCGTAGGCGATGCTCCCTCGACCGGTCGGCGTCCATTTGATATTGATCAATCCACCGTGACCGTGGGGCTAAATATTCCGGTCATTACGATCGATCAGGACAACGCAGGGTCGGGGATCGCCCAGGCGTTTGAGATGGCTGCTGACGGACAGGAACCTGTGGTGGTCATGGTGCCTTATGACCTCATGGATGCCCCGGTCGACGACGTGGACACAGCCAGGGCGTATCAGCCCCTAAACCGACCCAAGGCTACTGATGGACAGCTCGAGCACATTGCGCGCGCACTAGTTGCTGCTGAGCGCCCACTAATCTTGACCGGCGGGGGAGTCGTGCGAACCAATACCGGACCGCTCGTCCGACAACTCGGAGAAGCCGTGGGTGCGGTGTTCATGCACTCCCTGACCGCCTCCAATGTAACCGGTTCTCAGCACTCACTGGGCATCGCGGGTGGTTTTACGCCTGAATATAAACTCCCCGCTGTCCAGGCTGCCGACATGGTGCTCATCCTCGGGGCGACCAGCAATAACTTTCAAACCCGCAAGGGCGCACTGTTTGGCACAGATAACATTTACCGCATTGATCTCAGCGCCAAGTGGAACCTCACCTTGCCGCAGGCCAGCACCGTGCTAGCAGATCTGACAGACGCGCTGCCACGGTTGGTGGACGCCGTCAAACAGCTTGAGCCAAAACCCTCGACCTACCGCAATCGGCTAACCGAACTCTTTGTAGGAGATAGCCTGCCCAGCGAGCCGCTTTACGGCAACGACGGACGGCTGAACCCACGCCATGTCGCGGAACGGTTAAACACCGTCCTGCCGGCGAACCGCCAGATTGTGCTGGACGGCGGCCACTTCATCACCTGGATCGGCGAACGCGTGGATATTCCGGATCCGGGCAGCATGATCGCCGTTGGCACCGCGTTTCAGTCCATCGGGCTGGGTTTTGGATCGGCTGTGGGCGCTTCTGTCGGAGCCCCGGGAAAATTCACGACGTGTGTGTCCGGTGACGGCGGGGGCCAAATGGCCCTAGCCGATCTCGCGACATTCATCGATGTGACCGACCACGGCGCAGTGATCATCTTCAACGATGCTGCCTATGGTGCAGAAATCCACCAGTACGCCGTCGTTGGGGCGGATCCGACCGCGATGTATCTACCCCAGATCGACTTCGCAGCCCTTGGCCAAGCACTGGGTGCCACCGGGATCTCAGTGGAGACGATCGAAGACCTTGAATACTTTGCTTCCTGGATCCAACGCGGCGAAGGTGTCGCAGTAGTCAATATCAATGTGTCGACCGAATTCGCACACCCGGCCCTGCGTCCCGGCGCGACCGGTTAAGCACCGTCAAATACACCACTGCGGACGTTGCCGAGGGGCGTCCGCAGTGGTGTTGAGATGCATAGGTTCGGTTAGTAACCGCGCTGTTGGTTGCCCAGGTGTTCGCGGGCCAGATCTGCCGCCAAACCCGTGTAGCTGTGCGGGGTCAGATCTTTCAGACGCTGCTCAGCAGACTGCGACAGGCCGAGTTCACCGACGAATTCGCGCATGCGCGCGGCGTCGACCCGTTGTCCACGCGTGAGATCTTTGAGCCGCTCGTATGGGTTTTCCATACCCGGCGTCCCGGCAAGGGCTTCGGCACGCATTACGGTCTGGATGGCCTCACCCAGCACCTCCCAGTTGGTATCGAGGTCGGCTGCGAGTGCATGTTCGGCGACATCGAGCTGACCCATACCGCGGGTCACGTTGCTCATAGCCAGCACCGCGTGGCCCAGGGCCACGCCGATGTTGCGCTGCGAGGTCGAATCGGTCAGGTCTCGCTGCCAGCGTGACTCGATGAGAGTCGAACCCAGGGAGTTCAGCAGAGCATTGGATAGTTCGAGGTTGGCTTCGGCGTTTTCGAAGCGAATCGGGTTGACCTTGTGCGGCATCGTGGAGGAACCAGTCGCCCCGGCCACTGGGATTTGGGCAAAGTAGCCAATCGAAATATAGCTCCACACATCGACACAGAAGCCATGCAAGATCTGATTGAAACGGGCGATGTCGTCGTAGAGTTCTGACATCCAGTCGTGATTTTCGATCTGGGTTGTCAACGGGTTGAACGTCAGACCGAGATTCTCGACAAAGTCCTGAGCAATGACCGGCCAGTTGGCGTGTGGAACGGCCGCAACGTGGGCGGCGTATGTGCCGGTGGCACCGTTGATCTTGCCGAGGTACTGCTGCGACGAGATACGGTGGAGCTGTCGGTTCAACCGGTGTACGAAGACTGCCAGTTCTTTGCCAAGTGTGGTGGGAGTTGCGGGCTGGCCGTGCGTGCGAGACAACATCGGGGTGTCAACGGCCGTCTCGGCAACCTCTGCGATCGCATCGACCATTTTCTTGGCCCCGGGCAGCCACACGTTCTGAACCGCATCCCGGACGCCCAGGGCGTAGGACAGGTTATTGATGTCCTCCGAGGTGCATGCAAAATGCACCAGCGAGCCCAGGTGTCCTAGCCCCAGCGATTCGAGACGGTTGGCGATAAAATACTCGACGGCTTTGACGTCGTGGACCGTCACGGCTTCAGTTTCAGCCAGTTCAGCAACTGAGGCTTCATTGAATTCGGTGACTATTGCGCGCAGTCCGTCACGTTGATCGTCCGTGAGACGCTTGAGTCCGGGGACGACCATGCCGTCACACAGATGGATGAACCACTCGACTTCGACGTGAATTCGGTTGCGGTTCAGAGCCGCCTCCGACAGATGATCTACCAGGTCAGCTACAGAACCACGGTAGCGGCCATCCAGTGGACCCAACGGAATATCAGTATCAGCCAAACGCACGCGCATATTATCAGTCATGGTCTTTATTCTGCCACTGGTGGTGCCCCTCTTGTGATCATGTCAAGCGCGTGACACGTCGAGTAGCCTCGCGCACTATCCACATCCCTCGTGGGAGTGTTCAGTTTTCCACACGAGGGGATAGTTCGCGGCCGTCAGCGCTGGCGGGTTTCTACTGTGGGGTTAGTGAATACTTCTTGCACACAGGAGGAAGCCCATGGTGATGGTTCAGATCCCTTCGCTCAGTGAGATTGGGGCGGGCATTGGATATGTCGCAAACGGTGCGTGCGATATGGCGTCGTCTGCTGTTCAGCAGTGGGTGAGTAGTCCCTCAACAGCTCAGACGGGACTCAACGTGCTCGCCGCACAGATTGAAACCCTTGAACATCTTGTGCTCAAGCTTCGTGCAGTGGCAGACGGTATCGAACAAATCCATACCCGCCTCGTGGCAGTACAAGACTTGGAGTGGCATTCTCCTGCCGGTCAAGCGTTCCGTGAGGCACTGGTATATCGACAGCTCAACGCTCGGCAGCTCGAAAATACAGCAGCCGAAACTGTCAGACTGGCCCGGCACAGTATTGATGAATTACGCGCCCTGGTCTCGGGGCTACAGTCCCTTGTGGCTACGGCTCGTGCTTCCCTCGGCGATTCCGTATCCGGCACGATAGCGCAGGTGTGCTCATGAGCGCTAACGTTCGAGGCGGACCAACACACTGGCGCGCAAACCTCGACGAACTCACCCTGGGTGCTAGTCACTTACGAGAAGCCACCGACCAGACTATGCGCCTAGCAGGTGATGCCCTGATGGCCGGCGGTCTCTTATCCGGTGTGACGATCATGACGCCGCAAGGGCCACTGATTGGTGCGAATACATTTGCACTCTCGGCAGGCCTCACGGGCATGCGAGCTGAAGTAGAGATATTGGCCCACGGGGTCGAATATGCTGTGGCCGCATACCTAGAGGCGGAAGCCCAAATCACCCATTTAATGACCCTGGCCGTCACTCCCAGTGCGGTAGTCCTTAGCGTACTGGGGGCCACAACCGCCCTGAATGTGCCCAATGATATGTACACGCTGGCGGTTCGCGGGACCACGAGCTACCTGTGGGCCCCGGTCGAGACGGCTTTGTCCGCCGCTGATCGATTCGTCCCAGGATCGAAATTCGCAATCGGTCATGCCATCGGGTGGACCTTTGGGCTCGACCGAAATATCTGGGACCTGCCGCCCACCCAACGGACCTACGGGATGTTGGCCCACACCCTAGAACAGTTCGGGTTGACGCAGTTGGCACCGTATGACATTGAAAATGTCACCCAGATTCCCGAGGCCGATGGCTGGCAGGAGCATGAACCGATCGAATCACACAGCTCGAGTCAAGCTATGCAGTTGTTGAAAGAATACGCCTACGAACCGGACACTGTGACTGTCGCCAGGATGGTCCAACCGGACGGTTCCGAAGCGTACGCGTTGATGTATTCAGGCACTACACCGTTGGGGGATGATTCCGGCCCCCTGGGGTTACTACAACAAGAAAACGCATTCGGTGCCACGGGCGTGGTCGAATCGGTCGCCGCAGATTCGGTCCACGTCGAAGACGCCACGATGACGATCCTCGAACAGGCCGGAGTGCCACCCGGGGCTACGATCATCCCGATGGGTTATAGCCAAGGCGGCACACACGCCATGAACATCGGGATGAGTGACAAGATGAAATCCAAATACTCGATTCCAGATGTGTTAACAGTCGCCGCACCGACGGGTCACCGTCGCACAGACGATCTGTCGACGAATTTTGTCCACATCGAACACGAACATGACAAAGTCACGGGACTAACGGGCGCTAATAACGAGGGTCGCGTGAACCGCACGACTATCGAAGTCACCGGCTATCCGGACTATGAGGTCCCCGCCGGTGTCTTTGGACCTGAGCATAACTTTGAAGTCATAGACCATCAACTGGGCGAAGCCCTACAGGATCCAAAGGTCGCCCGCGCTGCCCAGATCCCACTTCAGAACTTGGACACAAAAATGGGTGGGGCCGTGGCAGTTCAACAGTTTCGATTAGACCGTCAGGAGGCTACACCGACGCAACACCCCTTTGCCTCTTTCGGTGCTGCGTCTCAAGAACCGAGAAAGATCATCTCTATTCGCTCGTTAGACGAGTGGATGACGAGTGCGGTTACTAAATAGTCGCGGTCAGTCAGCCACTGCCCCAAGAAGCCGGTTGACCACGGCAGAAACCACCGCAATGATGAGGGCGGCCAAAATGGTCGTCCAGAAGAAGCTGTCAATAACCACATGGACGGGTAAGAATGAGGTGATCCATACAGTCAGCCACAGCATCCCTGCGTTGATGACCAGGGTAAACAACCCCAGCGTTAAGCACGTCACTGGTAGAGACAAAAAGCTCACGATTGGCCGCACGATCGCGTTGACGAGACCGAATACGACCGAGACGATGAGCAAAGACAGAATCATTTCGCCTGTGCTGACGGTTCCGGCCTCGGCAGTGATATCCATACCGGGCAGAATCCACATAGCAACCCAAAATGCTGCTGCGGTGACGAGGGTTCGCAGAATATAATTCATAACCTCATCTTGCCATGAAGATTTTGACGATGCCCAGCCACAGTCAAACGACAATATGGTGACCCGTCAGAACTCGGATACTTTACTCCCCGCCGAGCTTTGAGGTTTTCATAGCGCGCCGTGACAGTCACCTCGCAAGAGCTAGTCACACAAAAATACTTACCACGGCTGCTGCGGCAGCAATAAGAGACACACCAAAAGCCCACCATGAGACCGTTTTACTCGCTTGCGCAATCTCGTTTGAACGTTCCGAGATGCGATTAGCCTGACTTGCTAAATCGTTAGACTGTGTGGCGATCTTATTTGCGCGTTCCCCAGATTTCTCTGCGTTGTCAATAAACTTCCGCCAGTACTCGTTGGTTCGCCGCATTTCTTCAAGTGCCGCTTTACGAAGAGCCAGTTCATCTGCAATCGTGGGTTTTTGGCGCTGCTAAATGAATTGTCGATGTAGCTATCTGCTGCGAATGGTGCTTCCGGTGCAGCCTCAGAAGCCTCGCCGTCTTGCTCGACTAAATGCTCGTGCCCCCGCTGAGGGTGCAATTTCGAATCGGCTTGTCGCGTGCTTGGCTCCCAACTCCTAACTAACGAGGGGAGGTCCAAAATAAGGTCTTTTCGAAGGAACCTCGAAGGGAGACCGGAGTTCTTTGAGCATCTCACGCAGAGACGCAGTTGCCTCGTGCTGGACCTGGTTGGGCTTTGTCATGCAGCGGGTCTGACTCATCATGCGATCCGGTCGACTTCCGGTTGATGTTGTTCACTAACATTCCGCGTGGATAAGAGGCAGAAGCGACCCTAGTGCACAGCTCAACAGTGTTGTTCAGCTGAGTGTGACGCAGCGCGATATTGCCACACCGGTCGAACCGTCGCGTACTCGTAATCGGGCTCTGTTGCGCTGCTGAGGCAAC
>CAZAAP010000013.1:19228-25485 GCA_964482935.1 uncultured Enteractinococcus sp.
ACCGGTCGAACCGTCGCGTACTCGTAATCGGGCTCTGTTGCGCTGCTGAGGCAACAGGTACCTTGTGAAGCGAAACCGCTGGTCGATTAAACTATCTCAGGAGCGTGTGTGATGTGGGAGTCTGTATTTATGTTCAGCACTTCTGTGCTCGAACTGTTTTTGCGCGGCACGGTAATGTACCTTGCAATCTTTTTGCTGATGCGGTTCCTAGGGCGGCGTGAGTCGGGAGAACTGAATGTTTCAGACCTTATCTTGGTGGTCCTTATTGCTGAGGCTGCCAGCCCCGGGCTCGGTGGGGAGACTTCCGCGATTTTCGATAGTCTGGTCGTGGTGGCCACCGTTTTATTCTGGGCCACATTACTCGATATGGGCAGTTACCGGTGGCGATGGCTGGATGACCTCACAGCACCGCGCCCGCGGCCACTGATCAAAGATGGAGAAATCGTACATAAGACTGCACGGCGTGAGTTCCTCACGAAGGAAGAAATCTTATCCCAGTTGAGGATCAACGGCTTTCAGGAAATCTCTGAAGTAAAGTCCGCGTATTTAGAGCCCAGCGGACAGCTCAGTTTTGTCCCGCGGGAAGAATAGGAAATGCTCAAACACGCAAGCGCTCGACCGGGGTCATCCAGTCGAGCGCTTGCGCTAAGAGCCGGTAGAGTCCCCGGCGGCTCTGAGTGGTTACATCCTAGGTTTGGGCGATGAAGATCCCGTCGAAGAGCTCTGCGATGGCTTCCGTGGCGTCCAGTGGCTGGACCGTCGAAACGTAGCCATCAGGACGAACGACGATAACTGCACCCTGCATAGAGATTTCGCGGTTGTCGTAGATATTGTCATCATTGAGAATGCCGAAGACCTGGTTTAGATCAGTCAGCTGGTGCGGACCCACGGCCGGACGGTACACCGATGGGGTTTCCATCAGCTCGATGTCTTCCTTCGGCTGCTGGTAGATGACTTTGACGTCAAACACGCTGTTGATATCTTCATCTTTGCGAGTGTACTTCAGCACCGGGGAATGCTCGTCGGTACCGAGCCATTGACCGAAAGTGTTCGCACCATTAGCGGCATCGGTCGATGCTTTTTCGTCGCCGAACACATAAATACGCCAGCGGCCGTCTGCATCATGTAAGTGACCCAATTCTACGGGGTTGGTGTCAGAGACACGGCTGACCTTCGCCGATTTGAAACGCTTGCCGACCGTGTACCCCTTAGCCAACTCCTGGTGAGCGTTGTCAGTAGTCAGCGGAGAAGGCTTGTATTCAGTCATAAACCCTGATGGGAATTCGAAGGTCTTGGTGTAGAACTTCGCAACATAGTCTGGCGATGGCAGATCTTCTGGCTTAGCCGCCATGAGGCCAGACCATTCCTTATCAAAGTCGATCAGGTTCTGGGCAATTTCCTGGCGTTCGCCAGAGTAAGTGTGCAATAGGGAAGGATCGGAGTAACCCGAGAGGACCTGACCGACTTTCCAGCCCAGGTTGAACCCGTCCTGGATGGAGACGTTCATGCCCTGGCCGGCTTTGGCCGAGTGAGTGTGGCAGGCATCGCCGGTGACAAAAACGCGTGGGTTCCGCTGGTCTTCTTCTCCGGCATCGACGTCGTCGAATTTATCGGTCACACGGTGCCCGACTTCGTAGACGGACCACCAGGCAACTTCTTTGACGTCAACCGTGTAGGGGTGCAGGATCTTGTTGGCGCGATCGATGATGTCTTCTAGCGGGGTTTGACGAACCTTGCCACCATCGTCTGGGTCAACATCGCCAAGGTCAACATAGAAACGAACCAGGAAGCCACCCTCCCGGGGAATGAGCAGGATCGAACCGCCGTCGTGGGAGTGAATCGAGCACTTGGTGCGGATATCTGGGAAATCGGATTCGACCAGGACGTCCATGACACCCCATGCGTGGTCGGACTTGTCGCCGACTGGGACACGACCGATCGACTTACGAACTTTAGAGTGCGCGCCGTCTGAACCGATGAGGTATTTGGTCCGAACCTTCCGGATCTCGCCTTCCTGCGGCCCGGCTGTGATCTTCAGCGTAACTTCGATGGGGTATTCATGGTTTTCGTCGATGTCTTGCGAGACGAACTCATAGCCGTAGTCAGGTTTGAGACGAGACGGGGAGCGTTCTGCGAATTCAGCGAAGTAGTCCAGCACACGGGCCTGGTTAACCACGAGGTGTTTAAACTCGGAAATACCTGTGGGGTCATCAAGTTCGCGAGAAGTTCGTGCAATATTTTCTGGGTTCTGTTCATCCGGAGTCCAGAAGTTCATCTCGGTCAACCAATACGCTTCGTTGGTGATTTCATCAGAGAAACCGAAGTAGTTGAAGGTTTCGACCGAGCGGGCCTGAATTCCATCGGCCTGGCCCAGAACAAGACGCCCATCGCGGCGTTCGATCAGACGCGTGTGAACATCTGGATAGGAGGAAAGCGTTGCTGCGGTGGTCATACCGGCTGGACCAGAACCGACGATTAGCACGTCCATGGTTTCTGGGAGTTCATCCGGACGGTTCAAGCCGGTGCCGGCGGCAGGCTTGACTCGTGGCTGAGTGGAGACGTACCCGTGATGGTGAAATTGCATGCATGACTCCTGTGCGACTCGCGACGTTCCAAAAAAGCGTGTATGTTCTATATTTGAACATGTTGTTCACTTAGTGAACTATTGGTGGTGAGCTTACCCACGAACCTTCGAATTGCCAAATTGTTGACGAGGAGTATTCAATGTCCGAGCCCGCCGGTGGCAGCCTGTCGCTGACGCTTTCCAGAGGCATTCAGCTGCTTGAATTTGTGTGCGCCGCAGAACCCGCGCCGACGATTACCGAGGCGGCCCAACAATTAGGCGTTCACCGCTCTGCGGCATATCGATTACTGCGGACTTTAGAAGCCCACTATCTGGTGCGGCGTGATGACGCGGGCAGGATCTTGCCAGCGGCCGGTCTCACCAACTTAGCTCGCGGGGTCGAAAACTCGTTGCAGACGGTGGGGCTGCCGATCATGACGAAGATCGCCGACACCTTGGGGATGTCGTGCTTCATCGCCGTCGCCCAGGGCGCCGATTGCTTCACCTTGGTCACGGTTGAGGCCACGACCTCGCACGCGGTAACCCAGCATCCAGGGACGCGGCACCACCTCGATCGCGGTGCACCCGGAGTCGCACTATTGTCCGGGCTGACCGAGCAGCAGCGGGCCGATCTCGACGGGCTCGAATTGTCTGAAAAAGCCCAGGTCGACTTGGCTCAGGCGCAGCGTGATGGCTACGCCGTATCTTCGGACGAGGTCATCCCCGGGGTCGGTTCGGTTGCCGTCCCGCTGATGGTCACGGGGCAACTGCCAGCCTCCCTGGGGGTAGTCTTCCCACGTCAAGAGGTTGACGAGGCGCACATCGTTACACTGCTGCGCGAAGGAGCCCAGACGATCATGAACCGTCTTGGAGCAGCATAACGGTCGCAAGACTACCCAGCAGGCCAACCTGGGGATTCGGTAGACTGGCCAGCATGGATTCTTCAGCTGTCTACCCGCGCCCTGTGCTCAAGCAATTGCCGACCTATCAATCAGGTAAACCACCGGTCAAAGCCCCAGGGCTTACGCCCTATAAGCTCGCGTCGAACGAGAATCCTTATGCGCCGATCCCGCAGGTTATCGAAGCGCTGGCCGCCGCAGCAACTGCCGAGACCGTTCAGCGTTATCCAGAAACGACCTACCGGAAGCTACGCGAACTGGTCAGCACGACCTACGAAGTGCCGGTCGACGACGTCACCGTGGGTGCCGGCTCGCTAGGGGTCCTCACGGGACTTGTCCAGACTTTTGCTGGAACCAATGACGACGGCACCCAGGACGAAGTCATCATTCCGTGGCGTTCTTTCGAGGCATATCCGATCGTCATTCGGTCAGCCGGTGCCAGAGATATCCAGGTGCCACTCAATGCCGACGGCACAATGGATCTGGACGGCATGCTGGCTGCGATCACCGACCGGACCCGGATGATCATGCTGTGCACGCCGAATAACCCGACCGGGACGGTGGCCACCACCCAGGCGTTGCGCGAATTTATTCAACAGGTTCCGGAGCATATCCTGGTCGCCATTGATGGCGCTTATCTAGAATTCGTTCGCAACGACGACGTGGCCGACTACCTCGAGCTGTATCGCGAATTCGCCAACGTCGCGGTGTTACGAACGTTCTCCAAAGCTCACGGCCTTGCAAATATGCGTGTCGGTTACTCGGTGGCAGCGCCGCAGATCTCGTTGCCGCTGAAGGTCGTCGTGCCAGCTTTTGCTACGTCCAGCGTCGGTGTCGAAGCGGCCCATGCTTCCTTGTCACACCTCAGTGAAGTGTTAACAAATACCGAAAAAGTTGTGTCCGAGCGCACCAAAGTCTGGCAAGCATTCCACGATCTGGGCTACAACCCGCCTGTCACCGAGGCGAATTTCGTCTGGCTGCCGCTCGGTGAGCTCTCACAGGCCTTCTCGGACGCGTGCGATGCCCAGGCTCTCTCAGTGCGAGCATTCCACCCCGAAGGCGTGCGCGTATCGATTGGCGAAGTCGAAGCCAATGATCGAGTGCTCAAAATAGCCACCGACTTCGCCAAACGTCTCAACGGCTAGCCGCCTGCGCGGTTAGAGCGCGAACGGTCGCATATCGATCTGTGCTCCAGCGACCACGCCCGGTCTACCTTCTATCATAGAGACCACGACTTCAGCGGTGACCGGTCCCAAGGAAAGGCCGTGCATGTTGTGACCGGTTGCCACAATGACGTTCGGGTGAGCTTTCAGTGCAGAGATAATGGGCAGGCCGGTCGGAGTCATCGGGCGCGGTCCGGTCCATTCATCGAAACGTGGCTTATCGCCGATGCCCTTGATGAAGGCCGAGGCCTGCGACGCCAGGTGATCGATGCGCTTCTGGGAAAACTTTTCGATCTGCGTTGAGAAGTCCATCAACCCCACGACACGTAGCTTGCCAGACATTGGCACACCGATCGTCTTGCGGTCGATGGATGCTACTAAATAGCCCGGCAAGCGGTCTGGTTTTACGTGATAGGAGTATCCGGTACCGGACGTCACGAAGGCTTTACGTGTCTCGGAGAGCCCATCTATCGCAGGGTTGGTCCAAGCACCGGTAGCGACGATGGCCTTGTCGAAGCCGCGGGTGGTCTGTCCCTGAGCATTGCGCAGGGTGGCCTGGGTGTTGTCGATGCTCACTAATTCAGTGTGCTCGAGGATCTCGGCACCGAGTTCGACGAGCTTTGCGTGGATTTCGTCCACGAAGAGGCCCGGGTCGATGTAGCGTTCGGTCGGAGCGAGAAATCCCGCACGGACGTGTTCGTCTAAGACGGGCTCAAAATCATGCAGGTCGCCATCTAGCATGATCTGACCTGGGCGCTCTTGGCCCAACATGTCCGCCCGGGCTACCTGGTTCTCGCGAAAATCGCGGAGGGCATCGACCGAGAGGTGCGTGTTGAGGAATCCATAACCGCCGCCTTCAAGCGAGATGCCGTCTTCATGATACGAGTCAAAAGCAGCGAAGGCACCCCGGACGAGTTGATCGAGATTCCGGGTATTTTTACGAACATTCGCTGGAATGGTGTTGTAGATAAAGCCAGCGCCGAATGCCGATAGCAATGGTGTAGCGGCAGGGGCGATATTCAAATAGTGGCGATTGGTCACCAGACCTTTGAAGATTTCAGTCAGCTGTTCGGGTTGTGGCATCGGGGTGGCTTGAATCGGGGTGATCTCACCCGCATTACCGCGTGCCGCACCAGAGCCGACCTCATCTTTGTCGATCATCGTTACCTGGTGACCAGCCCGAGCCAGAGAGTAGGCGGTGCATAGGCCTATGAGGCCTGCCCCGGCGACTAGAACGTTTTGAGAATCGGCCATCGATCCATCCTTTCGGCTTTATAACGAAGCACTCACTGTTCAAGTGTACAAACTCCCCACAGAGGTTGCGAGTATGAGGCGTCGGGACGAAACGCCCAAGGCTGCGAATTGTTACACATGAGTTATGTCTCTTTTGGTCGAATGCGTCACAGCGGGCGAGATAATAGAAAAATTCCAGTAGTTTGCGTGATTCGACGAACCGAGTGCGATTGCTTCGGCGCAACCGCAACGAAGCGCAAAAACCGGCGAAAACACATGTCAGATACACACTTGACCAGCCCCCGCCGTCGGCGTACAGGAAGCTATACACGCGACCAGGGTTCGGGGTGTACAATACATGTGACTAGCCTCACGAGTGCCCGCCACCATTGGGTACGA
>CAZAAP010000014.1:0-25372 GCA_964482935.1 uncultured Enteractinococcus sp.
TATTAGCCCCATTAGCACTTGGTCAAATAGAGTGCTAATTCATTTCACGGTTGCATAGTTCAGTAGCTACTCATCGGTTATCGTGTCCTGCCGTCGGCACTGGAAAAACTCGGTCTGTTGCTGGCGAAGTTGACCCAGTAACCACAACCTCACACTCGTGCACTGGGTGCCTAAGAACCGGGTACGCTGGAAGTTGTGTCTGATTCAACTGCTTCTGAACTTGCCGGCGCCTTAACCCCGGAGGGCTTCAAGCTGCTCAATGAACTCTGGCGCAGCGGTGAATATGCCAGCTCCGAGACCCTCACGATTGCTGAGCGCCTTCGCGCCGATGGTTACCCGGCCACCGTGGTGAACTCAGTGCTAACCCAACTGAAATTGCGCACACAGGCAGCGGCCAAATTCGGACCCTTCGTTGAACAGATGCTCTTTACCGACGCTGGCCTACAACAAGCGACTTCATTACAAGTTGCCGCACACCACGCGCGTCGATTTATTCGAGCCGGTGTTGATGAAGTCATCGACCTGGGCGCCGGACTGGGCGCAGATGCACTCGCCATCGCAGGGCTCGATATCGCCGTCACCGCAGTAGAAATCGATGAGACGACGGCGGCGGCCACCACGATCAACCTCATGCCGTTTCCGCACGCCAAAGTCGAGGTTGCCGACGCCGTCCAGTGGGTGCTCGATAACCCAGCGGACGAGGGTACGTCTCGCGGCTACTGGCTAGATCCGGCACGACGCAAAACCCTATCCTCGGGGACCGTGCGAATATTTAATCCGGAGATCTTCTCCCCTCCCCTATCCTTCGTGGAAGAACTCGCCGATGCCGGTTATCCGCTGGGCGTTAAACTCGGTCCGGCACTGGCCCACGACGTGGTTCCAGCCACCGCCGAGGCCCAGTGGGTTTCATTGCACGGCAGCGTGGTGGAAGTTGTGTTGTGGTTTAACATGGCACAACGTTCCGATGTCCGCCGAGCCGCGTTAGTAATTGATGCAACCGGAGCATCAGAACTCACCTCGTCGACGGACTTTGGGGCCTCGCCGCAGGTCCCGGTTGGAGGAATTGACGGCGCGACCGGGTATCTCTATGAACCTGATGGCGCGATCATTCGCGCCGGTCTGGTCACCGATCTGATGGTCGAACACTTCATGCATGGTGATCCCACAGACGCTTCAGCCGGTCGACAACTGGATGAGCACATCGCCTATTTCTGCTCCGATGTATATCGAGAGACCCCCTTTGCGACCGGTTATCGGATCGTCGAGGTGCTGCCATATAAGATCAAACTGCTGCGCCGGTACCTGAAAGAGCATAATGTCACCCGGTTAGATATCAAGAAACGTGGCGTGGACGTATCTCCCGAAGAGTTACGTCGTACCGTCATGCAGGGACTCAATACGAAGAAGCCTGCATCGGGCGAACATCTGACCTTGGTCTTAACCAGGGTTGGGGATGCACGGTATGCGATCGTCGTAGAGCCTATCTAATATGAGGCTCCAACACCGTTGAGCGGTTGTGGGGGGCAGGGATAATCACAACGCCTGTTTGTCTAAGAAACGTAGCAGGGCGTCGGCTACTTCAGCGGGCCGCTCCTCAGGGGCAAAGTGTCCGCACTGTTCGATGAGTTCCAGTGTGCTGCCTGGAATGGCCTGCCGTAACCGATGTGCCCAAGCGATCACTTGCCAGGCATCATCAGCACCCCAGATGAGATGCACAGGAATTTGCCCTCATGTATCGAGTCGGGCACTGATCTCCAGCGTGTGTTGCGGGTCGTAATGGCGGATTTGATGTTGAAATAAGCTGGCCTGTCCGATCGGGCCGCTAATCATATCGAGATACACCTTCAGGGCTTCTGGATCGAAATTCTCCGGATCGCTGTGGGTTGATAAGAGCCAGTCTCGGAAATGGGCGCGGTGCTGTTCTTCAGGTGCTTTCGCTAGGACTTCTAACCCGGCAGTCATTTGCTGGCGTGTTCGGGCCGATGGATAGCTATCAAAGCTCACCACATCGATCAAGGTCAGGGAGCTGAGTCGGTCGATGGACTGCACACCGAAGCGTTGCGCGATGCCGCCACCGATGTCGTGGGAGACAAGATGCACTCTCTCCAGTTCCCACAGCTCAAGCAGCTCCTCGAGGATCGCCACATTTCCTGTAATGGAAGTATCAATGCTCGGGTCCCACGGACGCTCGGACAGACCATATCCGAGGAGATCAAAAACATAGGCCTGATAGCCCGCCGCCACGAGTTTCGGAACAATATTGCGCCAGATAAATGACGACGATGGGGTGCCGTGGAGTAATACCACCGGAACTCCAGTGCCGTGCACTCCGTAGGCAATGCGATGATTGCCGACAAGGATATGACGATCAACAATATGCCTCATGGATGCGCCCCCCTTCTGGCCAGGCTGGGTCGCTATGCAGCGAACCACGTGGCACCCGCAGTTGCGACAGGCCGCTGCGAAATTTTCTACGTCGCATACTACCGGACTACGACCACATAATGTGATGCAACGCACGTCTTGTTGGTCTAGCATGGAATCACCTGTAGCGCGCTAGGCATGGAGGTCACCGACGATGAGCGCTCCGTCCGAACGCGAACCATCAAAGCTGGGAGTCGTCGTAGGATTCGACGGTTCACCCCATGCCAAAGACGCTTTGTACTGGGCCGCGCACGCCGCAACCCTGCGCGAGATCCGGTTGACCGTTGCCTCAGCATTTCTGTTTCCGTATAGCGACTACGTTCGCAGTATGGCTGGCGAACGGCTCGAGGATCCCGCCCGCCGCCTTGCCGAAGAGAAACTTGCCGAAGCACGCTTGTTGCTAGCAGCGCACGAGTATCCGGGCGAGGTCGATTATCGCGTGCTCGTGGGTGATGCGACCGACTGGCTCGTCAGAATGTCCGAAAATGCAGAACTCATGGTGATCGGCAGACGAGGGCTCGGAAGGTTCTGGGGGCTACTGTTAGGCTCCGTTGCGTCAGCGCTGCCAGCCCATGCCCTCTGCCCCACAGTTGTTGTACACACCGCAGCGTCCGGTGATGACCCCGAAGCCGACCCCACCCCACCGACCGTCAATCCCCCCGACACACGGCCGATATGCGTGGGCATTGATGGTTCCGATCACGCGCATCGTGCCGCTATCGTTGCAGCACAGGAGGCGAAGCGCCGCGGCGTGAGATTAGAGCTAGTCCAGGCACAACCGCATTTCACCGGGACTTCATCGGTCTGGTACCTCGCCTCAAACGATAAAATGGAGCAACGGATCCAAGACGATATGTTGCAAGCATTAATGACCGAGATTGAGCGTCTGCGGCATGATGTTCCAGGAGTCGATGTTTCTCCCGTGGTTAAACGAAAGATTCCTGCTGAGGCAATGATCGAGTGCACTGCGCGAGCCCAACTGACCGTGTTAGGAACTCGTGGTCACGGTGGGTTCGCCAGTCTGCTCTTAGGGTCCGTTTCTCGTACGACCTTGTCGCAGGCTCGGGGTACCGTGATGATCGTGCCAGGCATCAAGAACTAATCGGTCTGCGCATCACCTCAGCTGGTCGCGCACAGTACAACCTTATCCTCCGCCAAGTCTTGACACCGTTCAGCACCACTGGATTTACTGGTACTTTGAACGCAAGCCTTCCGCAATGATGAGAAGAGGATCTGCATGCGCACTAGGACCTGTCCGCCAATGACTGGTTTGGGGTGTATATATGTTGCTTCCTAAAGCACGCGGCGCCCTGAGTGAATGCGTTTTTCATGCGCTGCGTAGCGGGTACACGGATCATGTTGCTCACGCTCCGCAACCGGACGGGGTTGAGGATGCGCAGCTGACGCTGTGGGTGCTCTATGAACAGCACCATCGGGGTTTCGACGATGTATCGGACGAGCTGGAGTGGGATCCACATCTGATCGGTCTGCGGCGTCAACTCGAGACGGATTTTGAACAGACGCTTCGCTCCCGAGCACCACAGCTACCCGAACCGGGTAACTTCGCCGATACGTTCTTTGATTTCATTGCCACCCATGATGGTCCATCCCTGTCTGCTCATATTCATCGTTCTGCAACTGAAGAACAGCTCCATGAGTTCTTTCGACATAAATCGATTTATCATCTGAAAGAGTCCGACCACACCACCTGGGTTATTCCTCGACTCTCAGACCCGGTAAAAGCAGCCGTTGTTGAACTGCAATATGACGAATACGGCGCAGGCGATCCGAATCGGCTGCATGCAACTCTATTTGCTCGAGGCCTGGAAGCCAGCGGGTTGGATGCCGCCTATGGTGCCTATATTGACGAAGCGCCCGTTGAAATTTTGGAGCAGAACAACACAATGTCGCTGTTCGGATTGAACCGCCGGCTACGTGCCGCCTCGTTGGGTTTCCTGGCTGCATTCGAAGCCACCAGTTCGGTCCCATCACGCCGAATAGCTCGGGGACTCGACAGACTCGGGTTCCCCCACGAGATGATCGAATATTACACCGAACATGTTGAGGCCGACGCAGTGCACGAGCAGCTAGCAGTCCGGACCATTTGCGGGGCGCTGCTGGATGAGGAGCCCGGACTTCACGAGGATGTATTTTTTGGGGCGTGGACCAGTATGGATCTCGAAGACCGCTACGCCGAGCGAATGTTGCAAGAATGGACCGCATGAGCAAGGCATCCGACTCAGAGCATCCTAATATCATCCTGTGTCCGGGCGGGCCGATGCTACTGCGCGGCGACCACGTTGTTCAAGATGAAGACGGCAACGAATACCAGACAACACGTCCGGTCAGTGCCGTGTGTCGCTGTGGCAAGTCGCAAATCAAACCGTGGTGCGACGGCACGCACAAGTTTCTGCGCAAGCGCACCGGCAACTGATTAGCGTGCCAACCGCACGACGACTCCAGTGTCAAAGGTGCGGAAGTCCTTTACTGTGACAGAACCCGTTGGCAATTGGTGAGTATACTCAGAGATCCGCGCAACCTGCTGGCTGTTCCCGAGTTGTAGCAGCGCTGATCCCTCTGTGAGAAGATGATGATTGATGAGCTCTACACAGATGCGTGCCAAGTCAAGGCCGTCGTCACCGCCATCAATGGCAGTGACCGGGTCCGCTGGGAACTGCGCAGTCTGAGTGGAGGGCACCCAGGGTGGGTCCGCAATGATCAATCCGAAGCGTTCATCGGGACCTAACGCCTCTTCCATTCTTGCCAGGCGGAATTCCACCTGCGGTGTCAAATTATTCGCCGCTGCATTATCTTGTGCGAACCGCTGCGCCGCGGGATTGAAATCCACCATCACAAGGCTGCGCGTTGAATCTCGAATAGCGCCCAAACCGATGTGTCCAACTCCAGCACACAGCTCAAGCACTGGCCCTGGGGGCGCATCGAGGAGTAATTCAGCTGACCAGGCCGATTGAGCCTCAGTCCAGGTTCTGGGTTCTAAGACCTCGTCGTTATACCGGATCATGAGATCATAGAAAGTTACTTGCTGATCTTGCATTGGCACTCCTACCTGGACGTCAACCTTATCGCCGGTGGCCCTGGGGCACTAGTGTCATCGTACCGACCCGTGCCCTCTTTCAGTCGTTCTTACCGGCGTCTTCTTCATACTCTTAGGTGTCGAGCTTCGCTTCGGAACCGCGCCGGCCCCTACGTCGGATGGTTCTCACTCCTAGCGCGATCATACCCAGGACGATCAGTGCACCGAGGCCTTGAAGCCCCGGGGAGTCATCACCTTCTCCGTATATGATGGCGAGGGCTCCAACAACCACACCCACAGCGAGAGCCAGAAGCGTGCAGATATACTTCATGCAAAGTCCTTTCAGGTAGCAGACTTGTCACGCTACACCACGCTTCAATCGATTGAGATTCGATGCATATCGAACGATACTCGATATATGTTTACCATGAATCAAGTTTGTACGTCTACTGCGAGTCGAGTGGTTGCCGCGCCGCAATCAGATTTTCTCCGCAATGGCCCTGCGGTGGGGCGACGTGAGCGTTGCAGAGTTTGCCGAGCGAGTTGGGATCAGTCCGGCAAATGTCTCCGTGCTCAAAAACAGGCGTGCGAGGGCGATGAGGTTTAGCACTTTGGAGGCGCTGTGTCGGGTGCTCGACTGCCAACCCGGTGACCTGTTGAAATGGATCCAGGACTAAACAAAAACCACAGGAATTTCCCTCGCCACGATGCGTTTAACGGGTCGATGCGAATCCAAGCCACGTGTGACGATTACGAGCCCAGCACCAGCCTACTTTGGGCGCTCCACGGTTTTCGGCACCGTCTCGTCCGGTCCCGTTACTAATCCAGATCGCCGGCGTGCGGGCATCGAGGCCGTTCTTTTTACGTTTACGCGAGGCGATGGTCATAAAGCAGCGATTTGGTTCCAGCTGATTCGGCTGCTGTAGCAGCCAGGAGATACCTTCGCTGATGGTCAGTGGACGGCGGCCCCGGTCCGTAATTTCTGCCAGAGCCTCGTCAGGACTCCAATTGAGCATATCGTCACCTCGATCGATCTCGCAGATAACGTAGAGCGGCGCATCGGGAATGGCCAGACCGTCTAGGGGCTCGAACTCGTCGACGTCGACCATGTCGACGACCACAAAACCCGGTTTTCCTTCGCGTTCTAGAAGCGGCGCTAGGCGCGACGGGGGCACCAACGAAGGGTGTACGACAACTATGCCACCGTCGGGGTTGGGCAGGGCTTTGCCGATCGTAAGGAACTCATCGTCTGAGTATCCGGCTAATGCTGGCACCCCAAGCTCTATCAAGTGCTCGAGTTGAGCCATAGTCGTCGGTGTCGAGGTTTCGAGTCGCATATACTAGACCCCATTTCGTGAGACTTCAATCAGTCCGGTGCAACCCGACCAGCTGCGCTTCTATTCCCGGTAACCGTGTGCTGTTAGAAGTAGACGGCCAGGGGTCCGTCGACGTCGTCGATAATGCGTACTGAGGTACCGAAAATCTCGGTAAGGACCGAGGATTTCATGGTGTCTGCGCAGGTATCGAAGTGGGTAACCTGGCCATCATTCATCGCCAGGATATTGTCGGAGTACCGCGAGGCGAAGTTAATGTCGTGCATAACCACGATGACCGTGCGTCCGAGGTCGTCGGCTGCAGCACGTAATTGGCGCATCATCTGCACCGAGTGGCTCATGTCCAAGTTGTTCAGGGGCTCATCGAGGAACACGTATTCGGTGTCTTGAGCCAGCACCATTGCAACGTAGGCGCGCTGGCGTTGACCACCCGAGAGCTCATCGAGATACCGATCTTGTAGAGCGGTCAGGTTCAGAAATTCTAAGGCCTCATTGATGTGTCGTTCATCGTCGACGGTAAGGCGACCACGCGAGTGCGGGTAGCGGCCAAACCCGATGAGCTGGCGGACGGTCAGGCGAGTCACGAAGTGGTTTTCCTGACGCAAGATCGCCAGTTTTTTTGCAACCTCGTTGGATTTGGCATGCGCCACGTCCAGACCGCCCACGGTGATCCGTCCGGCGTCTGGGGTCATGAGTCGGCCCATCATGGTCAATACGGTTGATTTCCCGGCACCGTTGGGACCTACGAGTGAGGTGATGCCACCGGATGGGATCTCAACGTTGATGGGTCCGATCGTGGTTTCGCCCGAGTAGCTTTTCGTGACGTTTTCGAGGGTAATCATAACCGCCCCTTCCGCATGATGACGATGAGAAATACTAGTCCACCGATGAGCTCGACGATGATGGTCACCGCACCCTGGGCGTAAAAAATATGCCGCAAGACAAAATATGCACCAGTCAGCAGAACGTATCCGAGCAAGAAAGCCAACGGGAAGACCGCCCGGTGGCTATAGGTATCCGCAATGGAATAGGCCAGGGTGGCAACCAAGAAACCTAAGAAGGTCATAGGTCCAACCAGTGAGGTTGTCATAGCCATGAGAATCGAGACCGCGATGAGCATCTTGATCAGCTCGGCGCGGTGGTTCAAGCCCAGGTTGGTCGAGATAGCAGAACCCAGTGACAGCGTATCTAGACGGCGGGAATTCAGCCACAGCCACACTGCGACGATGCCAACGATGGGCACGGCATACGGCAAGTACTCCGTGCTGGCGTTAGAAATATTGCCCATGAGGCGGGCGGTGAGGATATCGAATTCATTGGGGTCAAGCATGCGTTGCATGAACGTCGTCAATGAGGCCAGACCTGCGCCCATGACCACCCCGACCAGCAACATGGTGTGCACATTGGTGAACTTTGACCCCAGCAGCCAGGAATACAGCAGCGTGGCAAATGCGACCATAATGGCCACTTGGAAGAAATACGAGACGATCCCGCGGGTCATCGTAGCGCCGATGGCGCCGAAGAAGAACACAGCGGCCGTATTGATCAACCCATAGAGCGCTTCGAATCCCAGAATTGAGGGCGTCACGATCCGGTTGGCTGTGACCGTGTGGAACGATACCGTCGCAAAGGAGTGCGCTAACGCGACTACGGCAATCACAATCACCGAGATCACCCGGGATTCAGCGATTTTCCAGAAGCCTTCGCTACCAAATGGCATGGGGTTGGCGTAGACGATCGTGGCGATTGTAAGCCCGACGGCTGCGATGCTCAATCCGATCAGGGCCACAAGCCAACGACGTCGGTGCCTGGCATCAACAAAGTTTGAGGTGCTAGTCGAGGTTGGGACCAGAGTTGTGCTAGCCACGGCGCCCCCTTCGGACAATCAGGTAGACGAACACGGTCGCGCCCAACACTCCAAGAATCATAGAGACTGGGATTTCAAATGGCATGATGATGGTGCGGCCGATGATATCGGTCAAGGTAATGACCACGATGCCAACCATCACGACCCAGGGCAGGTTGGTTCGCAAATTGTCGCCTCGAAACATCGAGACAATATTGGGTACTACTAAGCCAAGGAATGGCAGCGAACCGACGATAACGGAAACCACACCGGTGGTCACAGCGACGATCGAGATCCCCACGATCATGACGGCTCGATAATTCAAGCCGACCGAGGTCGCAATCTCTTGGCCCAGTCCGGCTACGGTGAAGCGGTCTGCGATGAAATACACCACGACGGTAGTTAGTGCCACGATCCACAGCAGTTCATAGCGGCCGCGGATAATGCCGGTGAAAGAGCCTGCAAACCAGATCCCCAAATTTTGGAGCATATCGGTTTGCAGCGCTACGAAAGTTGAGACAGCACCGACCACGGCCCCGAGCATGAGTCCAACAATGGGGACCACCAGCGAGGATTTCAGGGCCACCCGTTGTAAGAACACGAAGAAAATGATCGTTCCGACCAGCGCGAAGAGAATCGCTATGACCATGCGAAGCAACAGGGAAGGCTGCGGGATAAAAATGTAGGTCAAGATGAGACCCAGCCCGGCCCATTCGATCGTTCCGGTCGTGGAGGGTTCAACGAACCGGTTCTGCGTCATAAGCTGCATGATCAGTCCGACAACCGCCATGGACGCACCCGACAGGATGAGGGCAAGAGTTCGGGGGACGCGAGTGATGAAGAACATCTCGCGTCCCCCTTCGGAGTTCAAATCATAAACTCCGATAAACAGTGATGCTATGACGAGGCTGAGGGTGACCATCAGCCCGATCAGTAGCGGCCATGTGCGTGACCACAGTCCAGTTTTTTTCGATGCACCAATCGACGGCGCGAGGCCACCGGGATGGGTTTGGGAAAGTTTCGTCACGCAGAGCCTTTAGATTATTCCGACCACATATCGGCCAGCTCGTTGAGGACGGTGGTGTAGTTCTGGATGTCCTCGGCAACGTAGAAGTCAGCCGGCATGTAGTAAATGTTATCGTTTGCCACCGCAGGTACGTCCTGGAGTGCTTCAGATTCTTCAATCAGTTCTTTGGCGCCAGCTGACGTGCCGTCGCCGACTGCCGCATCGCGGTCTAACACAATTAAGAATTCTGGATTAGCAGCGGCAATTGCTTCAACTGAAATGTCGTCACCTTGGTGATCGGACGAACCATCGTCCTCCAGTGCAGGAGTCAGCTCAAGGATGTCATACAGGGGGCCAATAGCGCGACCGGTAGTGGGAGCCGCATAGTTGATATCTCCACCGGAGGTCACGAGACCGGCTATGGTGACATCTGAATCGTAGGCCTCTTGAGCCCGTTCTAGGGCTGCATCGAAGTCCGCAATAAGGGTTTCTGATTCGTCCTGTTGACCGAAGACCTCGCCAAGCAAGGTGATCTGGTCGCGGAATTCCTGGTCGATTGCACCGGATTCGGTATCGATGTTGGTGTCGACGACCGGCACGCCCTCGTCGATGGCACCTGCGATTGCTTCGCCGTGCTGGCTGAAACGTTGGCCGTTGATGACCAGGTCAGGCTGGGCTGCTGTCACCATTTCCATATTTGGCTCACGGTGGTTACCGATATTGAGAAGATCTTCATTCTGAGTATATTTTTCCAGAACTTCCATGTCGCCGGGCATCAAGTCGACTGGAGCGGCGGACAGTTCAATGCCCCACTCCGCCAAGGTACGAAACACCCGGTTATCAGTAGCCACCACTGACTGTGGTTCTGCGGGCACCGTATGGGTAGTACCGGCTAGGTCCGTTACCTCAACGGTTGCGCCCTCGCCGCTCTGGGCATCGGCCTCGGCGGCATTATCTGATTCCGGAGAGCCGCAAGCACTGAGACCCAGTGCACCGGCGGCGAGCAGAGCGGTCACACGAGCCCGCGTCAGTCCAAATTTTTTCACGTTCAGTCTCCAAACGACACAGTAAAATAACAGGCTATCATTCTTACCAACTTAGGTACGCCTAAGCTAACAAAGCATCAGTGTAATGAGCCTGACTCAATTAGCGCAAGGCAGAATGATGTAATTCCACATCACACTCCCGCGGTAGACCAGCCCAGTCCCGCCTCAAGGATCAAGTAAGTGCGCACTTCAAAGCATTATTCGTTTACTTTATGGGGCAATTCCTGCTAAATGAGTCATAGGTCACATCCCATGTGGTCTCGTAATTAAGTAACAGGACTGGAGGTGCGATGTGCGTTAGGTACGCATTCGGCAACTCAAGCCGACCCGATCCGTCTCCGGATTCGCGGATAGCAGGATAAAACGTCATGGCCGCCGAAACCTTCAGGGAACTACCAGAAACTCTGCGGCAGACTCATGACGTTTGAGAGTATTCGGTAGTCCTAGTGCCCGGGTACGATTGTGCTGAGGATTAGTAGAGAGGCTTCATGGTGCGCTTAGATTTTGCAAAGTCTGCCCAATCGACGGTCGGTATCGAGTGGGAGCTTGGGCTTGTTGATAGTGTGACCGGACAGTTGCGCAATGTTGGTGATGACATCTTGGCGCAGCTCGATGTTCCCTCAGATGAGCCATTCCAGATTGTTGGAGAGTTTATGCTCAACACTTTGGAACTAGTCACCGGCGTGTGCCAGACCGTTGAAGAAGGATTGGACCAGCTTGCGAGCGCAGGACGGTACATTCTTGATCACATTAGCTCCGACGAGATGACGCTGTTTTCTCAGGGAACCCACCCATTTGCTAATCCGTTTGAAGAACGTGTTTCGTCGGGTTCGCGGTATCAAAAGTTACTTGATCGGACGCAATACTGGGGTCAGCAGATGCTGATCTACGGGGTTCACGCGCATATCGGACTGGATCATGTGAACAAAGCGTTGCCGGCCCTGAATTATTTAATTAAGTACTATCCGCACATGTTGGCGCTCAGCGCGTCCAGTCCCTACTGGGTCGGCTATGACACCGGTTATGTTTCTCAGCGCACCCTGTTGTTCCAGCAGTTGCCCACCAGCGGCTTACCGTTCCAATTTTCTACGTGGGCCGATTATGAAAAAGTCGTTGGAGATTTATTCAAAGTCGGGGTCGTGGACGATGTCACCGAGATCCGTTGGGATGTCCGTCCGGTCCCCCGGTTTGGGACAGTCGAACAGCGCATGTGCGATGGCGTTTCCACGCTGCAGCAGGTGGGCGCGATTACGGCTCTGACGCAGTGTCTCGTGCACGAAGCAGTCGGGGGCGATGCCGATGATATCCCCGCTATTGACGTGCTGCCGCCCTGGTTCATTGAAGAAAATAAGTGGCGCGCAGCTCGTTATGGTTTAGACGCGATCGTTATTATTGATTCTGCCGGGACCGAGATGTTGGTGACTGATCATTTAGAGCAAGTGCTCAACCGTGTGGAACCGATTGCAGATTCGCTTGGCTGTGCCACAGAGCTCCAGTGGGTGGAAGATATGCTCCGGTCGGATAATTCTGCCACGCAGCAGCGTGCTCAGACCAGCTCGAAGTTCCGTGACAAGCTCACACAAGAACAGCTTTCTGGGCTCGTCTTAGGATCAGCGGCAGAGACGGTAGAATCCATCCGCAGCTGGTGAGCACTCCAGGTTACGCGTTGGCCTGCACCACAAACTGTTGCCGTTTGCCGAAGTAGAAGAATCCGCTCCATAGAGCAAGCACCAGTAAGACTGCCATGATGATCAGCAGCGGGTATGGGCCAAGCTGCACAATCAGTGGGATGGACGCCGCAGTGACCAGTCCCCCACCAAAGAACGGTTCAAACACCAGTTGTTTATAACCGAACGCCTCGTATGCGGGGCTCTTCTGGTTTGGATCCGCCATACGCAGCAGCAACAGGCCGGTCGCGGTGACACCCATCGACTGCCCGAAGTCGGCAATGCCGCGTTCGAACCAGAAGCTCTGGATAAAACGTGGTGCTAGGAAGAACAGCACGAACACGTTCCATAGCACGCCAGCTACGGCGAGGATAACAAACGGGCCGAGATTATTAGCAATCGCATCGATTGACAGGGTCGCCAGTGCGGCGATAATCAACGTATCCAATGCAAAGCCCTGAATACGTTCCATGGTGCCACGGTCAATGAGTCGCGCCAAACCGGTTTTATCAGCCAGGAATTGAATGATCACACCGCCAAGCATTGCAAGCGGGAACAGTGGGACATAAGAAAAGATCTCGATGGTGTCTACCCAGAGCAGCTGCTCAATGGCTTGGAGGCCCATTAAGAGTCCCTGCCCGATCAATATAGCTAAAGCGATGATCCCAATGTGCAGGGTCAGCGTATCAAGCGATTCAGAGCGGGTGGTTTGCGCGCCCCCGGAAGGCTGGTCCACATCATATAGACCGCGGGCAATTTCTGGGTCCTGGCTCGCTTTGACATCTAGGGTCTGGGAATGACCTCGACGAGCGGCCCAGTTGACCCCAATCACGCCGACGATGACCCCGGACAGAATACCGACGGTGGCCATGGCCAACGCCAGATCGCCACCTTCTTCAAAGCCCAGCTCGGTCATCACCGGAGCCATACCGGCGGCGGTACCGTGACCACCTTCGAAACCAATTTCGATCAAGGCCCCAAACATTGGAGACACGTTGAAGAGAGGGACAAGGATCAGGACTGCCAGCAAGATGCCAATAACATACTGTCCCGAGGCAAATGTAACCCCGAGGGATAGCTGGGGCCCAAGCAGGGTCAGGGCACGTTTAACAGAAGGAATCGGCGTCCCAAGAAAAAGTGCGGCAAAGACCACGCTAATGAGCAGACCGGGGAGTTCGGACCAGACCGATAACACGTCGGGGCCGAAGACACCGCCTTCGACCAGGGGATCCCAACCAAGCCATCCGGCGACTCGGCCCAAGACCTGGGGACCAAGAATCAGGGCGAGAAAGCCAGAAATCAGGGCGACGGGGAGGAAGAGTTTTTGGGTGATCCTGCTGCGAACGCGGATCATAATGCCGATCAGTGCAAGAATGCCCAATAAGAGCAAGGCCAAGGCTACCGTTGCTGGTGACATGGACGAACCTTTCCTTGTGGCATGCGCACACGCCGCTGACAGGTACGTCTATGGATACCAGGTGAATAGTCCAGCGGCAATACTTCAAGCTCGTGATGGCTTCCCGCGTGTTGCGGACTATACGCTGATCAGGCTCACTGGCTGAGTGGGATCGGCCGAAAAGGTCAGTTCTGAGGGCGCCACGCCGTCGGTTACCAGCTGCGCTCCGAGTGCGGCCACCATTGCCCCATTATCGGTACACAGGTTCAGCGGTGGAATGGTCAGGCCGATGCCCGCCGCATTGGTGCGTTCAGTCAATAATGCACGAAGGCGGGAGTTGGCCGCGACTCCCCCACCCAGTAGTAGGTGGTCGATACCGTGTTCGGTCGCTGCCAGGACCGCCTTGTGCGTAATAACGTCCGCTACGGCTTCTTGAAATGAGGCGGCAATATCGTTGGCTGGCACATCCATGTCGCGAATTTCAAATTGCTCCACCGCCCGAGATACTGCGGTCTTGAGGCCGGAAAAGGACCAGTTGTAACGATCTTTGCCTGGCGTTTCGAGCGTGCCCATATTCTTGGGTGCAGTCAGTCCGCGCGGGAATTTGAAGGCATTGGGATTCCCCTTACGGGCCATCTTGTCGATGACAGGACCGCCGGGATAACCGGCGCCAATCAGTCGGGCGACTTTGTCATACGCTTCGCCTGCTGCATCGTCGATGGTGGCACCCAACAGTTCAACGCTGGAGGTCAACGAGTTGATCTTCAGGACTTCCGTGTGGCCACCTGAGACCAGCAGAGCGCCCAATTGTTTGCCACCGTGAAGCTCCGTGCCAACGTCGTCGAGATAGCCCACGCCAATGTGGGCGATGAGGTGGTTGATCCCGTAGAGCGGTTTTCCGGAGGCCACGGCGAGCGCTTTGGCGCCTGCGACACCAACCATCAGTGCACCGGCCAGACCGGGGCCTGCGGTCACGGCGATGGCGTCGACGTCATCGAGGGTGATGCCAGCTTCGGCCAGGGCGGCATCAAGCACGGGAAGGAACTCGGTCACGTGGGCGCGGGCAGCGATCTCGGGAATGACCCCGCCAAAAGCGACGTGTTGATCCATGGAGGAGGCGACCTGGTGGGCCAGCAGTTTGGTCCCGGCGACAATGCCGATGCCGGTTTCATCGCATGAGGTTTCGATCCCTACAACGATCGGGGAAGTCATGTTACTCCTTGCTGGTCTGGGATGCTTCTGGCTCACGCAGGGGTTTGCGCATGACCCAGGCATCTATTCCGCCAGGATAATACCTGGGGCGGGTGTGGATATGCGTGAATCCGTTGTCGGCATAAAGCTGCTGAGCGCTTGCGTTATCGGCGCGGACTTCCAGCAGCATATCCGTTGCGCCGAGGTCGTGGGCCTGGCGAATCAGCCAGATGAGCAACGCGGCGCCGAGTTTTTTGCCGGTGTGGTCGGGGTGGACCCCGATCGTGGTGATATCAGCAAAGGGTGGTCCGTAGAAGAGTCCTGCAAACGCTACGATCTGGTTGTGGTGGGTAATGACCTGATAGTAACTGTTGGGGTTATTTGTTGCGGAGTCTTGGTATTCGGCTTCAAAAAGTTGGTGTGACCAGGCATCTGGTCCAAAGATGAGGTCGTCCAGGACGGTGATCTCGGTCAGATCGTCCGCCGCCCACGTGCGTTGTGCATAGCCGGGCGGCAGGTTCAGGGGTGCCGGAGGGTTCATTTGCGCAGCTGTTTCGGGATCTTGGCGTCGTGGCCCCTCAGGTACTGGGGTTCTACGGGCAGCAGACCACGTCCGCGGCGCAGTGCCAGGCTGCCGTATGCTGCGATGTCGGCAGCATCGGGGACTGCGGCGGCGAAACCCGACATGCCGTAGAGCGCATCGGGGTACAGTCCCGCTCCGGCACCGTAGACGGGTAGTTCGGTGACTTCATTCGGAGCAGTGACGAAGGGTCCGTGGAGGCGTTGGGGTTGGCCGCCGATGTTGTCATAGTGCGCCCAGTACACTTCTTTGCGGCGGGCATCGGTGGCGACAATGAATTGGTCGACGCCGTTGCGGAAGGCCTCAGGACCGATGCGATGCGCCAGTCCGTCGAGGCTTAGGACCCCGTAGACGGCTATGTTCCAGGTGTGTGCCAGGGTTTGGGCGGTCACGATGCCGGCGCGCAGCCCCGTAAATGGGCCGGGTCCGACACCGACGAAAATTCCGCCAAGCCCCGTCGGCGCGGTTGGCTCAAGGGCTGCTTCAGTGAGCACGTCGGTGATAAAACCAGCGAGAACTTCAGAGTGGTTGCGCTGGGAGTCCGTCGCCCGGTGCGCTAGCACTTCGTTACCGCGATAGACAGCGGCTGAGGCGGTGGCTGAGGTATCGAGCGCTAAAAATGTGTGGGTCATGGGATGCTGATTCCTTCCCAGCGGTCGCCGTGGCCGGTAATGATCACGGTGCGGGGTTCTTCGACGTCGTCATCGGAAAAGTCGGTGACGAGTTCACCGGTGGAGGCACCGTGGCGGATCAATTCAATATCCAGATAGGCATCGGTCAGGGTTTCGGCAATGCCGCGGCCCCACTCAACGACAACCACTGAGTCGTCCAACCAGGATTCTAGATCGAGACTGGCCAGTTCATCGGCCCCCGTGAGTCGGTAGGCGTCGACGTGCACGAGGTTCAGCCCTCCGCCGGGGTGTGTGTGGTGCCGGGCTAGCACGAAGGTGGGTGAAGTAATCGGCGCGGTAATCCCTAAGGCGGTGGCCAGGCCCTGGGTGAATGTGGTTTTGCCGGCTCCCAGGTTGCCGGTGAGAATGATGACGTCGCCGGCGCGTACCTGGCGGGCTACCGTCCTTGCGAGGCCGTGGGTGGCTGTCAGGTCGGCTAGTTCGATGGTTGAGTGCACGGTTATACCCACTGCTTGTGAATTCGTGGCACGCGCGCACCGATGCGAGCGACGAGTTCATAGTTGATCGTTCCGGCGGCTTGGGCCCAGGCATCAGATGGGATTCCGGATTTTTCGCCGAAGAGTTCGACGTCGGCACCCACCGATGCAGTGAGTTCATCATCGCGGTCGGTGTGGAGGTCAACGACGAATTGGTCCATCGCGATGCGCCCGGCGACCCGGTAGAGCTTGCCGTCGATCCACACGGGCGCGCCATCGGCGATGCGGGGCACACCGTCGGCATAGCCTGCTGGAATCAGGGCCAGGCGGGTGGGCAGTTCACAGCGATAGGCGTACCCGTAGGACACGCCGGTGCCTCTATCGGCGGGTTTGTTATTGGCCACGGTCGTGCCAAAGCTCATCACGGGGCGCAGTCCGAGGTCTTGGGCTGAACGGTCAGCAAACGGGCTCAGCCCGTAGATGGCGACCCCCGCGCGAACCATGTCAAGGTGGGTATCGGGTCGGGATAATAAGGCCGGGGAGTTGGCAACGTGGCGGACATCGACGGTGAGTCCGTGCTTCCGGGCGGTTTCAACGGCCTCGTGGTAGACCCGAAGTTGTTCATCGACGTCGTGATCTCCGACGGGATCATCGGCTCTCGCGAAGTGGGTAAAGACCCCCACGACCCTCAGGATGCCGGCTTGTTGGAGTTCGGAAGCGCGCTTGCATAGCTCGTCCCAAATTTCTGGGACTGCACCGTTTCGGGAAAGTCCGGTATCAATTTTCAGGTGTACCCGCGCGGGGAGGTCGGCACCTCGTGCGGCTTCGGCGACGGCTTCAAGTTCAGGGCCGGAGACACCGATGTCGATGGTGTGTTCGATTGCGGCACGAAACGGGGTTTTGATCGTGTGGAGCCACGCTAGCAGCGGCGCGGTGATACCGGCTTCACGCAACTTGAGCGCTTCGGTTACGTGGGCGGTGCCTAACCACGTGGCCCCGGCAGCTACCGCGGTCTGAGCGACTTCAACAGCCCCGTGGCCATAACCGTCGGCTTTGACCACGGCCATCACCTGGGCGGGTTTAACCCACTGGGCGATGGTGTGGATGTTGTGGGCCAGCGCCGAGTGGTCGATGGTCACCCAGCGTTCTGGTTCTGTTGTCCAACGTGTAGCCATAGTGTCGTCTATTATTCCAGACCTTGCCGCTTTGCTTGACGAATGTAGTATTCCAACGTGCTGACCACGATGCCACCCTCGGCGGCGGCCAGTTCACCGGCCATCGAGTGTAGCCGTACTCCGGCGGTTAAGGTGGTAAAGAGTCGTGGAATAAAGTCCTCGTCTGCAGGATCGAGACGCGACATTCCCGCTCCAAGGATTCCGGCCAGGGTGTCACCGGTTCCGGCGGTCGCTAGCTCTGCGGTACGCGGCGGGTGCAGACTGCGGAGTCTGGTGGGTGCAAACACGTAGGTGGTTGCGGATTTGAGGACCATCCAGACACCAAAGCGCCGGGCGAACTGGGCGGCTTGGGCTACCACAGATTCTTCTGCAAGATCTGGTGCAAGGCGTTGGGTCAGACGCCGCATTTCCCCGACGTGCGGGGTGAGGACCAACGCTGAGAAGGGCTGTTCGAAGACCCAGGGTTCTAGGACATCAAGCCCCGATGCATCAACGAGGATCGGGATCTGCAAACGCACCGCGGCCTGGAGTGCTGATGCGGTGGCGTCCTGTCCACGCATTGTATCGCCAAGCCCCGGACCAGCCACGATCGCGGTTGCCTTATCGGTGATCTGGTCGGTTACAACTGCTTGCGGGTTGGCGGTCAGCACTTTATCGGCCACGCTTTTACCGCGTGGTGGTTCCGCAACCAGGCTCAGGTAGCCGACGCCGGTTGCTGCCGCAGCGTTGGTCACTAGAACGGCTGCGCCGGGATATTCAGCCGAACCGGCCACCACGCTGAGCACTCCGCGCGAATACTTATGCACATCCCAGGGCGGAGGCCCAAAGATGGTGGAGACGTCAGCGTCATCGGCGACCCACCACGGGCTGTCAACGGCTCCTAATTCCTCGTTGATGCCGATGTCGACGACACGGATCATGCCGCTGTGTTGCCCGCCAGCCTCGGCCAGCAGCCCAACTTTGGGTCCGGCAAACGTGACCGTGAGGTCAGCTGCTAGCGTCGCACCGGGAATTTCACCGGTATCCGCCAGTACGCCTGAGGGAATGTCGCAGGCGATCACGGCGGCGGTGTCGGGGATACGGAGGTCGCGGGCGGCTAAATAGCCGGGCAGATCGAAGACGCCGCGAAATCCGGTGCCAAAGATACCGTCGATCACAGCGGTTGTATTGGCTGGAATATGGTCCATGATGCGTCCACCGGCGCGACGGAACGCGGCCAAACCTTCGACATGAAGCGCATCGGGTGTGGTGTTGATGACAACGGCTGCAATCGCAATGCCTCGTGTGGCAAGGAAGCTCAGAGCCCAGAGGGTATCGCCACCGTTATTACCTTTACCGATCAGTCCGACCACCCGGCTGCCGTAGTGGCGCCCGCGGGTTTTGAGGAGCTTGAGGGTGTGATGTGCCAGTCCCCAGGCGGCTCGTCGTATCAGGGCTGGCCCTTGACCGGCGTCCAGTCGGGGCTGTTCGGCCGCGCGAATCTGGTTACCGGTATAGCAGCGGTGCATTAGCCCTCGGCAACAACCATGGCGGTTGCCCAGCCACCATCGTGGGATAGAGAGAGGTGCCAGCGTCGAACGCCTTTGGCATCGGCGATATCGGCCACAGTGCCGGTCACGACCACATAGGGGACGCCGGAGGGTTCGCGACCGATCTGGCAGTGTTGCCAGTTCATTCCGGCCGGAGCGGACAGGGCTTTGGCGACGGCTTCTTTGGCAGCAAAACGGGCTGCTAAAGACTGCAGGCTGAGTTCGCGTTCAGCGGGGGTAAACAGACGGTCACGAAGTCTTGGTGTTCGTTCTAGCTGTCGCTCAAAGCGCGCAATGTCAACCATGTCCACACCTATGCCAATGATCATGCTGAGTAGTCTACCGTTTCTTCTGGGTCAGTTTGTGATGTTGTGATTCGTAACTTCGGATTTTGGCGGATTTGGCGTAGGACGTCTGCAATGAGAATCACGACGGCAACCCAGACTAAAATAAACCCTACCCAACGCCCGGTTGACATGGCTTCTTGGAAGACAAAGTAGCCGAAGACAAACTGCGCAATAGGTGCGATGTATTGAAACATGCCCACGGTCGATAGCGGCAGTCGTGCCGCAGCACCGGCGAATAACAGTAACGGGATCACGGTGACCAGACCGATCACCGGTAGCGTGACGCTTTGCAGGGTGTCGAAGGTGACGAAAACGCCGATCCCACCGGCGGTGCCCAGCAAGCCCATGGATGCTAAAACGATCCAGAGCGTTGATGGCGCTGACAGCCACATCGTCTCGACGGTCAGCCCGGTGAGTGAATCCACTGATGGTCCGGTCTTGTTTTTCACTAGCCCATAGAACGCGAATGAAAAGGCAAGCGTCAGTGAGACCCATGGCAAGCTACCGTATTCGACTGTCAGGATGATGACTGCGATCAAGGAGACGACCACGGCCGCCCATTGCAAGGGACGCAGGCGTTCTTTGAGGATCACCACACCCAGCACGATCGTCACGACCGGGTTAATGAAATACCCCAGAGAAGCTTCCAAAACGCGATTGGTTGCCACCGCGTAGATGTAGAGGGCCCAGTTGATGGCAATGAGATGACCAGCCAGGATCAGCAGCAGGTGGTCGCGCCGGCTGGTCAGTGCAATGCCCAGGCGTTTCCAGGCTCCGCGTATGAAGGTGATGGCAATGAGTGTGACACCTAGAGCCAGTACGATCCGCCATGCCAGCAGGTCCATTGGGTTGGTTGTCATATAGTAGGCAAACACAATGGGGAGCACGCCCCATAGGAGATATGCCAGGAAAGCTTGGATGTACCCACTGTTGCGGACTGGCTGTTTCTCGACGTGCTCCACCGAGCTCCTTTTCTAAAACCTGCTAAATACCCCTGCCGGTAGCTAAGCTGGATATGAGTAATTATCGACGGTCCGGCATGATGAGCCATAATGATGAGGTGAATTTCCACATTCGTGATGCGACCAGCCCGTATTCCGGCACCCCAGACTCACCGAACACCCCTGTGAGTCCGGTAACAGAGCCCATCAATTTTGTGGGTTCGCCTCCGGTCGAGCCACAACATTCGTACTCGCCATTCATCGAACTTGACCGTGCTACGTGGTCAAGACTAGCCCACGAGTTAGAACAACCCTTCGACCAATCCGACGTTGAACGCCTCCGGGGTCTGGGGGATCAGCTCTCGTTGGCCGAGGTTGCCGAAGTATATCTTCCGCTGTCTCGACTGCTCAGTATTTACGTTGAGGCTTCAGCCAAGCTGCGCGAAGCTTCCAATAAATTTCTTGGCGAAACTACCCGGCGCACACCCTTTGTTATTGGGGTGGCCGGTTCGGTGGCCGTCGGGAAATCCACGATCGCGCGTGTGCTGCAGGAAATGCTCCGACGCTGGCCGAACACCCCGCGGGTCGAGTTGGTCACGACCGATGGCTTCTTATATCCCAATGCCGAGCTTCGCCATCGCGGGTTGATGGAGCGCAAAGGCTTCCCGGAATCGTTTGACCGTCGTCGTCTTTTGCGATTCGTTTCGGATGTGAAAGCTGGAGTACCGGAGGTCCGTGCACCCATGTATTCACACCTGACCTACGACATCGTGCCGAATCAGCAGATCGTTGTTCGCCGACCCGATGTCTTAATCGTCGAAGGGCTCAACGTGTTAGCGCCACCGCGGCCGCGTTCCGATGGGACCTCGGGGCTTTCGGTGTCAGATTTCTTTGACTATTCGATCTATGTCGATGCGCCCCATGAAGCTGTTCGTAGCTGGTACGTCAAACGCTTTATGAAGTTGCGCTCCGGGGCGTTCGCGGATCCCGAATCGTATTTCCACCGCTACGCGGCTCTTTCCGATGAAGAAGCCATTAGAACTGCGACCGGAATTTGGGATCGCATCAACGGCCCGAACCTCATCCAGAATGTCCTCCCCACACGGGGCAGAGCCAAACTAGTATTGACCAAGAACGCCGACCACTACGTCAGACGCGTCTTGATGAGGAAAATTTAGTCATGCCCCGTAGCACTACTGTGACCGTTACCGCAGCGGCGGTCACGTTGGCCTGTCTAGGGGCCAGTCTCTACGCTTCTCCACCCGTTGTCGCAGAGACCATGGGTCGCCAAGTGCAAGCATTCGCTCCGTTAAAACCTGACACTTCTCCGGGCCCGTCCAGCACACAAAACGATCAGATTGATCCGCTGGGTGCCGAAGGTCGCAAATATTCGACACCTGTTTCGCCTGCCAACGAGCCCACAGCCCTGGCCGCTGCGGAGCCCACTTCGCGGCTGATCGACGAGGTAACGCTCACCCCGGTGACTGTCGCGAGTGGACCGGAAGCGGACCGCACCGCCGACTCCCCTACCTCGAGCTCAACAGCTCGCCCGACTGATGAGATTGACGTCCCGGAATCAACGGTCGAGCCGACAGCCGACGAAGCCGAGCAGAACATTCCTGTAGACCTGGATTCCCCGGATTCGATGACCGTGATCGTAAATAAATTGCGGCCGCTGCCGGCGGACTATGAACCAGACGATCTAGTCGAGTTACCATTTGAACTTGGGGCAGGCACATACTCACTACGCGAGGACGCCGCCGAGGCTGCCGCGGCCATGTTTGCAGCCGCCGAACAAGACGGCATTTCCCTTACCGTCGTCTCGGCCTATCGCTCTTACGACTATCAGGCGGAACTCTACGACGATTACGTTCGCCAATATGGCACCGCCGCCACGAATGCCATGTCAGCACAGCCAGGGTATTCCGAGCACCAGACCGGGTTGGCACTGGATGTCGATACCCCACAGGGCCAGTACACGTTGCAGCAAAGCTTTGGGGATACGGCCGCAGGTCAGTGGCTTGCTGAGCGTGCCCACGAGTTTGGGTTCGTCATTCGATATCCTCGAGACGAATATAACTACACGGGCTTCCAGTACGAGCCGTGGCATCTACGCTACTTCGGGGAGCCATACGCTCAGCACCTCGTCGAACACTCCGGGGTCGCAGAGCGCGACTTCGGTTTAGATCCTGCACCGGACTATGCAGGGTAGCCCGGTGCAGGGTCCATCATGGGTCGCGGTGGGTCTGACCGTATACTGTGTGCCATGATCAAAGGTTTTAAAGATTTCCTAGCGCAAGGCAACGCCATGGATCTTGCAGTCGCCGTGATTATTGGCGCCGCATTTACCCAGGTGGTCACCGCCCTGACCGATTCCGTGTTAATGCCTTTGATCTCTGCGCTCGTGGGTTCCCCCAACTTCGATGATTTCGCCAAGCTGACCATCAATGGCAATGAAATCGCCTTCGGTGTGTTGCTAACAGCGATCGTGAACTTCTTGTTAGTGGCTGCCGCTGTGTACTTTGTCATCGTCATGCCCATGAATAAACTCATCTCGATGCGCAAACGTGAACAAGAACCCGAAGACGAAACGCCAGAAGATATTGCGCTGCTCCGGGAAATCCGCGATGCCCTGGTCAAGAATCCTCGAGCCTGAACAACTCACCCGAGAAGACTTATGTCATCCGTTCGGCATAACGTCGAACGGATGACGCGTTATTGCTAGGAATTCGGAATGCAGGGCATCCAGCTGTACGGCGGGTTCTCACACGCTGGGATCGCCATCAGACCCACCGCCAGCGCCGTAGCTACAATACCAGCAAGCACGATGACACTGAAGACGATGAGCCGACGTATCGTAAGGTTCTTGGGCGGATCTGCTGAGACGTCTTGCGGGTCATGACCGGCGAGGACATTGGCTTCGCGATGAAACTCATCGACATCGCGACGGTGATATCCTTCGGTCTCGCGCCGCTGGTTATCAGGCAGAGATTCTTCAGATGAGGTCACAGTGCTAAGTGTTCCGACACCACATCTGCCAGCAGTCGGGCCTGGGATTCTGCGGTATTACGATCGGCGGCCTCCACCATGACACGAACCACCGGTTCGGTGCCAGAAGGGCGCAACAGCACGCGTCCGGTTTCGCCAAGCTGGGTCTGAACCTTCGCCACAGCTTCAGCGACCTCGCCATTATTTCCAACACCGTCTTTGTCGACGTCTTTAACATTGATCAGGACCTGGGGCAGCCGCGTCATCACGGTCGACATCTCCGCCAGCGTCTTGTTGGTTCCATTAAGGCGCGCCGCAAGGTGCAGACCGGTCAGAATGCCGTCACCGGTGGTGGCCCATTCCGAGAAGATGATGTGACCGGACTGTTCGCCACCAAGTGCGTACCCCTTCTCGTGCATGGCTTCGAGCACGTAGCGGTCCCCGACCTTGGTTTCGACGACGTGAATCCCGTGGGCTTGCATGGCAAGCTTGAGACCCAGGTTACTCATCACAGTGACCACGAGAGTGTCGTCGTGGAGTTTGCCTTGTTCTTTGAGGGCAAGGGCCATCATCGCCATAATCTGGTCGCCGTCGACGATCCGTCCGCTACTGTCAACGGCCAAGAAGCGGTCGGCGTCACCGTCAAGGGCCACACCCAGGTCGGCGCCATGTTCTAAGACTGCCGCCTGGAGATTCTCCATGTGGGTGGAACCATAGTTGTCATTAATGTTCAGACCGTCTGGGTTAGCCCCGATCAGAGCGACCTCTGCACCTGCGTCCGCAAAAACCTGTGGCGCCACAGCTGAGCCGGCACCGTGGGCGGCGTCGATAACGACTTTGAGGCCATCCAAGCGATTGGGCAAGGTTTTCAATAGATGAATTACATAGCGGTCTTCAGCATCCGAGAAACGGCGGACTCTCCCCACGGAGGCACCAATGGGACGCACGGGTGGTTGACCCAGTTGAGCCTCGATGCGTGCTTCTTGGGCATCGGTGAGTTTTTCTCCGCCGCGGGCTAGGAATTTGATCCCATTGTCCGGTGCGGGGTTGTGCGAGGCGGAAATCATGACACCAAAATCGGCGTTAATGTCGTCGACCAGGTAGGCAGCGGCTGGTGTGGGCAGAACTCCTGCGTCGTAGACATCGACGCCGGAGGATGCCAGGCCAGCTGAGATTGCAGCATTGATGAATTCCGAAGAGATCCGGGGATCTCTCGCGACGACGGCCTTCGGACGCACTCCGTCAGAGTTCTCGTGTCCGAGGACGACTGCGGCAGCTTGAGCAAGTTCGACCGCGAGTTCGACGGTAATTTTTTCGTTGGCTATGCCTCGAACACCGTCAGTACCAAATAATTGTGACATTGTTACCAATTCTGTGTGACCGGCGAACCACTCGGCACAGGGGCCGAAATGATTCAGTTATGGATCTTATCTAACAAACGGAAGCTACTGCCAGCGCCTTCCCTCACCTCACTGAACCGGAATGCCGGGTTACTCGTGAGCAATTCCGACAGTAACTCAATGAGGTCTCCCTTACCAGCGTAAAGCAAGATGTTCAGGACATGTCGTATTACTTCAATACGCGCCCAAGATTCCAGTCTGATTTCATCCGTTCAGTCACCATGGCGGCGCCGAGAGAACCGAACAGGGCGTGGTTTGCCTGAGGGCTGTCGGCCGTCGAGTCCTGAAAGACAAAGTCGAGTGGCGCCAGTTGCTGGGTGATACTGCAGTTGGCTGATCATCAATGTTTCTTGCGTAGCG
>CAZAAP010000015.1:0-25362 GCA_964482935.1 uncultured Enteractinococcus sp.
TGGGCTTTCTTAAGGGTTACAAGTTGGTGACGCTTGCGCAATCCAAGGACCCGTAGCTGGGCTTAGAGCATGACTGAAGCTATTCTAGGGGCATGGCTATCACTACTTCACTGACAGACGAACTTGCCACGGCGTGGCTGATCGGACGTGCCCGCATCCGAAATTACCACCTGACTTCTCAGGGCAATATTCATGCTGCCCTACGCACCCCAGAGTCGGCTGAAGCCGGTGAAGACCTCTGGGAGTACGTCGTCACGAATGCTTCGGATGAAGTTCTTAAGGCCGTAACAGATGAGATTCTCAAACATCCAACTCGTCAGTTGATCATCGCAGCAGACCTCCCTAGTGAGCCACAACCCACGGGTTCGACCGCAAAGTACTTCGCCGAAAAAACCGGGCTGCGCCCGATCGGGTTTGATGAATTAGTGATGGTCACCGATATGACCCAGCAGGACGTGGAAGAACCCATTATTCCTGAACAATACACCGCCCAGGTCACACGCAATGAGGGTTGGTACTTGGTGGCCTTTAAAACGACCGATGCATCGGATGTCGGACCGGATAAGCTCGCCGCACGCGGCCGGGTAGCTGTGGTCGATGGCACCTACGCCGTCTTCGACCAAATTTGGACATCACCGGATTTCCGTCGCCAGGGTCTCGGCTCGCTGACCATGCGCTACCTCAGTTCGTTAGCGCTGGAAGATGACGTGGAGACCGGCCTGTTGATTGCGGGGCTCGAAGGTCAGGCACTATATACCTACCTGGGTTGGTCTGCGATCGGTGACGTCGTCGTGCTTGGCCACCCAGATGTGGACCCTAAAGACCAGTGGGCGACTCAAACTTTCGAAGTCTAAGCATCGCAGACGACGACGCTGCAGCCTACCTGGCGGAGCTGCTCGGGTATTCGCGGGTGCCGGACCAATTGGTGCACACTCGAGTACTACCGGAACGCACCGCCAGGTTTTCTGTCTGGCCACAAACCCTGCCCGCCGAGTTCCGTGATGCGGTGGGCTCAACTGGTGTCGAGCAACCTTTCGCCCACCAGGTTGAGGCTGCCCAAATTGCCTTGGCTGGTGAGCACGTGGTGCTGGCAACCGGGACGGCGTCTGGAAAGTCGCTAAGTTATCATATGCCGGTGGCCACGACGCTGGCCGATGGCGTCTCCACTGCCTTATATTTAGCTCCTACCAAAGCCTTAGGCGCCGACCAGTTGGCGTCCTGGCGGTATTTAGCTGACCACGGGGTGCATTGGTTGCGGCCCGCCTCCTATGACGGCGACACGGACCCAGAATCTCGCTCTTGGGCGCGTGAACATGCCAATGTGCTCGTCACGAACCCCGATATGTTGCACGTAGGGATTTTGCCCAACCATAGTGGCTGGGCGAAATTTTTCCGGCACCTAAAATACGTGATCGTGGACGAGGCGCACACGTATCGCGGGGTCTTCGGTTCACATGTGGCCGTGGTATTGACGCGGTTACGTAGAATCTGTGCCCATCTCGGCAATACCGATGTCGTATTTTTTGGGGCTTCGGCGACTTCTTCGGCGCCGGCCGAAAGCTTCTCGGCACTTATCGGGGCTCCTGCTCGTAGTATTGAAGAGGACACCTCGGGACACGGCGAGGTGATCGTTGGTTTCTGGGAATCAGAGTTTTCGGGGAGCACTGGAGAACACGATGCCCCGTTACGCCGGTCACTGGTGGCCACGGGCGCGGATATGCTGACGGATCTGGCGGTCAACTCAGTTCGTTCGGTCGCGTTTATTCGGTCGCGTCGCGGAGCAGAAGCTATGGCACAAATGGTGAAACGCCAGCTGGCGGAAGTCGACCCCTCGTTGGTCGGTCGCGCAGCAGCCTACCGGGCTGGATTATTGCCAGAAGAACGACGCGAGGTCGAAGAGCAGCTCAACAATGGCAAGCTGCTGGCTGTTTCCACCACACCTGCGTTGGAATTAGGCATCGATATCGCAGGCTTAGACGGTGTGGTGGTAGCGGGTTGGCCTGGCACACGAGCATCATTTTTTCAGCAGCTGGGACGCGCGGGTCGAGCCGGGCAGCGTTCGATTGCGATGTATGTTGCCGGGGATGATCCCATGGACACCTATCTGGTGCACCACCCGCAAGCTGTCTTTGACTTAGCGGTTGAAGACAATGTGATCGATCCGCAGAACCCCCATATTCTGTCGGCTCATCTCTGCGCAGCAGCCGCTGAGTTGCCCTTGCAACCGCATGATTTAGGCGTGTTTGGCGACCCGGACCATGTACGGCATATCGTCGAGGAACTCACAGCGGCAGGGTATTTGCGACGCCGTCCAGCAGGCTGGTATTGGACCCATGAACAACATGCGGCCGGCATGATCAGTCTGCGCGATGCCGGGGGCGGTCCGATGCAAATTATTGATGGCGAGACCGGCGCGATTCTTGGCTCGATCGGTGCGGAACAGGCCCACTCGCAGACCCATCCGGGTGCGGTCTATATGCATCAGGGACGCACGTGGGTGGTTGAGGATTTAGATGAAGAATATTCCACGGTCATCGTGTTACGTGCCGAACCCGACTATTATACTCAGGCACGAGATATCACTGATGTCGAAATCCTGGGCGAAGATGCGCGCGTATATTCCGAGACCGATCAGTTGGCATGGATTCACGGTCCGGTCAAGGTAACCAATCAAGTGGTGTCTTATCAGCGCAAAGAAGTCGCCAGCGGCAAAGTCATTGATGACCAACCCTTAGAGCTGCCAGCTCGTGAACTTTATACCCAGGGTGTCTGGTTCACCGCGCCGTCCAGGGAGTTCATCGCTGCCGGTTTGACGACCGATCGACTACCAGGTGCGCTCCACGCCGCCGAGCATGCCATGATTGGGATGATGCCGCTGGTTGCTTCGAATGATCGGTGGGATATCGGTGGGGTGTCACTGGTGTTGCACCCGGATACCGAAGCCCCTACGGTGTTTGTCTATGATGGGCACCCTGGTGGTGTCGGGTTTGCTACTCGCGGATTTAGTCACGCGACCACCTGGATCACTGCCACCATGAACGCTATCCAAAACTGCGCATGCTCTGATGGTTGCCCTTCTTGTGTGCAGTCGCCGAAGTGCGGCAACCGCAACTCCCCATTAGATAAGGACGGGGCTATTACCGTGTTGAAATACGTAGCCGACGCACTCACGAGGGCTGTTTCGGTCCCGCCCGAGACTCAGCCGTAGCAGCAAGGCCGATAGGGCTTGCTACCTGGACCTCGATGTATGCCACGCCCGGTGAGCTAATGTCGCATGCGACCATCGTTGCACCGTGAGCTGACACGGTGGAGGCTGCGAGCGCACACGGCTCCCCGATCATCAATCCACGGGCCGCATCAGCGGCAGACAGTGCGGCCAAGTCTGCAGCCACAGCGGCTCGTGAGGCAGCAATATGCACCTGGATCAGGGTGAGAGCTGCGGCCAACAGCAGCATCAGGGCAGCGAAGACTGTGAGGATCATGGCGGTTGAGGCACCTGCATCATCACGATATGGCCAATGCGTTAGGGTGTTGCGGTCCATTGGTTCGGTGCTTTCGCTTGAGCGGTCAGTTCTAGGTCGGGCAGAAGGCCCAGGGGGCCGGGCACCGGACTGGTCAGTTCGACACTGACCCATTGGCCTGCTGCCGAGGTGGATACTTGTGTTGAGCTGGTGGTCATGTTGGTGACCGAAGTAGTGATGGTGCCGGTGGCTTCGCCGCGTGCCAGTTGTCGGGCGGCGATGGCTGCGGCCTGGTGCATGTTGGATTGGTGCATGCCCACGGCAATAACGTTGATCAGCATCGCGATGACTAAGACCACGACGGGTAGGATGACCGCAAATTCAGCGGTGACGGATCCGGCACACGATTTTTTATCAACTCTCAAGGTGGGTCCCCCTCGTGGGCGGCCGGGGCCGGGGCCCCGGCCGGTGTGGGTGGGTCAGAAGCTCAGTGCTCGTTCAATGAGGCCTTCAAGAAGCCCTTGGACGGCCCCCGACGACAACACTGCTGCTAATAAGCCGGCGAATGCTACTGCCGCGAGTGTCACGATCGAGTACTCAGCGGTATTTGCTCCGGTATCATCACTGAAATTGATTTCAAATGGTTGGTGGTCTTCCATGGTGTTCTCCTTTGGGTATTGCATTGTGCGGGTTGCCATATTGAGTTATAGGTTTGAAGCTGTCATCCGGGCAGGAGCGCTAGGACCATTGGGATAATGCCGAGCAGGATGAAACTGGGAAGTAAACAGATCCCGGTGGGCAATACGAGTCGGATGGCGAGTTCTTGGGCGAGTTGTTCGGCCATGCGCTTGCGGTTGGTTCGCAAAGCGGTCGCAGCCGTGGTGAGCATGTGGGCCGAAGGAACCGCTGAGGAGTGCACGAATCGCAGTTCGCGGGCTAATACGGTGAGCTGGGTGTCGTCCTGGGTTTCTTGCCAGGCTGTCTCCCAGTCCAAACCAAGCAACAATTTCTGTGCGACATCGGTCAGAGGATGGCAGCCCGGCAAATGCTTGCCGACTGCTGCCAGTCCTGCGGGTAAGGAGCTGCCCGATGCAAATAGTTGGGCCATCACGTCGAGTACCAGTGCTGGATCGGTGGTATGTGGTCGTGTCATGGTTCTTGTGCCGTTCGAATCATGCGTGCGCTCCAGCGCCGCCCAAATATTGCAAAACCGGCCCCGGAGAGCAGCAGTACCCAACCGGTGGGGGTCGCTAATAATTCGCCTAGTGATGCTCCCAGCATGTGGGCCAGCCCGAGCCCAGCGATCGGTAACCAAGCCAGTAAGCTTGCGGTCGCTTTTGGGCCTGCAGATGCTGCTTCGCGAGCCTGGTGCGCGTCTTCACCGGCTTCCAGTGCATCCGCGACCCGGTAGAGGACCGGCGCCAAGGACATCCCGGTAGCTTGTGCCAGGGTGAGCGTGGCGGAGAGTTGCTGCCAATCTGTGGGGTCACTGGGTGCTGTGATGTGCACGAAAAATGGTTCGCCCAGCAGGGTTGCTGTCTGTTGTATGGCGAGCACGTGGTGCATGCAGCACTGGGGATCTCTAGTATCCGGTTTAGGGGAGATCTTGCAGGGTGCGTGGGCTTGGGCGACTTCGGTCCATAGAAAACTCAACGGTCGGCCGGCAGACAACAAGGCGGCTGCTTGACGAATGAGTGTAATGAATTCAGCGTGTTGTTGTGTCGCACGCCGTTTTGCGGTGACGAGGTTGACCACAGCTTTGATCGGGTTCATGCTGCCTCCCGTTGGGCAAGACCGTCCAGCAGTGCTAGGCCAGTGCCTTCAACAACCTGATTTCCCACGGTTGTCAGAACGGGCATCAATGGCAGGCGGGTGTCGTCACCGGTCTTTGATAACAGGGCGGCTTCGGCCGGATATCGCTGCCCGGTCTCGTTACGGTGTAAGTGCACCACGACGTCGATAGCGGAGCGGATTTGTGCGGCAGCTGTGGTCGGGTTGAGGCCGGCCAGAGCGGCCATCGCATTGAGCCGTGCCGGCACATCGCTGGCAGAGTTTGCGTGAACCGTACCAATTGCTCCGCGGTGGCCTGTATTCATAGCCGATAGAAATTCTGCAACTTCTGCTCCGCGACATTCTCCGACGATGACCCGGTCGGGACGCATTCGCAGTGCTTGCCGGATTAGTATGGGTAGGTCGATGCCGCCTTGTCCTTCGGTGTTGGGGTCGCGGGTTGCCAGGCCTACCACGTGCGGGTGATGAATGTTGAGTTCGGGGGTATCCTCGATCGTCAATATCCGTTGAGCGGGACTTACCGTGGCGAGCAGAGCCGCCAGCAACGTCGTCTTGCCCGATCCGGTGGCACCGGAGATCAAAATATTGGCTCGGTGGTGCATGAGGTGGTTCAGTACGTTGAGCCACTTGTCGGCACCCGGCCATTCTGCAGCCAGTGCTTCTACCGTGTGTTGTGTTCTGGATGGCAGGCGGATGGACAGTTGGGGACCGGCCGTGGCGACCGGCGGCAGCACAGCGTGGACGCGGGCGTTAGCGATCTGAACGTCACCAAACGGCATACCTTCGTCGAGCCGCTTACCACCTTGTCCTAGGAGGCGGACTGCGAGCGCACGAGTGGTTTCAGCAGACAGGGTTGTTGCGGTGTGACTTAGACCCTGGCCTGTATCGGTCCACACCTGGCCCTGCCCGTCGATGATGATGTCGGTGGTTGCTGGATCGCGAGCGAATTCGGCCAGGGGGCCCAGGCCGAGCAGGTCGTCGAGCAGGTGTTGCATGGTTGTGCTGGCTTGGCTGGTCGACGCAACAGGGACATGTTTCGCTACCGCTTGAGCCACCATGGCTGGGGTAGGTTCGGCAGGTTGATGGGTGCGGTCAGAAGCGGGTCGGAGCCGGGCTGCTAACCACTGTTTCGCCGCGGTAAAACCACCGGCTTTCGTTGGGGGTTTGGGGACCCAGCCGCGTGTCATGGGGTATCACCTCGTTGCATCCAGCGCCGCATGCTTGCACGACGTCGGGTGTTGTGCACGATGAACTCGAAGTCTTGGCGAACCGCATATTGCGGCACGTTATGGGCGAAGTAGTCGATGCGTTTATAGGGGGTGAGCTTGACATGCAGCGGGCGGGCGCAATCATCGACATGGATAACGCGTGTTCCCGATGCGGCCAGACGTTGGGCCAGAAATAAGTCCGCGCCACAATCGATGATGGTGTGTGCGAAATGTTGTTGAGCCGCCTGGAGCGTGTCGGGTAGAAGAACGGAATTCAATGGACTGGCTCGATCAGACTGCAACAGCAGGCTCACACCTTCCCATTTCGGCGCGTTGAGTACGTAAACATGAGGTGAGGGTAGATCAAAGTCGAACCGAAGGACCTCGATAGCATGTTCGGTGGCAGTGAGAATATGGCGCGATAGAGCTTCTGAAGCGTCAGCGTCGATAAGCAGCGCGCCGTCATCGCGGTATGCATATGCCATGGCGGCCGCGAGCATGTCGAAGCGTTCGGTCGAGGTCTGCACAACCGCCCACACTGTGGGATCAGCAGTGTTGGGAAAACACTTGGAGACCAGCCAATCCTCGAAGGCACCCCGGTGATCTGGATAGTGCCACTGGTGGTTGTCAACCACGATGGTGTTGCCACGGACCTGAATGTTGGCGGCTGCGGGGTCATCATCGGCGTCGATGAATTCAACGATCTCCATGCCCAAGGCTGCGACCACCGCGTAAACGAAGTGCGCGGCGGCCTGGGTGGCACCGGTGGTGTCCACCAGTACCGGCATTCGGGTGACCGGCGGGGCCTTCTTGCCTCGAGTGGGCTTGCGTTGCGTAGTAGTCATGCCTCCAGCATCAAGGAGGTGAAGCTGCAACCGTCTAGGAGTCGTTCAGAATGTGGAAAACCACTCGGACAGCAGACGCATGTGGATAGCCGATCTGTGCGGTTATTTTCTGCCGGTAAGGTCTACTTCAGTGTGTTCAGGATCGAAGTAGGCTGCCGGAACGGGTTGCGTCGCGTTCCAACCGGTGATGTCGATTTTGTATCGTGGATCCCACGGTTCGGCCCAGCCCAGTAGTTCAAGCACGCGATCAAGAATCATTGCGGTGAATCCCCAGACCAGGGTGCCACCCACGGTGAAAGCGGGGGTGCCAAAACGCTGTTTTGCTGACCGGTCGAAGGCCACCGCAGTGACGCGGAGTTTCGGATCCACTAGATCACCCACCGGGACACGAAACACGCGGGTGGCTTCGTCAGTCGTGACCATTGCATTGGGGTACTGCCACCACCCGACCACCGGGGTGACCCGGAAGTTAGAAATCGGCAGGGGGAGTTCGGGCAGTTTGCCCAGCGGGATGATACCGTCAGGGTCGACGCCGGTTTCTTCATGTGTTTCTCGGATCGCACAGGCAATCTCGTCGACGTCTTGCGATTCCAGGCCACCACCGGGAAACGAGACCTGACCCGGATGGTTGCGCAGCGCCATAGAACGTTGAGTCAGTAGCAGATCGAGTTCCTGCGGCACGATGGTACGTTTGAACGTGGCTGGGCGGTCATCCATCGACCCGAAGAGTAACAAGACGGAGGCCTGTCGCGGATCGATCAGGTCGCTGATTTTGAAAGGCCAGGTCGAGTCGTATTCGGGCAAGGTCGCTGCCGGGGACACGTTGACCCGATGCGCGATATCGGGGTGGACTGTGCCATGCGTGTGGACCAGGGCGAGCAGGTCTGCAAGGGCGCCGTCGAGCTGCATTTAGGCCTCCCACACGTAGCCTGCGGCCCGCAATTCAGCGCGCGTGGCACCGTTGAGCAGAGCTTGATGAATGTGTTCACGCCCGGGGGCTAGTTCATAGGCCAGCAGTTGTTTTGCAGCGTGTGGATTGATTTCACCAATACCGGCCGACGGGCACCATTTGGCGACCGGACAAGCGCCACAGGCTGGACGTTTGGCGTGACAGATGCGGCGTCCCAAAAAGATTACTCGGTTGGACACTTCGGTGTAGTCCTTGGGCTCAAATAGCGCTGCGATGTCGCGCTCTACAATGGTGGGGTTGGTCGAGTCGCTCCAGCCGAATCGGTTGGCTAACCGGATGACGTGAGTATCGGTGGTAATGCCGGGGAACCCGAACACGTTTCCTAACACCACGAATGCGGTTTTGCGCCCGACGCCAGGCAATTTGACCAGTTCGTCTAAGCTGTTCGGAACTTCGCCGTCATGATGTTCCACCAAAGCGACAGATAGTCCTAAAAGCGCACGGGCTTTGTTCTTATAAAACCCCGTCGAGCGGATCAATTCCTGGAGTTCAACCTCGGAAGCCTGGGCCATCGCATGGGCGTCAGGAAAGCGTCCAAACAGAGCCGGGGTGACCGCGTTGACTCTGATGTCGGTGGTTTGGGCACTGAGAACCGTAGCGACTAAGAGCTCGAAGGCGTTGGTGTAGTCCAATTCGGCGTGCGCATAGGGGAAGACTTCCCCGAGCACGCGGAAAATTTTGCGGGCTCGGCGCTTTTTGGCCAGCGGCGTCTCGTCGTTCACGGGTGTCCTTTCCTTGCTGCGTCCTGTCTTATCCTAGGCCGTGTCGCGTCGCTGACGTCGAATCCGTGCGGATAATCGCGTAATGACCGCTTATCGCCGTAACGATGACCGTTCAGCGCAATATGAATTTGTTTGGCTTCACCAAACCTCCTAACATAACCCTAGATGTGATAGCAATCACGACAACTGTTAGGAGCCTCATGGTCACCACACACGAATCTGCAACCATACAACGAGCGCAAGAGCTCTATGAGCAAGCCGCTGAGGACCGCCTGGAGTACTGGGCCTCGCGTTCCCGCGCCGAAGTCCATTGGGACACCCCCTTTACTGAAATCCTCGACTGGTCTAATCCCCCATTTGCCCGCTGGTTCGCCGACGGGACGACGAACGCCTGCTATAACGCGGTGGACCGCCACGTGGAAGCCGGCAACGGCGACCGGGTTGCACTGTATTTTGAGGGCGAACCCGGCGACTCCAACGCGGTGACCTACGAGCAGCTACTTCAGCGCGTCTCCCAGACCGCCAATGCCCTGGAATCCCTCGGCGTCACCAAGGGCGACCGGGTCGCAATCTATCTACCAATGCTTGTCGAAGCGGTCGTGTCGATCCTGGCCTGTGCTCGGATCGGTGCCGTCCACTCAGTGGTCTTTGGTGGTTTCTCGGCCGAAGCCCTGCGCTCACGGATTGACGATGCTGAAGCCAAAGTTGTGATCACCGCTGACGGTTCCTATCGTCGCGGCAAACCAAATATGCTCAAGCCCATTGTCGACGACGCCCTTGCCAAACCGGGTCATACAGTTGATCATGTTCTCGTGGTGCAGCGTAACGGCGAAAACATCGACTGGGTGGACGGCCGTGACAAGTGGTTCCACGACGTCGTCGACGCACATCCCACGACCCACCAGATCGTGTGGCACGAGGCCGAACACCCGTTGTTTATCCTCTACACGTCTGGCACCACGGGCACTCCGAAGGGCATTATGCACACGACCGGCGGTTATCTGACCCAGGTGACTGCTACCGCCCGTGATACCTTCGATTTGCAACCGGAAACCGATGTCTACTGGTGCACCGCCGACGTTGGCTGGGTCACCGGACATTCGTATATCGTTTACGGTCCGATGTCCAACGGCGCGACCCAGGTGATCTACGAAGGCACCCCGGATGCTCCGCACCGCGGCCGCTGGTGGGAAATCGTTGAAAAATATGGTGTCACCATCCTGTACACGGCGCCGACTGCGATCCGCAGCGCGATGAAATGGGGTCGCGATATTGCCGACCGTTACGACCTGTCGTCCATTCGTCTGCTGGGTTCGGTCGGTGAAGCGATCAACCCGGAGGCTTGGGATTGGTACCGCGAGGTAATCGGTCACAACAATGGCCCCGGCACCGAGAATACCGACGGCAGCGTGACGCCCGCTCCGCGCAAGACCGATCCGGTAGCCATTGCCGATACGTGGTGGCAGACCGAAACCGGCGCCCACATCCTCACGCCGCTGCCAGCGCTCGCCGCCGACCAGCTCAAGCCCGGTTCCGCGCAGCGTGCGGTACCAGGCGTGGCCGTAGATGTCGTGGATGACGAAGGCAACACCATGCAGGACACTTCCCAGGGGTTCCTGGTGATCCGGGAGCCATGGCCAGCCATGGCGCGCACCATTTGGGGCGACGATCAACGCTTCGTCGACACCTACTGGTCACGTTTTGACGGCATGTATTTCGCCGGAGATGGTGCTCGTTTTGATGAGGACGGCGATATCTGGCTGCTAGGACGCGTCGACGATGTTATGAACATCTCGGGGCACCGCCTATCGACCACCGAAATCGAGTCAGCTTTGGTTGCTCACCCGCTGGTGGCTGAAGCCGCCGTCGTCGGTGCTGCTGACGCGACCACCGGTCAGGCGGTGTATGCGTTCGTGATTCTGACCGAGGAGTCCGAAGGCGTGGCCCAAGAAGAAGCCGAAGCCACCCTGCGGGATCATGTGGCAACACATATCGGTCCGATAGCGAAACCGAAGCGCATCTTGGTGACCAGTGATCTACCCAAGACCCGCTCGGGCAAGATTATGCGTCGTCTGCTCAAGGATGCTGCCGAGGGCAAGGGCGAGGCTGATGCCACTGCTCTGGCGACTCTGGCGGACCCAGCGGTCATGGAAGAGATCTTGGTCGGGATGCGCCATTAGCGCCTGACAGTTCATACCAAACGTCTCGGCCCACAACCGATGTGGTTGTGGGCCGAGACGTTTATGTTTAATTACTGCTTGACTCTAGAGGGGTTCGCCGCGGACGCGTTCTTCGTCCGCAAACTCGCCCGAAGAGGCATCGGGATGTCGTTGAATGTTGATGACTGCCGCTATGACCCCACCGAATACGGTGACGCATGCGATGATCATCATGATTATTGCGCCCATGCTCATGGTGTGACCCCTTGTCCTGAATCGTGAGTGGCGGCGTGCTCGCCTAGTGGCGGATCGGTATCATCAAGAGGATACTCATTGGATGACTGTTCGGTGTACAGCGCAGAATTATTTGGCCACGGGATCAGACTCAGGATGACCGCAATGACGATCAAGCTGACAGCCATGCCCCACCCGAACGTGTTGACGTACCAGTCCGGATAACCTCCGTATGGTTCTTCAGCCGTTACTTGGTTAATGAACTCGATCACGAGGGTATACCCAAGGACCACGGGGAGCACGATAGCGACCAGGACCTTGTAGATAGTCCCGAGTCGAAACGATGAGACCTTGTTGAGGTGAGTGACTATACGGTCGAGACGACGAAGCAACCAGGCGACCGTCAGGACCGCGACAAAGGCCGCGGCTACGATGCCAAAGTGGTTGACGAAGTAGTCTGCAGTATCTAACAAAAAGAGACCAGAAGTAGTCCCGAACCCAAAGAGTGAAACCAGGGCTAAGACCGTTCCGATGGTCCAAACGACGGTGTTGCGGGACCAACCGGTTTTGTCTTTGATCGCCGAGAAGGTCACCTCCAAAATCGAAATCATAGAAGTGAACCCTGCCACGAGCAGAGAGCCGAAGAACAGGATACCGATGATCGGCCCGAGGCCCGCTGGCGCTTGCGAAATAATCTGTGGGAAAGCGACGAAAGCTAGCCCAATCCCGTTGGTGACAACTTCCCCGATCTGGACGCCGGCGGCCTGTGCCATGAAGCCCAGGGTCGAAAAGACCCCGATACCTGCAAGGATCTCGAAGCCGGAGTTCGAGAATGCTACCACCATGCCCGACGAAGTGAGGTTGGTGCGTTTTTTCAAATAGGAAGCGTAGGTGATCATGATGCCGAAACCAACCGACAGCGAGAAGAAGATCTGACCGTAGGCTGCAATCCATACAGTTGGGTCAAGGAGTGCTTCCCAGTTCGGTGTGAACAAGGCGTCCAAGCCCGAGACTGCGCCTGGCAGAGTCAGGGCGATAACGACCAAAACCAAGAACATCAAGATCAGTACGGGGATCCCGATTGCCGAGACGACGCCGATACCGCGACGCACACCAAAGGCCAGTATCAACAGGGTTACTACCCAGATAATTAGCAGTGGCCAGAAGACGCTTGGCACGATTGTAAACTCAATCGCGGTAGTTTCTGACATCTGTAAGAAGTCCCCGAAGAAGAACGTGTCGGGATCGTCACCCCAAGCCTCGGTCGCAGAGAAGAAGATATACATGGCGGCCCAGGCCAGAATAGCTGCATAGTACACACCGATGATCACACAGATCAGCGCTTGCCACCAGCCAATGGCTTCGGTCCACCTGTGCAACCGACGGAACGTTAACGGAGGAGAGCCTTTGAACCGGTGTCCGAGCGCATAGTCGAAGAAGAGCAGCGGGATACCGGCCGAGAGCAGTGCCACCAGATAGGGGATGATGAAGGCGCCGCCACCATTTTCATAAGCGATGTATGGGAAGCGCCAGATATTACCCAACCCAATTGCTGATCCCATGGCCGCCAGAATAAAAATCCAACGACCACCAAAATCTTCGCGCACTTGGGATTTTGCTGGCGTCGAAGTCATTTGAGAGGACATTTCTACCCCTTTAGAGCAGGTGATGTGAGCAAAAGTCATGGGATGACTTATGTGACTAAGGGTACGCCCTGTGTGGCTTTAGAACAATATCCCGACGAGAAATAGGGTCGACTTGACTAGGGAGTTGTCTTATTCGAGGCACTGTCCGGTGGAAACCGGTTGGGATAGCTGGGGTGCTTGGCTGATAAGGTCGGTGATTTCTGCATTCGACATCGCATACCCAATGTCAGCTTCGGATGCGCGAGCGAAGATCACTCCGGCAACGGTGCCGTCTTCGGCCACAAGTGCACCGCCCGAATTTCCCTGGCGTACCTCGGCAGCTAGCTGATACACATCGCGCAATTGCGCATTCTCATCATAGATATTGGTAACGGTGGCTGGGCCCCGCGCCTGAATCTCGGCGCTCAGGATCTGGTGGGGGCCACCCGATGGAAAGCCCAGGACAAAAGCTGGATCGTCAGGTTCAAGCACCGCGCCAAATTCCACTACCGGCAGCTGAGCTCCAGGGAGCGCGATAATGGCGACGTCGATATCTGGATCAAAGGCCACGACCTGCCCGGTGAAGAGTTGCCCATCCAACGATTCGACCTGGGGCGCTTCTACTCCGGCGACTACGTGCGCGTTGGTGACTATTTTGTCCCCCGCCACAGCAAATCCAGAGCCCGTCTGGCTTTGTCCGCATTCATAGGCGCTGCCGGTAATCCGTACCGAGGAAGCGCTAGTCTCGTGCACCTCAGCGGTTGGTTCAAGCTCAGGATCTTCAACGACCGGGTCTTCAGTGCCTGCTAGATCCATTTCGGGCAGTTCGGATGAGTCCAACACCGCTGCTCGTGTCTCAGCGATCCAAGCGCGGGCATTTTCGGGCGTCAGCGCGGTTGTGAGGGCCACGATTTGGGAGCTTTTCAGAACACTTGTAATCCCGGGGACGCCGATGCTAGAGATAGAAAACGCGATAAGCGAAATTATGGCTCCGGCCACAATGGTATTCCCAACAGAGCCCAGGAATTTATCAATGGTCCGCAGTATCGGGTGACTAATATGCAGTCGCAGTTGACGACCGATTTTGCGTCCGACAACCATGCCAAGCCACATGAGCACTGCGGTCGTGGCAACCATCGCAATAATACGGACGACGCCTGCGGGGACCAGTTGAACAATGACAGGCATGAGGAATAAGCCCCCCAGCACACCTGCGATTGCACCTGCAACGGTGCCCATCGAGATCCAAAACCCGCGACGAAAACCAATGACGATAACGATGATGAGCACAACGATTAGGGCCCAATCGAGCAAAGATAGCGCTATGATCACCCACCGTCCCATCAACCGTCATCATTGGGTAGCTACCGTGATTTAAGCGTAGCCGGTTTCTGCTATCTTATGCCCGAGGCAACGACTGCGTCATTATTCGGTTGAATTTTGGTCTATCGTAGAAGAATATTTCGCTGCTGGTTGTGACGATTTCCACATAGCTTTCTACATTAGATAGAATTGGCTGGAAGCCCATGTCGAAACGCACTACTATTTGCGTGCCCGATCCGGCATCCATCGGCACTTCACCAACAGTGACCCAGTTCCGACAAGTTTGAGTCGGCCCACGAGGCCAGTAAGGAAATCTTCACCACCATGGATCTAGACGTATTGCGCAATGCACCGCTGTTCATGCACCTTGACGACGAGGTGTTCAGCGCTCTCACCGCGGAACTAACCGAAGTTGAACTGTCTCGCGGCGCTTCAGTATTCCACGAAGGCGACGACGGCGATCAGCTGTACGTTATCTTGTCGGGCAAGATTAAACTTGGTCGCACCGCTCCGGACGGCCGCGAGAACTTGCTGGCCATTCTTGGCCCGGGTGAGGTCTTCGGCGAGATGGCCCTATTCAACCCAGCTCCACGTTCGGCCTCAGCGACTGCTGTTTCGGCAACTAGCCTGGCTGGCCTGCGCCATGAAAACCTGCGGAAAGTTATCTACTCGTCGCCTGAGGTTTCCATGCAACTGCTTGGCGCGCTTGCACGCCGTCTCTCCCGTACCAACGAATCTCTAGCTGACCTAGTGTTCTCGGATGTGCCTGGCCGTGTTGCAAAAGCCCTGTTGGATCTCGCCGATCGCTTCGGCCGTCCAACGGCCGATGGCCTTCTAGTCGCCCACGATTTGACTCAGGAAGAGCTGGCTCAGCTTGTTGGCGCCTCGCGTGAAACCGTCAACAAGGCGCTGGCCGAATTCGTCCAGCGTGATTGGTTGCGCTTAGAAAACCGCGCCGTCATCATCCTGGATTTGCAGCGCCTGCGCCAGCGCGCACGCTAACCTGCAGCCTTGCTTTTAACCTACTGACGGGCTGGAGATCTCACTCTCCGGCCCGTCAGTAGGTTAATATCAGAGGTTTTAGTCTTGAACCTTAACGATCATCTCGACTTCGACCGGCACGTTCATCGGTAGCATGGCCACGCCAACCGCAGACCGAGCGTGGTTACCTTTGTCCTGGAACATCTCCGCCAGGAATTCTGAAGCACCATTGACTACGATGTGCTGCTGATCGAAATCTGAAGCCGAGGACACAAAGCCCACTACCTTAGTGATCTGGGTGATCTTATCCAGGTCTCCTACCTCAGCTTTGATCGCTGCCAATGCATTCAAGACACAAATTCGGGCGTAATCAGCAGCGTCTTCCACACTGACGTCCTGACCGACTTTGCCGGTGCCGGCAGGTTTGCCGTCCACCATTGGCAACTGACCCGAGGTGTATACGTTGTCACCATCACGCATGGTGGGCACGTAGGCAGCCAGCGGCTTGCCGACTGCTGGCAGGGTGTATCCGGCTTCTTCAATACGCTGTTCAATAGCGGACATGCGGCTCCTTAGTATTTTGGTCGTTTGAGATAGGCAACGGGGGCGTTACCGTCCGGTCCTGGGATGACGGTAACAAGCTCCCAGCCGTCGTCACCCCACTGATCAAGAATCTGTTTGGTGGCATGGATTAGGAGGGGAAGCGTTGCGTATTCCCACTTTTGTTTATCACTCATGCCTTAACCGTATCTTGCGCCAAGAGCTTTGGGACAGATTTGATCTTGTGCTTCGTAGTAGACTGACCGGCATGGCCAAACCGACGTCCTCAGGATCTAGTGTGCTCAAAAGCAACCCCGTGCTGTCGAAACTCCTTGCCTTTTTTGGTATCTCCGCGCTGTTGGGGGCCCTCGGGGCAGGCATGTTGTTGCCCGCTGGCATGCTCGCTGGTGCAGCCTCACAGGTCGGCACTGAAATGCTCGATCAGCTGCCTGCTGAGCTGAACGAAGAACCGTTATCCATACCGTCGGTGATCTTAGATCAGGACGGTAACGAGATCGCGACATTCTATGCCGAAGACCGCACGCCGGTTGATCTCGAGGACATCTCCCAGCACATGGTCGATGCGATCATCGCGATCGAAGACGAACGATTTTATGACCACTCCGGAGTCGATGGCCAAGGACTTGCACGCGCCGTCGTGCACAACCTGACCTCAGATACCCAGCAGGGTGCTTCAACGTTGACCCAGCAGTACGTCAATAACGTGCTGGTCAATTATCAAAACCTCAACGGTCTGCGTACGACCGTGTCCGGTACGAAACAGATCCCGGATAAAATCCGCGAGATGAAACTCTCGGTTGCGATCGAAAAAGAGATGTCCAAGGATGAAATCCTCGAAGGCTATCTCAACATCGTGCTGTTTTCGGGCCGTACCTACGGTGTCGAATCTGCGGCCCGTTACTTCTTCAATAAATCGGCCTCTGAACTCAATGTTCCGGAGTCAGCCCTGCTGGCTGGTCTGGTGCAGTCGCCTAACGCATTAAACCCCGAAAATAACCCTGAAGGGGCAACTCACCGTCGCAATCTGGTGTTGGGCAACATGTTGAAACAGGGCTTCATCACGGAAGCAGAATACGAAGAAGCCGCAGCCTCCGAAATCAAACTTGACGTCAATCCGCTGCCGTCGGGCTGCTACTACGCCAAAGATGGTTTCGAATACTTCTGTGACTACATCCAGCGGCTGGTCCTGGCTGATCCGGCCTTTGGCCCGGATCGTGAATCACGCCAGCGCATGCTCGACCGTGCTGGCCTGGAAATCACCACCACGCTAGATTCTGATCTGCAACAAGCTGCGGTAGAAACTGCTCGTCGTAACGTGCCCGCGGGTGAAAACGAAGGCGTCGGTTCCTCTCTGGTCACTGTGCAGCACGACACCGGTAATATCAAGGCCATGGCCCAGAACACCGACTATGCGGTGGATGAAGAGGACAGTGCCAAAACCTCGCTGAACTTTAACGTTGATCAGCAGTGGGGTGGCGGTCAGGGCTTCCAGCTGGGTTCGACGCTGAAACCTTTCGTGGCGATGGCTTGGATCGGTGCGGGCAATTCCATGCGAGACACCGTGGATGCTTCACGCAACAACTACGACGGTGCCCGCTTCCCTGCCTACTGTCTACCTGGCGGTCACGCACGTATCGGTAGTGATGGTTGGCGTCCGAAGAACGCCATCGCAGACATGCACAAACCGATGCGAATGGACTACGGCCTGTACTGGTCCATTAACACTGCCACGATTGCTGCGGCCTACAACACCGATTTGTGTGCAATCACTGACATTACGGATGCCGCCGGAATTACCGATGCCGCGAATAATGAGGGCCTCGATCCTTCCAACCCGTCATTTGTGTTGGGTGCGTACAACGTCTCCCCCATGACCATGGCCTCCGCATACTCCACGCTGGGTTCTGGTGGCACCTATTGTGAACCACGCGCGATCGAATCGATTGTCGATGCTGAAGGCAACGAGTACACGGTGCCACCTATTCAGTGCTCCCCCGGTGCTCTGAACCCAGAGAACATTAAAGAGCTCAACAACACCCTCACCCAATTAGCAGATGAGCGTATTTCTGAAGGTGAGCTGGACTTCCCGATCGCGGGTAAGACGGGTACGAATAACTTCGAATCCTCAACCTGGTTCATTGGATACACTTCCGAACTGGCGACGGCTTCCTGGGTCGGCAACTTCAAAGGTAACGGCCCTGATTTCACGCTAAAGGGTCGGACCATTGGTGGTCGTTACTTTGAAGATGCTTGGGGTTCGTTGATCGCTGGTCCGATGTGGGTGGACTTCATGGAGGTTGCCGGTCCGAAATACGGCACCGATCCATTCCCAGAGTTCGACGGCCCAACCGGAAACCCGCGCGAATACGGTTCGAGCACTTCAAACGGCTCGGATTCCGACTCGGATTCTTCAAATGATTCGGATAATGATGAATCCGAAGAGAACGCATCAGATAGTAACGACTCCGAAAATACTGATTCAGAGAGCGGCAATTCCGCCGACAATGACTCGTCAGGAGACGACGAGTAGTGTCGAAATCTCCTCGTTGGCCGCGTCGGATAATTTCCGGCGCGGTCAAACTTTTCAGTCTTGGTGCTCTGACAGCGGCCTCCGCCACGGTCTATGGCGCGGCTGCTGCTCGACGGTTTCGCATCCGTTATGAAACGCTGCCTATCCTGCCGCCTGGTCATACACCACTGCGCATCCTGCACATAGGCGACATGCACCTCGTGGCTGGTGATTCGGCAAAGGCAGACTTTGTGCGCGGCCTTGCTTCGACCCGGCCCGACCTTGTTGTCAATACCGGAGATAATCCGGGCGGCGTCGATGCTGTGGAGGACGTACTCTACGCATTAGGACCCCTCTTGGAATTCCCGGGGGTCTTCGTGCCCGGTTCGAATGACTTCTTTGGCCCCCGCGCGGCCAATCCGCTGCGGTATCTGCGAGCCCCGACCACGATGGATGAGTCTCATGAGCCTCCTCAGATCACCGGCGTGCGCCGCATGTTTGACACGTTTACTACACGCGGGGCATGGCATCGGGCCGACAATCGGATGCTGACGGTGCAGCTGAAAAATGATGTAGTACTTCAAGTGGCCGGCACACAGGACGCCCATATGCAGGCCGATCGATGGCCTGGCTTCGGCGTCCAGACAAACTCTCACCCCGTACTAAAGATCGCCGTTACGCACGCCCCCTACCGGCGTGTGCTGGATGCTGCGGTGGCAGACGGGGCGGACCTGGTTATTGCCGGACATACCCACGGTGGACAGGTCGCGCTACCGGCCTATGGCGCCCTGGTGTCTAACTGTGATCTGCCCACGGGGCTGGCTTCTGGGCTGTTTCCCTGGCGCAGCGCGGCTCGCACCGCAGTAGTCAATGTGACGGCCGGGATTGGAGCCTCCCCTACCGTGCCGCTGCGCACTTTTTGTCCACCGGAGGCTGTAGTCCTCGACCTGGTGGCTGCAGACTAGTCAACCACGTCTACTGAAAGGCCCGGCCGGTCAGCCGACGGTAGGCCTCGCGGTAGCGTTCAGCTGTTTTCTCCACGATGTCAGCAGGTAATGCTGGAGGCGCGACATCAGAGGCTGGATCCCAACCGGATACCTCCGAAGCCAACCAGTCACGCACAAACTGCTTATCGAATGACGCTTGTGATGTACCCGGCGCATAGGCCTCGGCATCCCAGAAGCGTGACGAATCCGGGGTCAGGACTTCATCGCCCAAGGTGATGGCACCGTGCTCGTCAGTACCGTATTCGACCTTGGTATCGGCCAGGATAATGCCAGCTTCACGTGCGATACGTTCTGCCACCGTATACAGGCGCAGGGTTTTCTCACGAATGTCGCTAGCAGCCTCCGAACCAATTCGTAAGCTCATCTCCGCGAACGTAATGTTCTCATCGTGCTCACCGACCTCGGCCTTGGCGGATGGGGTAAAAATCGCGGATTCAAGCTTTGAGCCATCGACGAGTCCGTCCGGCAGCGGGAGGCCGGTGACTTCCCCAGTGTTACGGTACTCTGCCAGCCCGGAGCCGGTGAGATAACCTCGAGCAATAGCCTCGATCGGAAACATCTTCAACCGTTTGACGACCATCGCACGGCCAGTCACTTCGTTTGGGACTTTCGTTGAGACCACGTGGTTTGGCACATCAAGCTCATCTGCTAAACGTTCGAACCACCACAGCGACAGCTGCGTCAAGATTTTGCCCTTTTCCGGAATACCCGGGTTCAAGATGTGGTCAAAGGCAGAAATCCGGTCAGTGGCCACCACCAACAGCGTCTCAGACTCCCCCGGGGTAGTGTCGACGGGTTCATACAGGTTGCGTACTTTGCCCGAGTAGAGGTGACGCCAACCGGGTAGCGATGCGGCGATGTCGCTCATGACACTAGGCTCCTGGGAGGGTGATCTGGCCGTTGATGGCTTTGGCGGCGATATCTGTGCGGTAGTGGCCGTTGGGAACCGAAATCTCCTCCACGGCTCCATAGGCTTTATCGCGGGCTGTGGCCAGGTCTTCGCCAGTGGCGACGACGGTGAGAAGCCGCCCCCCAGAGGCAGTGAATTCCCCGGTGTCCCCCGAGGTGGTGCCAGAGTGCAGGACTTTGACATCAGGGTGTTTCGCAGCTGCAGCGACCCCGGTGATTTGTGCTCCGGTTTGCGGCGCGTCCGGATAACCCTCGGAAGCCATGACCACACCAACGGCCGCGTTATCGTGGAATTGAATGGTGGGGAAAGTGGTGGAAAGTTTGCCGTCGGCTGCGGCTTTGAGCAACTGACCCAGTGGGGTTTTCAACCGAGCTAGCACCGGCTGGGTTTCTGGATCGCCAAAGCGTGCATTGAATTCAATGACCTGAATGCCTTTTTTCGTAACAGCCAGACCGCAGTACAGTACCCCGGTGAACGGAGTGCCGCGGTTGGCCATTTCAGCCAGGACCGGTCGGGCGACCTGTTCCAGCACGTCCTGGGTAAAGGTTTCGGGCAGCCAGTCCAGCGGGGTGTAGGCACCCATACCCCCCGTGTTGGGGCCTTCATCGCCGTCAAAGACCCGCTTGAAGTCTTGAGCCGGGGACATTGCCACGCCGTCCGTGCCGTCGGCAAGTACAAAGACTGACACTTCGGGGCCGTCAAGGAATTCTTCGACCAGCACTGGATCCCCACCGGCAAAAATGGCTTGCCCGTGGGCGATGGCCTCGTCCCGGTCATGGGTGACCACAACCCCTTTGCCAGCGGCTAGCCCGTCGTCCTTGACCACATACGGGGCGCCAAAGGCGTCCAGTGCGGCTTCGAGTTGTTCCACATTGGTTGCAGTGTGGGCCTGACCGGTCGGCACCCCGGCAGCCTGCATGATCTCTTTGGCGAAGGCTTTGGAAGATTCCAGCTTGGCCGCCTGATGCGTGGGGCCGAACACGGCGAAACCAGCGGCATGCAGCGCGTTGGTCACCCCGGCGGCCAGCAGCGCTTCGGGCCCTACGACCACGAGATCAGGTTGGAGCTGCTGGCACAGCTCCACGACAAGTTGCGGTGAGGAGACGTCGATCGGGTAGACGGGAACTTCCTTGGCGATTCCGGCATTACCGGGTGCACATCGTACCTCGGAAACTAACGGATCGGCGCGTAAGGCTTGCACAATTGCGTGTTCACGGCCACCTGGGCCCAAGACTAAAGTTTTCACGCTCCTAAGCGTAGTCGCTTCACGTCGCTTGGTGGGCGGTGTGTCTGAAATATGTGGACACCCCGACTAGACTCGTGACCATGTCGTTTCGTCGCCGCCACCTGCCCTATGGCCAAGGCCCATTCTTCCCTCGCTGGTTGCAGATCACTTACGTTTGGCTGATGATCGCGTTTTCATGTTCGTGGGTAGCCTGGCTCGGGTTCCGCACGTTCACCGATGCGACTCGCGGCGATATTCCCTTCGCGCTCGGCTCACTGGGCATCGGCGTGGTGGCTGCCTCCATCATCACCTGGGCCGTGTATCGCAGAAAATCCAAAAAATGATGCCGAAGGAGACCGGGATGCCTGCACCGATTCACGCCAGCGACGTCGAACAATTAGCCTTTGCAACCCGCAATGGGTTTGTAGAAAACCGATTTTTTGGATCAGCCGTTGTGATAAATGCCGACGGCGAAGTCCTGGCCTCTCTCGGAGATCCGTCCGCCGGGGTCTATCCGCGCTCAGCCCTGAAACCGTTACAGGCCATCGCCTCGCTGCGCTGTGGGGCCCAGCTTGCCGGCGAAGAACTCGCACTAGCATGTGGCTCGCATAGCGGTTCCCCACAACACCAAGATATCGCAGCCGCGGTGCTCGCCGGTGCCGGCTTGCGGCCCGATGCCCTCGCCTGCCCGGCGGTATTTCCGTCGTCGGCATCGCAGGTTGCCCAGGCTGCTGAGCAGATGGCACCGCTACCATTGGAACGCACCCGATTAGCGCATAACTGTTCAGGAAAACACGCAGGATTCCTCTGCGCAATGGTCGCCACCGGAACCGATCCTACGACCTATCTGCAACCAGACGCGCCCGTACAAACCGAAGTTATCGACGTCCTGGAACACTACTGTCAAACTAGCATCACGCATGTGGGGGTCGATGGGTGCGGCGCGCCTACCCCGGTCATGTCGTTGACGGCGCTAGCTTGCGGATTTAGCGCATTAGGACAAGCCGCGAGCAACCGTAGCGCAGAGCTGCCGGCAGCCACGGTTGCCCGGGCGATGTTGGATTACCCAACCGCCGTGGCAGGTCGCAACCGGCCCGATACGGTCGTCTTGGAATCACTCCAGCTCATCGCCAAAACGGGTGCCGATGGTGTCCTTGCACTCGCGGCACCAGATGGCACCGCAGTCGCGGTATCGATGATTGATTCCACGCACCGGGCAACGCATCTTATTGGGTTGGTGCTGCTAGCCAACTTTGCGACTGAAGCTTTGAGTCTTGCTGCCATGAGCGACGTCGTGGAGCGCATTGTGCCGCCCGTCTACGGGGGCAGCCAACCGGTCGGGGGCGTGAAGGTCTCGCCTGCGGTGCTGCGGTTGTTGAACTAATCGGACGCAGTGCACTGTGTGGATAGGGTGAAATGAACATGGCGCGACGAAAAATTGATGCGACCCAGGGTGTGGCCGCTGTTCGGCAATGGGCGACAGCTCCTGAGGCTGCACCACGCTCGGTTCGTGCCCTTGCGGTGCGCTATTCGCTGGAAGCGCTGACCGCACTGGCGCCCGGGCGTTCGGTTGAGGTTCGGGTGCCGCCGTTTGGGGTGACGCAGATTCTTGAAGGGACCGTGCATACTCGCGGCACCCCTCCGGCCGTGGTGGAAACCTCACCGGACACTTGGTTAGCTCTGGTCACCGGGCAGTTGGACTGGGCCGATGCGGTGGCCAGCGGCGGCGTGGTTGCTTCCGGGCAGCGAACAGATTTGGCTCCCCTGTTGCCATTAGTCAAAATATAATCCGGTGACCGCGTTTCTTGACGGTGTACACAACCTGTGCACACAGCAAACGATGAGTCCTTGACCCGTTAGACTAAGAGGACTATGGCTGACAGTAAAGCACATGACCAACCCGGACCGGCCGACGCCGCAGGTGCCGACTCCACCCCCGACACCCCTCAGCAGATGACGTATCGCCGCGCCCCCAAAATTACCCCGTTTTTGGTAACCGGTGGGTTCATCGGCGTGATTGTCGCGTTTTTTTGGGTCGCAATACAGGGCACGAGCGAAGAATATACGCTGGGTCAAACCCTCGGTTTTTTGGCGGCCCTGTTCGCGATCATTGGTTTCACACTGGCCGCTCTGATCTGGTTAGTCATTGATCGGCGCTCCAAGCGTCACGTGGAAACCCTCTATGCGCGTCAAACCAACGACCCTGAAGCCGCCGACGTGGCCTTCACCGAAGATGACTATGTGGAATGGTCCCGGTTGCAACACAAACAGCGTGCCGATGAGGAACGTCGTCAACAGCATCTCGATGCCAAAGCCGCCGCAAAAGCCCAGAAACGAACGCAACGGAAATAGGTCATGGTCGAAAACATCACCGACGACACACCCAAGGATGCCTGCGGAGTCTTCGGCGTCTGGGCACCGGGTGAAGAAGTCTCCAAGCTAGCGTATTACGGGCTGTTCTCCCTGCAGCATCGCGGACAAGAATCGGCAGGGATTGCCACCTCCGCCGGTGAGCGCATTTCAGTGTATAAGGACGTCGGCCTGATCTCCCAGGTATTTGATGAGGCCACGCTATCCTCGCTGACCGGGCATATTGCCATCGGTCACTGCCGGTACGGTTCCCACGGCGCTGATGATTGGCGCTTCGCACAACCCACACTCGGGGCCACGTCGGATGACGGCACGGTTGCTCTGGGCTTTAACGGGGCATTGACCAATCGTGAAGAGATCAAAGCTCTGATTAGTGAACGGTTCGGCGATGTCTATTCGGGTGAATTGGCCCAAGGTAATAATTCCGATACGGCACTGATCACGACCCTGTTGCACGGTCAAAACGGCGAGGCCCTCGAAGATACCGCAGCCGAAGTATTCGGTCGACTCAAGGGCGCGTTTTCGATCGTCATGATGTCAGAAAATACGCTGTATGCGGTCCGTGACCGGCACGGGTTCCGTCCCCTAGTACTCGGCCGGTTGTCCAGTGGCTGGGTCGTCGCCTCCGAACAGGCCGCACTGGCAACCACGGGAGCAACCTTTATTCGCGAGGTGGCCCCGGGCGAGATCCTGGCCATTGATTCCAACGGAGTGCGCTCAACCCGATTTGCACCGTCAGAATTAGCGCGCTGCATTTTTGAATACGTCTATATTGCTCGCCCGGATGCGGCGATCAACGGACGCAGCGTGTACGAATCCCGCTTAGAGATGGGCCGGCAGCTGGCCCGCGAAAATACGGCCGACGCCGAAGTGGTGGTCCCGGTCCCCGACTCCGGCACCCCCGCTGCGATCGGTTACGCCGAAGAATCCGGTATTCCGTTAGGGCACGGATTCGTCAAAAACTCGTATGTGGGCCGCACGTTCATTCAGCCTTCCCAGACGCTCCGACAATTGGGCATCAAGCTTAAACTCAACGTCCAGCCTTCGGTTGTTGCGGGCAAATCCGTGATCGTCGTTGATGACTCGATTGTGCGCGGTAATACGCAGCGTCAAGTGGTTGCGATGTTGCGCGCCGCAGGTGCTCGCGAAGTGCACGTCAAAATCTCCTCACCACCGGTCAAATGGCCGTGTTTCTACGGCGTCGACTTCGCAACGCGCGCCGAGCTGATTGCCACCGGGGCGGGCATTGACGAAATCCGCACGCACATCGGCGCCGACACGCTGGCCTATATTTCCTTAGACGGCACGATTGCTGCCACCCAACAGGACGAAGCCACCCTGTGCACCGCCTGTTTTTCGGGTAACTACCCCACCGACGTCCCCATGCTGACCACAGACAGGAAAACACGTGACTGATAAGAATCACTCGGAGCCGATCACCTACGCGACCGCCGGGGTGGA
>CAZAAP010000016.1:0-24558 GCA_964482935.1 uncultured Enteractinococcus sp.
CATCTTCAAAACCCAACTTCTCTACGAAACGATGAGTATAACCAGATATCGAGGAGAAATAGATCAACTTCGCATGAGTTTCAACCATGTCTTGCGACTCTGGTGACTTCACGAAGGATCTATCCCGAACCTGGGCAGTCATTTTACCCCTACCTTCAAAGAGTGTGTTTGGAGAAGTAGCTTAGGCGACAGTGGATGCCGCTGAGCTAGTCTCCTCCAATTCCGCGATTTTATCTGGGCGGAAACCAGACCAGTGGTCAGAGCCAGCCATAACAACTGGTGCCTGCATGTATCCCAGTGCACGAACGCGCTCGAGAGCATCCATGTCTTGTGACATATCGATGACGTTGTATTCGATACCTTTTTTATCCAAAGCACGCACGGTTGCGTTGCACTGCACACATGCTGGTTTGCTATAAACAGTCACAGTCATGATCTATCTCCCTTAAGTCGATGCTTTCGTGCCGGTCCATGCCGCCAACTTCAAGAAAGTCGAAGGGGCTCACGGCTCTTCTGTTGAATTCTTGGTGAATGCCTTATCGGCCTCAACCACTGCTTTAATACTACATCTAGGGATCGAGAACGCAAGGCACAACTAGATGTTGTGCTCGCCTCATTTGCCCGATACTCACAGGTTCTCCACAACCGCAGAGCGAGGAGCTCACGAGTTACTTCGGCATCCTGGCGCGGGTGTAGCGAAACGATCAAAAAGTTCTCCACACCCCCACCCGGTGATCACTCCTTGGAAATCCACAGAAAAAGAATCTTTTAACACGGCGTGTTACGACCCTAAGCACCAGTGATTGTGTTCCACAACTGCATTTACCACAACAAATTGTGGTACGCGGGATCTTAAGGCTGCGTGTCTGGTATCAAAATCTAAGCGTCTACGCGCCAAACTTTGATGCCGTACTAGGTTCTTGAGACCTGCTAACTGGGAACTCTTAGCGGTCCATGGAACAATGGGGTCCTGTGGATGCTGAGACTTTGACCCCAACGACATCATTTCGCCCGAACATTGGTTTCGACTCGCAAAAATACATCACCTTGCAGTCGGAGTTCATTTCTCAGCGACGTCTAGAGATCGGGAACAAGCTCTATCTCGAAATGGGCGGCAAGCTCTTTGATGACTTGCATGCATCTCGGGTGCTTCCTGGGTTTACGCCCGCTAATAAAATCTCGATGCTTCAGCAGCTCAAAGATGAATTAGAGATCATGATGGTGCTCAATGCCAAGGATCTTGAATACGAAAAAGTCCGTGCCGATTTAGGTATCACCTATCAAGACGAAGCAATGCGTTTGATTGATATCTTTCGGAACGAAGGTTTCATGATCGAGCACTTAGTCATCACGCAGTTGTCTGCAGACTATTCCAACGCGTTGGCCTTTAGTGACCGAATGCAGCGAGCCGGTCTTCAAGTAACCCATCACTACCCCACTACCGGTTACCCCACCGATACCGAGACCATCATCTCACCCGAGGGCTTTGGCCAGAACCAGTATGCACATACCACCCGGTCGTTAGTTGTGGTGACCGGTCCTGGGCCTGGGTCCGGCAAGCTTTCGGCTTCAATGTCGCAGATCTACCATGATTACCAGCAGGGTATTCGTTCCGGGTATGCCAAATTCGAGACTTTCCCGATTTGGAACCTGCCTTTGCAGCACCCCGTAAATCAGGCTTACGAAGCAGCCACCGCCGACCTAGATGATAACAACATCATTGATCCTTACCATCTAGCGGCCTATCAAGAACAGGCTGTGAGCTATAACCGGGATGTGGAAGCATTTCCACTGTTAAAGGCCATGCTGGAAAAGCTCTACGGTGACTCGCCGTATCAGTCCCCCACCGATATGGGGGTCAACATGGCGGGCCACTGCATCAGTAATGATGCTGTTTGTGCAGAAGCTGCGAAACAAGAGATTATCCGACGCTGGTATAAGGCACGGGTTGAAGAACGCCGCATGGACACTACTGATCACACCGTGTCATCACGTATTGATGTGATTATGAAACGTATTGGTATCACCAAAGAAGACCGCCCGGTGGTCAATCCTGCTCTAGAATTAGCAGAACGAACCGGTCAACCAGCCAGTGCTGTGCAATTACCTGACGGCACTATTCTCACGGGCAAGACCTCCGACCTCTTAGGATGTTCAGCGGCCATGGTGCTGAACGCACTGAAGTACATGGCAGGGATTGATGAAGATGTCCATCTCCTCAGCCCACAGGCCATCGAACCGATCCAGACCTTGAAAACCCGTCACTTGGGATCCATCAACCCGCGACTCCACACCGATGAAGTGCTCATTGCCTTGTCGGTCTCTGCAGCCGAGTCGGAAGATGCTCGCAAAGCTCTCGCCGAACTGCAACATCTGCGTGGCTGCGATGTACACACCACCACCATCCTGGGATCTGTAGACGAGTCCATGTTCCGACAACTCGGAATGCTCATCACAGCCGAACCACACTATTGGCGGAAATCGCTATACCGCCGCAGGTGACCCTCGGACTGCGCTGGTCGCTATAATCCTGCCGTTCTGCACAAGACCTGTTCATCTCGCGAGCGCTCTAGCACTACGATAGGCGGGATAATGGTTTCTTGGCAGATCAGTCGTAGGAGGCATGGTTCATGAAAGCAGCCATGGCGCGCTTATGGCGGATCATCAAGCCCATACGTCCTCGCCTATATATGGGTTTGGTCGTAACGATTGCAGCATCCATCGTGGGCCTCATGATCCCCCAAGTGCTCGAATTTTTGGTCAACAGCTTGAATACCTCCCCTACCGCCACGACCGTGTGGCTTGCCGGTGGAGTCGTGATTGCGTTGGGCCTGGTGGAGGCCGTGCTGTTATGGTTGCGGCGCATCTTTGCTGTGGGCCCCTCAACAGAGACCGAGCGGCAAATGCGTGTTCGGTTCTATACTCGGATCCTGGATATGCCCGTGGCTTTTCATAACGACTGGGGCTCTGGCCAGCTATTATCCCGGTCGCAACAAGACGTGACACAGATTCGACGTTGGATCGCCTTCGGGATGATCATGACGGTCTCTTCTACCGCCACCGTTTTGGTGGGCATCTTTATGATGTCGCGCTCCTCAATGCTTTTAGCACTTATCTTTTTGATTATCGTGCTTCCTATCGTCGTGTTGACATACCGTTTCCAGCGGGACTTTTCGGTGCTGACGAGACGCTCCCAAGATCTCAATGGTGAAATATCTACCACCGTGGAGCAGTCAGTCCAAGGGATTCGTGTTCTGAAGGCTTTTGGACGGAGCCAACAGGCCCTTGCGAATTTTGAGACGGAGGCGGCCTCATTACGGAACAATGAGATTCGAAAAGCTACCACCCTGGCCCGGTTTGATATGTTCATGCTTGCGCTGCCTGAAACCATGTTGGGTATTTGTCTGTTGCTTGGGTTATTGCAAGTCAATGCCGGTGGTATGAATGTGGGTCAGCTGGCCAGTTTCTTTGCAACCGCAACACTGGTGGTGGGCCCAACTCGGATGTTAGGGATGCTGTTCGGTCAAGCCGTGCAGACGACTACCGCACTGGAACGCTATTTCGAAGTGATGGATACGGAAAACACGGTGGTCTCCCCCGGTGATCCGGTTGCAGTCGACTTTGAGAACGCAACCGGGGAACTCGTCATGGATAACGTGCGCTTTCGATTCCATGATGCACCAGAAGATGCACCAGATTTATTCCGAGGGGTCAATCTTCATATTCGTCCGGGCGAGACCATGGCGTTGGTCGGTGTCACAGGCAATGGCAAATCAACCCTGCTTCAACTTGTCCCCCGGATCTTTGATATCACGGGTGGCCGCATCACCATTGACGGCGTCTCGGTACACGATATGGACCTCGATGACCTGCGACGTCTCACAGCGGTCGCATTCGAAGACACCACACTGTTTTCCTTCTCGGTACGCGAGAACGTGCTCCTCGGGGTTGACCCCACCCTGTCTGAGGAAGTGCAAGAAGATATCGCCTGGGAAGCTCTGCACGCTGCCGATGCCGGTTTCGTGGCAAACCTTGCACACGGCCTCGATACCCATATCGGCGAACAAGGTTTCTCCCTGTCGGGTGGGCAGCGGCAACGTATCGCACTGGCCCGAGCAATTGCCTCACGTCCAGCGCTATTACTGCTCGATGATCCATTATCAGCCTTGGATACCAAAACCGAAGAGCGTGTCATCGCCCAATTGCGCGAAGTCTTAGACAACACCACCACGTTCATTATTGCGCACCGGTCCTCCACTGTGGCTTTAGCAGATCGGGTAGCGCTGTTGGACCATGGGGAGGTTGTAGCGGTAGGAACGCACCAGGAATTGCTGCGTGCTTCGGCTCGGTATCGCTATATTATGGCCCGCCAACCCGAAGACGCGTGGGAGGTGCAGTTATGAGTGGACCAGGACGCGCTCGAGGCGCAGCAGATTACCAACAAATGACTCGTGCCGAACGGCGAGCTTCCCTTCGGTTACTTGGCAGTCTCCTGAAACCCTACCGGTGGCAACTGGTGGGATTATCGGCCATTGTGGTGGTTGCACAATTGGCATCTGTTGCTGGGCCCGCCATCATCGCCTGGGGTATCGATAACGGAATCCCCGCTCTGCTAGAAGGAAATGCTACCCCTGCGGTCGCCGCATCAGTGGCGCAAATTGTGGCGGCTCTGGTCGCTGGCGGATTGATGTATGTATTCATCCGGTGGAATATGACCCTTGGTCAAACCATGCTCTATGGATTGCGTCGCCGACTGTTTCTCCACAGTCAACGGCTCGATATGAAGTTCCACGAATCTTATGCTTCTGGTCGCACCGTCGCTCGCCAGACCTCAGATATGGATGCGCTAGCCCAGTTGTTAAACTCTGGACTGGACATCATGGTCGGTTCAGTATTACAAATGGTGTTCACCATGGTTCTGATCCTAACCATGGATCTTCCCTCTGGGGTGGTCATGGCTGGGCTGCTTGTCCCAGCCACCATGCTCACCATCTGGTTCCAAAAACGCTCCTCAGTGATCTATCGGGAGATCCAGACCAATTCAGCGCGCCTCATTTCGCATTTTGTTGAGACGGTCTCCGGGATCCGTGCCGTCAAAACTTATCGCCGCCAGCAAACCAACGGGAAACGCTATGAAGAGCTGGCTGAAGATCACCGCCAGTCGGCTCTTCGCTCGATCCATCTTTTCGGGATTTACCAGCCAACGCTGCGCTGGCTGTCCTCTATCACGATCGCTGCGGTGCTGATGGTCGGTAGTTTCCGTGTACTTGGTGATCAATTACAAGTCGGAGTACTTATCGCGCTGGTCTTGTATGCGCGGCGGTTCTTCCAACCGATCGATGAGATCGCAAACTTTTACAACACCTTCCAATCGGCAGTCGCCGCCCTGGAAAAGATTTCTGGCCTGCTGGCTGAAAAGCCCTCGGTCACCGACCCCAAAGAACCCGTCGAACTCGAGGAAGCATCGGGCGAGATCGTTTTCGACCACGTGTCGTTTCGCTATCAAGACGATCTCCCGCTAGCCCTCCAACCAACCTCACTGCGTGTCCCAGCGGGACAAACCGTAGCCATTGTCGGATCGACCGGTGCCGGTAAATCCACCATCGCAAAACTCATGGCCCGCTTCTATGACCCGACCGATGGCACCATTACCCTGGACGGGGTGCCCCTCCACGATCTGAAGATGGAGACCCTGACCAAGCATATTGTGATGGTTACCCAAGAGTCATACTTGTTCTCGGGTTCAGTCGCGAAAAATATCGCTATTGGTAATCCCTCGGCAAGTTCAGAAGACATTCGAGCGGCCGCTGCAATCATTGGTGCGGATACCTTTATTGATCAGCTACCTCAGGGGTTTGATACCGATGTCCGAGCCAAGGGCGGGCGGATGTCTGCCGGACAACGCCAGCTAGTGTCGTTTGCCCGGGCGTTTCTGGCCGATCCAACGGTACTGATCCTGGATGAGGCAACATCCTCACTTGATGCTCCCACTGAAGCCCTGGTACAAGACGGACTGAAAAAACTTCTCGGCGACCGCACCTCCTTTATTATCGCTCACCGGCTGTCAACCGTCATGATCGCGGATCGTGTGCTGGTGGTCGAAGGCGGAAGAATCATCGAAGACGGCACACCGCAAGACCTCATTGATGCCGGCCAGCAGTTTTCTCAACTGCACCAGGCCTGGCAGGATTCTCTCAGCGATGCCGACCAATTAAAACCAGGACCCGACAGAAAGTAGTACCTCATGCACGGAAAAATAAAAGCCGCCCTGGTAGGAGGCGCCATTGGTGCCATCGTCGTCGTCTTCGTTGAACTGCTGGCGGTAGCCATCAATGATGAGGCTTTTTTCAGTTCTGACCGGTCCTGGCTGATCTTGATTTTTGCTGTCGTGTTGTTTGCGTGGAGTCAGATGCGGGCGTATGACCGCAATCAGAAGCGCATGCATCAACGCGAGACCCCGGATGACCAGCAACGCCCCTAAGTATCAGTGACTGTGCGGGGATGCAGTTATCCAAAGTGAATCTCTCCCAGGGCTCGCTCTGGCAAGTCGCTGATGGTGCCGAAACGGTGCCCCGTCATCGTCACGGATTGCTCACGGATAAATGGCAGCATTTCCAACCTACCTGCCGAAGTGACCGGCTGGGTGTAGACCGCAACCTCTGGGGTGTGTGCCGTAGCTTTTCTGGTGGCATCCGTTTCGTCGTCTCCAATGAGGCGGATCCGTTGGGTTCCTTCGGTCGGATGACTCTGGGCGAGGCGGTTTGCCCGAGCTAGCCACGCGGTTGGGTCATCGTAGACCACGCGCACGTTCGTAGCGTTGAAAAACTGGGCCAACTCTTGGGGGGCGTCGGCAGGTAGCGAGAGGATATTGATCGGAAGCGTGCCGGTGCCCTCTCCGGTGGCGACGGCCCGTTGCACTCGAATCCCGGCATAACCGACCCGGAGGGCCTGAGCTAACGTGGCAGAGCTGGTGTTGGTGACGCGCATGGTCACCGGCACCGGGCGATAGCGCAGAAGATTCATCTCGACTTGGAGATTCGAGATGTCGCGTTGGCCGATGTAGGGCTGCATCGCTGTGGCATCGTGAGCCACTGCGTTGACCAACCAGTCAGCATCATCAGCTTCGAGTACGGCTGGGACCGCCTTGCCAAGTTGATCAGCAATGTCGTCCTGCACCACGGGGACAGTGTCAGGCGCGTCGCTCCAATCGCTCAGCGCCAAGAGGTAGTTAGGGCCACCAACTTTGGCGCCAGGACCAATGGCAGAGCGCTTCCATCCACCGAAGGGCTGCCGCCGTACGATCGCACCGGTAATGCCTCGGTTAATATACAGGTTGCCTGCAGCAACATGTTCGGTCCATAGGGCTATCTCCTGGGGGTCCAGCGAATGAATGCCCGAGGTGAGACCATATGGCACGGCATTGACATAGTCGATGGCCTCTTCCAAAGATTCAGCGGACATGACCCCGAGTACCGGTCCGAAATATTCGGTCAGGTGGAATTCCGATCCTGGCTGCACGCCCGAGCGGATGCCTGGTGAATATAACCGACCTGTTTCATCTAGCAATTTGGGGCGCAGGTTCCAGCGCTGGCCGTGTTCAAGGGCTGCCAGACCGCGGGTAAGTTTTTCGCCGGGCCGCTCAATGACTGGTCCCATCTGGGCTTGTGGGTTCGTTGGGTAGTCCACGACAAGGGAGTCCACGGCATCGAGCAGTTGGCGGTGAAAGCGCTGGCTTTTTGCAGTCTGGCCGACCAGGATGACCAGGGATGCTGCCGAGCATTTTTGTCCGGCGTGGCTAAAGGCAGAGTTGACGACATCGGCCACTGCCAGGTCCAGATCCGCCGAGGGGGTCACGATGATGGCGTTTTTCCCAGAGGTTTCCCCGAACAGTGGCATCTCGGGCCGCAACTTAGTAAACAATTTCGCGGTCTCATAACCACCCGTGAGAATGACGCGTTCCACCCGTGCATCCGTGACCAGCTGTGAACCCACGGTCTGTTCATCACCGATCATGAATGTGGCGATTTCATGGGGCAGCTCGAATTCGTCTAAAGCATCCCAGATCGCTTGGACGATGACGCCGGCGGTTCGTTGGGCCTGGGGTGCGGGTTTAATAATGACCGGGGAGCCTGCGGCAAGCGCGGAGGTTACTGATCCGGTGGGGATAGCCATCGGGAAATTCCATGGCGGGGTCACCACGGTTAAACCCACCGGCTGCGGTTGGGCACCTACCACCTGGTGGAGCGTTAGGCATTGTTGGCTGTAGTAGCGGGCAAAATCGATCCCTTCAGACACTTCGGGGTCTGATTGCTCGATGGTTTTGCCAGCTTCGGCGCCCATGACTTCAATGAGTCGGTCCCTGTTAGCGGCAAGATGATCGCCGATACGGAGGAGTACCTGACTTCGCGCTATTACCGGCAGGGCTTGCCATGTCTTCCCTGCTTCAAAAGCCCTGGTGATGACAGCGTTGAGCTGTTGACCGGTGTCGATCCGATGTGCCGATACTAGATCTTCGCCCAGCATGGAGTGCGCCATACGTTCCAAAATGGCACGACCCCAGGCCCGGTTTTGAGGCAGGTCAGGATCGGTATCAGCGGTGTTGCGAAATTCGGGGGGTGAAGCTTGGGAGAAATCTTCCGTGGCTCTGTTTTGGTGTCTTCGGGGTTGCGGGATCAGGTCCGCTTCGGTTTCAAGTTGTGCAAGGGAGGCTCGGAATCGGTCAGCCTCACGATGAAATAGTGAGGGGTCATCAAGTTCGTAGAGAACCGACATGAAGTTTTCATGCGAGGCTCCTTCCTCCAACCGACGGACAAGATATGAGATGGCAACATCAAATTCATCGGGGTGCACAACCGGGGTGTATAACAACAGGCGACCAACATCGGCGCGGATCGCTTCTGCTTGCGCACCGGCCATGCCGAGCAGCATTTCGAAATCAACCGGACCATCGACGGCAATACCGCGATGTTGCATCAACAAATAAGCCAGGGCGATATCGAATAGATTATGCCCGGCCACTCCGACTCGTACATTGGCAAGCCGCTCTGGTGTCAGGGCGTAATTCAACATCCGCTTGTAGTTGGTGTCGGTGTCTTGTTTTGTCGGCCACACGGTTTGCGGCCAATGATGCATGGCAGCTTGGACTTTTTCCATCGGGAGGTTCGCGCCTTTGACGACCCGAACCTTAATGGGAGCGCCCCCGTTAGCTACCCGTTGGGCTGCGAATTCTTGGAGATCCAGCATTGCTTGATAAGCATCCGGCAGATAAGCCTGCAGCACGATACCCGAAGCGTAGTGCTTGAACTCTGGTTCAGAAATGAGCCGCCGATAGACATCGAGCGTGAGTTGGAGATCCTTATACTCCTCCATATCCAGGTTGATGAAGGTGACAGGATCCGAGGTCATAGCAGCCTGATAGAGCGGTCGAAGCTGCTCCACAATGTTGCCTACTGCTTCGTCATATGCCCAATGATTATGTGGTGCGACAGTCGCTGAGACTTTAATCGAGACGTAATCGACGTCGTGGCGTTCTATGAGCGCTAGCGTGGCGGCTACCCGGTTATTGGCTTCTTGTTGACCGAGGATCGCTTCGCCGAGCAGATTGATATTGAGTCTGATGCCATCGCGGCTCAGTCGTTTAATGGCTTTCCCAAGGTGCGGGTCTCTCGAATCAATGAGGAGATGTCCGACCAGTGAGCGCAGCGCCGACTGTGCAGTTGGAACGACCGCAGCGGGCGCAATGGGAGCTAGTTTACCGCCTGCGCGTACCGCGGTTTGCAGGTACCAGGGTAAAAAGCCGGGCACGTTTTGGGCAATTCCAGCCAGGGCCTGTGCAGCTGCTGTATGATCTTCCGGGCGTATGACGCGATCTACAAACCCCACGGTAAATCCGAGACCATTAGGGTCTCTGAGCACCCCGGCGAGTTGTTGTGCTGAAGCATCCGGTTTGATGTCGGCTGCTCGCGCCAACCAGGTACGGACCTGCTCCACAGCTTGCTCATCGAGCTGCCACGGTGCGATGTCCGAGGTGTGATGCTTGTTGCTTCGCATGAAGACTCCCGTCGGTAAACGCCCAAACTTGAGTTGTGTCACACAGCATACGTTGGTGACTAGACGCGGCGATAGCAGCGGCAGTCGGAGCCTGACTTCTGTGAGGTAGCTCCCACTTGATGGTTGCGGGAGTTGACCAGGGTCTTTGCAATTTCTTTCCGGGCAAGAAGCGCAGCAGCGGCGGTAGCAGATCACGCAATGATTTGGCGATTTACCGTCTGTGACGAATAATGTTTGCCATGAGTGAAGAACACGCCTATCAATTCGCTGCCATCATCCTTTACCTCATTGGAATGCTGGTCATTGGCTATTACGCCTACCGGCGCACCAAGACCGGTCGAGACTTCCTACTAGCCGGACGTGAGCTGTCACCTCGTGTCGCCGCTCTGTCAGCCGGCGCGTCCGATATGTCTGGTTGGTTACTCATGGGCCTTCCCGGCGCGCTGTATGCCACCGGGTTGATCGAGGCTTGGATTGCCATCGGACTGACGATCGGTACCTGGCTGAACTGGATGATCGTCGCGCCAAGATTACGGGTGTATTCCGAAATCACGCAAGATTCCATTACCATGCCGGCTTTTTTTGAGTTGCGCTTCCGCGACCGAACGCGCATGTTACGGTCGGTATCGGCCGTCATCATCTTGGTCTTTTTCATCTTTTATGTGGCGTCCATGATGGTCGCCTCCGGTGCGTTCTTTGAGTCCGCATTTGGCTGGAACTATATGACGGGTGTATTGGTGGTTGGTGGCGTGACCCTGCTCTACACCGCATTCGGGGGCTTTCTTGGAGCCTCGCTTACCGACGTTGCCCAAGGTTTGTTAATGCTGGCTGCTCTCGTGTCGGTCCCCATCATCGCCACCGTTCAGCTGGGTGGACCGGGCCGCGTTATCAGCCTGATCGACGAAGCAGATCTTCAAGCCGGATTCGATCACCTGTCCTTCACTGGCGGGGGGTTCTCTGGCGCTTCAATGCTCGTCATCGTGTCGGGTCTGGCATGGGGATTGGGCTACTTTGGACAGCCACACATCCTGGCCCGCTTCTTCGCCATTCGGAGTCACGGCGAGGTGAAAACCGCCCGCCGTATCGGGACCGGTTGGGTAATCTTGTGCATGGGTGGCGCCGTGTTGACCGGTCTGATCGGTGTTGCATGGTTCCACGATGCAGGCCAGCCCCTAGAGAACCCCGAAACTGTGTTCTTGTTACTCTCTCAGGTACTCTTCCACCCGTTTGTTGCCGGTCTGGTGCTTGCAGCCGTGATTGCGGCCATTATGTCCACCATGTCGTCGCAACTGCTCGTATCCGCCTCAGCGCTTATCGAGGATTTCTATCGGCTCTTCAAAAAAGATCCGGGTGAACGTCAGCAGCTGTGGTTAGGCCGTATTTCAGTGGTGGTCATCGCCATCATTGCCATATTGATTGCACAGGACCCGGAATCAACCGTTCTAGATCTGGTCGGTTTTGCTTGGGCAGGTTTTGGCGCGGCCTTTGGTCCGATGATTCTGATGGCTCTGTACTGGAAGCGCATCACCAACATGGGTGCCCTGGCCGGTATGGTTGCCGGAGCCGTGGTCTCCTATGTCTGGGGCAGTGTTCCTGCCATCAAAGAGGCGATCAACCTCTATGAGATTATTCCCGGTGTCATCGCCCACTTCGTGGTCGCAATTGTCGTGTCATTGTTGACGAAAAAACCCGATGCAGAAGTGGCGGCAGAATTTGAGCTAATGCAGCAAACTGTCTCAACAAAATAACCGCGCATAATCTGAAAAACCTGGTTGGCAACAACTCATCTGCTGAGTTGTTGCCAACCATTCGTTTAACGGGTCTACGATGGTCACATGGGTTTTTCTCGGACACAAAGTATTTGCCTGGCACTACCAACCGAAAGGGTCTGGGATTTACTCACCGCGCCCAGCGCTTGGTTGCAATTCGATGATCAATTGCAGAAATTCACACCGGTCAGAATGGCCGGGAATCGGCTCCAAGTCGGCGATACCGTCAAGGTCGTCCCGAAAGCCCTTCTGCGAGGTTTCGCGCATGCTGTAACCGCACCACCGGCTACCATCGTTACTGCAAGAAAAGACCAAGAAATCTCCTGGCGCCAAGATCAGCCAGGCGGTCACACCCAACAGCGGTGGAGCATCCACTCTCTTGATGATGGCAAAACAATGCTCACCCGCCACACTGAAGTGGTTGGTCCCCTGGCTGCTCCGCTGGGTGCCGCCCTGGCCGATCCAATTATGGGCGATCTGGGTGCCGTGGGTGCTCGCATGTTCAAAATGGCGGGTAAACCCGATACCGCCCAACCCTTGAATATTATTGCCGGTGGGTCCGGCTACCTGGGATCTCGCCTCGCTACGCGCCTCTTGGCGCTGGGCCAACGCGTCATGGTGTTGTCCCGCAATCCAAAAACCAATGGGCCCTACCCACAAACCCGTTGGGGGCAAGACGATTTGGTGCCCCTGCACGAGCAACTCATGGACGACGCCGGATTCAACATCATTAATCTGGTCGGGCGGCGCATCGGCGCAAAATTTACGGCGAAAGAAGTCGAAGCACTAGCAGCATCGCGAATCCCACCAACGCAGATGTTGCGCAACGCTGTGAGCACAGCGGAGCACCAAGGCGGCAAACTCCACCGGTGGATCCAAGGCAGCGCGGTCCCCCTGTGGGATGCAAAATCGACGAAAGAATTCACCGAGAAGACCGCTCCGACTGCGGATAAAGATGGGCCTGACGGAATGGGTCAACTGGTTGCCGATTGGGAGGCGGCCGCCCCGGATGACGCGATCATCGTGCGCACCGGGGTCGTGCTGGGGCCCCAAACTGAAATCGTGCTGGGACTGGGGGCTATGGCAGTGTCCAAGACCCGACCCAACATCGACGGCTACCTCCCTTGGATTCACGAAGATGACTGGGTTGGCATCATTGAGTACCTGTTGACTATGAAGCGCCCACCCAACGTTGTGGTGGCTGTGGCTCCCCAACAGACCCGCCTTTCAGAAGTCATTACAGCCCTTGCGCCAGGTCTTGGGACGCGAAGTTTTCCCGTTCCGGCCAAGCTCCTCAGCCTCGGGATGAACATTATCCGGATGGAACCCGGCATGTTGATGGGCAGTACCCGGGCACGGTCCGAGGTGTTGGAAGACATGGGATATGAGTTCAAATTCCCCACCGTCGCCGAAGCCGCTGATGCCGTTAGTCTGTAACCAAAAGCTCACGATCAGACGGGCCCTGCACTGCTTGACGAACGTGAAGGCATTTCGGGTCAGTCAAGCTTAGTCGGCTACTACCCAGCGGGAGAATATTGCTCCAACAACCGCTTCTTCACGAGCCTGACCCGTCTTCGAGATGAAACGGGTAATGATCCTCGAAGATCTCACGGTAACACTACGAGATCCTGAGGCGTTGGAGGCATTGGTGGCCCAAGCGGTTTAGCGATAGGCCCGATGGTACTGCAGGGGCGTGGGTGGTGTATCGTAGCGCAGCACCTGGGCAGCATGAATCGGGAAGTCGGCGTTCCGTAGTGATTCGCGACCTACCAGGACCACGTCGGCCTGCTCGGTAACGAGGATGTGTTCGGCTTGGAAGGGTTCGGTGATCAAACCAACGGCTGCAGTCGGGACACCGGTGCGTGCGCGGATCGCCTGAGCAAACTGGACCTGGTAACCGGGGCCGCTGGGGATCTTTGCCGGGACATTGGAACCGGAGGACACATCGATGAGGTCCACCCCGCGAGCGCGTAGCCATTCGACGACCTGCACGGTATCGTCAATGGTCAGTCCCTCTTCTACCCAATCTACGGCCGATAGCCGGACCAGTACCGGGACCTCGTCGGGTACGTCGGCGCGGATTACCTCGGCGACTTCTAACAGCAGTCGTGCACGGTTTGCTAATGAACCGCCATATTCATCGGCTCGCGTATTGCTGAGGGGTGATAAGAATTCGTGTAGCAAATACCCGTGGGCGCCGTGGATCTCCAGGAAATCAAACCCAGCATCCATGGCACGGCGGGCGGCTGTACGGAAGGCGGTGACGATCCCGTCAATGCCGGTGCGATCCAGGGCTTGTGGGAGTGCAAGATCGGGATACGCAATCGCTGAAGGGGCCACGGTGTGCCAGCCGCCGTCGGATGCTGGCACACTGCCGGAGTGTTCGGGATCAAATGGCCGGTACGTACTGGCTTTGCGACCGGCATGGGCTAATTGGATGCCGGCTTTGGCCCCCTGCGACTGCATGAACCGCACAATAGGAGCCAGTGCGTCGCGTTGCTCATCATTCCATAAGCCGAGGTCCTGCGGTGAGATCCGTCCCTCGGGTGTGACCGCAGTGGCTTCAACAATGACCGCCCCTGCTCCCCCACGCGCTAGACCACCCAGGTGCACCATGTGCCAATCGGTCGCTACGCCGTCTTGACCTTCGGCGCTGTACTGGCACATCGGTGGGACCCACAGTCGGTTGCGGGCGGTCATGCCGCGCAGCGTAAGGGGTTCGAAAACGAGTCGGGACACGGTGCTACCTCACGTTGGTCGTGGTGGTTGAGTGGGGGTTCTCTAGCGGATCGTAGCAGTTCACACCGCGTAGGCGCTGGCGTAGCGTAGCACCGAGTGATATGGACATTAGACGAACACCGTTAGCAGGTAGAGTCCAAAGATCATCAAATGCCCAACCCCGTGCATCGGGGTGGGTCTGCCGTTGAAAAACGCTACACCGGTGAGGGCGAGGCTAAGGCTGAGTAGGACCAGATTGGTTGGGCTTTCACCCAGGACCACGGGCTGACCGGTTACCAGGCCGATGATCAATACGACGGGGATAGTCAAGCCCACCGTAGAGACGAGCGCCCCGTGGCACAAGTTACTCACGCGCTGCAGCTGAGCGGCGTAGGCTGCGCGGAGAGTCGTGACAGTTTCGGGGAGGAACACGATCGTAGCAATGACGATGCCCGACAGGGCGACAGGGGCCCCGACTCGCTCCAATAGGGTATCAAGGTAGCGGGCCATATCGTGGGATAACAGCACGATCGGCAGGACGGTCGCGATGAGCAGCAGCGTGCGGGCCATGACTTCGTTTCGGTGCACATGAAGTATCTGACGAATGCTGGATTGCTGCTCCTGTGCTGCGGGGCTGTGATTGCTCATATTGCGGTTCGAGCACTTGCGGGGTTCATGAAAGTCGGTTCGCTGCCGTCCGGTTTGAAGAAAGAGGAAGAAACCATAGACCAGTGTCGTCATCAGGGCAATCGGGATGGCATGGCTGGTCGAATATCTTCCGTCGTCGCTGATAACGGAAGGCAACACGAGCCCTGCGGTCAGTAGAGGCAGCAAGACTCCAACGTAGGATCCCGCACCGGTACGATTGACGTGCAGTGTGGCGTGTCGCCATGCTCCGACCACCAGGGCCAGGCCGACCACCAGGTTCAGAATAATCATCGACACCGCCATAACGGAGTCACGACCAATCGTAGGATGTACGCCAGGGCCCAGCATGACGGCTGCAATGAGGATGACTTCAATCAATACAATCGACACTGTGAGGATTAACGTGCCGTATGGCTCACCGAGTCGTCGTGCCAGGTGTTCGGCCTGGGTAACCACACCGAAAGCGGCACAAAGAATCACGCCGACGATCCCACCCAGAATAGCCAATAGCGTACTCGTTACCTGCGGTGGGTGGAAAAGTTGTGATCCGATGCGAAATAGCAATACCCCTGCCCAGCCGATAACGAGTTGTAGGATGGCGGTCGGAGTGAGCATGCTACGAAACAGTACAGAGTTCATAGAAGGCCAGCTGTTTTCTGCGGGCCGTCCCGGCACTGAGTTCAGCATCCGGGTCGTCCCGGATGGCTCTTGCACTGCCCGATGCTAACCCAGCTGTCTCAAATATGCGAGTCACCCTGGTGGGCCGGTCTCTGTGGAAGAAGACAACCTAGTCCGCCGCAGAAGCATTCAGCGGCACCAAATAACTTCGGATCGTGCTGATCTTTGCTGTCTTCGTGTGACCCGCAAAGATCAACACATGGTTAAAGGCAAGTTCTGTGCCGTCGTCGTAAATCACCCTGCCGTCTGCCGCGCAGTCGGTGCCGTGGGTAATGACGGTGTTCAGATGCAACGCCGACACCTTCGATTGCGACGCGACCCAGGGCTCAACCTCATCAAGCCCCTGCAGTTGTGTTAAGTTCATGATGTCCCAGTGCACATTGTCACGCAGTCGGTCGAGCACTTCAACGATATCGCGTTGATACAGTGCGATCAGAAAGTCACGGATCACAGCCTTGCGCGGTGCGTTGCCACAGTGCTCGGGAATGTCGACGACGTCGAGCGTATTGTCGGATTGGTTCATAGCATCTCACTTCTGGCAGACCATTACAGGCAGAGGGTTCGAATCCCTTACCTGTTGTATAGACCAGCGTTGAAGGTAACACAACACCCGGCTTGGCGCTGATCATAGGTTACACAAACAGTTACGGGTCGCGCTGTTGCTTTTCGCCCTGTGGGGTCAACGAGACCTAAACCTCCGGTAAACGGATGTTGGATGGCGCTCGGCGTCCTAGAGTGGAGGCAATGAAAGATACAACGTTTGGGGACCGCTTCGAGTCAGCGATGCCGTTTCCCCTCGAGGTGATCGGTGCTGGATTACCGGCCGCCAGTGCGACGCAGAGCCTGCTTGACGGTGACGAAGCGTTGCGCACTGTGGTGGTCGCACCACCCGGTACTGGTAAAACAACGATGGTCCCGCCAACGTTAGCGAACCGTTTACTGACTCAGCATCGTTCCGGCAAGGTTGTCGTCACCCAGCCACGACGCATGGCCGCTCGTGCCGCAGCCCGCAGACTCGCCTCATTGACGGGCACCCGTCTTGGCGACGAGGTGGGATATGCGGTACGCGGTGACCACAAGACATCAGCGTCGACACGCGTGGAATTTGTCACCACCGGAGTATTGCTTCGGCGGCTGATTCGCGATCCAGAAGCTACTGGGATCGCGGCCATTGTGTTGGACGAGGTGCACGAGCGCCAACTGGAAACAGACCTGACCTTCGCCATGGTCCGGCAGTTAGGTCAATTACGCGATGAGGCCGTAGACATCGTCGTGATGTCAGCGACCTTAGATGCCCAGCTGTGGGCGGGGCTTTTAGCGAGCGATGACGAGCCTGCGGAGGTTGTCACCGTGGATGCGGTGACCCATCCGTTGCGCGAACAGTGGGCACCGTTGCCAGGCAATCAACGCGCCTTAGACACCCGCGGAGTAACTGACGCGTTCCTATCGCATGTAGCTACCACCGTGGCCTCAACGGTTGACCAAGAACCCGACGGGGATGTCTTAGTGTTCTTACCCGGGGCCCGAGAAATTGACCGGGTGGCTCAGCGCTTGTCCCAGCGTGTGAGCAGGACACGAGTTGACGTGCTCCCCTTATTGGGCTCTACTCCGGCCGCGGCACAAGACCGGATCCTACAGCCGACTGCACCGGGACAACCGCGGCGCATTGTCCTGGCATCAAATGTAGCCGAGTCGGCGCTGACCGTCCCGGGGGTCCGGATTGTTGTGGACGCCGGATTGGACCGGCAAAGTCGCTTGGACACCGGCCGCGGTGTCGCGGGACTGGTTACGGTGGGTGCTGCGAAATCCTCGATGCTTCAACGGGGTGGTCGGGCAGCTCGTGAGGCGCCGGGCCTGGTGGTGCGGTGCCTGTCCGATGCTGAGTTTGCCGCCCGCCCCACTCACCGGCCCGCAGAGATCCGGACCGCTGATCTGACCCAGGCGGTCTTGGATTTGGCATGCTGGGGTGCTGCCGATGGTGCCGGACTCGCGTTACCAGAGCCCTTACCGCCACGAGCCTATCGCGCAGCCGTGAACACGCTGTCCCACCTCGGTGCACTGACCAAGGACCTTCGAGTCACTCAGCTGGGTCGAAAGCTTGCAGATCTACCAGTAGATCCACGATTGGGCCGTGCCTTATATGAGGGTGCAGCATTTGCCGGACCGCAACGGGCGGCCGAAACCGTCGCAGCGCTCGCTTCTGATGACCGTGCCCCTGGGGCAGACCTCAGCGCCCTGTTGCGACGCCTGCGTGCAGAGCGGCCCCAGCGTTGGGTCAGCGATACAGCGCGCCTACGTTCGGTGCTCGCTGGTGATTCCTTGTCGGTTTCTTCGGATCCGCTGCAGGTAGGCATGATTACCGCGTTGGCCTATCCGCACCAGATCGCGCGGCGACGCAACCAGAACTCTGGACAGGCCGCCGAATACGTCTTGGCTTCTGGGACAGCAGCCGTTCTCCCCCGTGATTCATCACTACAGGGTTGCGAATGGTTAGCGATTGCAGAGCTCACGCTCCACGGTGATCGAGCGGTTATTCGGACCGCAGCAGAGCTCGACCGCGACTACGCTGAACTGGCGGCTGGACCGTTGGTTGCCACACAGACTGAGGCCCGTTTTATTGATGGGAAGGTTGCGGCACGTTCAGTCCATAGATTGGGCGCTATCGAGTTATCCTCCACACCGGTCAAGCCCACGCCCGAAGACACCCGGGCAGCAGTCGTGGCAGAGATTCGCGAGCGCGGTGTGCTGAGGTTTTTTGATATCAGGGACAATTCGAAACGCCACGACGATTTTGCCACCCTGCGGGGGCGGATGGGAGTGATTTATCGCGTCCTGGGCGCACCCTGGCCGGATGTTTCCGAGGCGGCACTCACTGAGCGCCTTGAGGATTGGCTGGCTCCTGAAATTGAGCAGATTGCCTGTGGGAGTCGCACCGAGAAAATGGATTTAGCTGCCGCGTTGCGCAGGCTACTGCCCTGGCCTGCGGCGTCACGATTCGACGAGCTGGCCCCGGAGCGTGTCCAGGTCCCTTCCGGTTCTTGGGTTCGGTTGGCGTGGCCCGCACCTGAGGACCATACCGGCGATGAGGTGGCGCCGCCGATTCTGGCGGTGAAGCTTCAGGAGTGTTTTGGATGGAGCAGCAGCCCGACAGTGGTTGAGGGGCGATTACCCGTTGTCCTCCACTTGCTGTCTCCTGCCCGACGGCCCCTGGCAATTACCTCAGATCTGGCGACCTTTTGGGTCAACGTTTATCCGCAGGTTCGCGCAGAAAACCGCGGGCGCTATGTCAAACACCCGTGGCCTGACGATCCTCTGTCGGCCGTGGCCACATCCAAGACGAATCGGGCCCTGCGTCATCAACGTGACTAAGTAGCGCTGATATGGTTTAGCGGCGAATGCCACGGGTGAAGTACAGCACGGGGCCCACATAATTTACCGCAATGATGGCAGCCCAGTTGGCTTTTTTGCCACGCACTTCATCGGATGATCGGAAGGCTAGATCAGTCCAAGCGGTGCCAGCCAACGCTAGCTGGATCGAGATGAGCGTCAGCACGGAGGCTTGTTGCTTTGGCGTCAGATCACTCCAAGATTTGCGCGGCCATTTTCTAGGTTGCATAGTCTTCCTCTCGACCCCGAAACATGTCCGTAGGGGTTGGGAGATTGTCAGAGATGCTGTAACCAGTCGAGAAGGACCCGGCTGGTGATCCGGGTCCTTCTCACTCATTGCGTAACACGCCGAGACTATCTGGCCCTATAACCGTCTCAATCTGTGTTGCGTCCGGTGAGTTTGTCGCGAAGTCTGTCAACCATACCCACGCCTGCTCCGACGGTTTTGTGGAACAGCTCAGAATGGGGGGCGTTGGGATGTGGGCGCGTCGGTGCCATGGCCTTCGCTTCTTCAACTTTGCGTCCAAGTTCAATGCGCTCTTCCAGCGGAATATGCTGACGCAGTTCAGGGAACTGTTCGTCTTCTTCGTCACTGGCATGGTGCCGGAGTTTTTCTTCGAATTCCTTGACCAAGCTCATAAACTGTTCGGTGTCAGCATCAACATCTTCGAGCTGTTTCATGACGTCGACCAGCTCATCGTGTTCTTTCTTGTCGTGTTCAACTTCTTCTGCACCATTGGGGAGGTATTTCTCCATCGCAGGATATACGTGCATTTCCTCGGCGACTGAGTGGCGCATGACTTCTGCTATTACCGTATCGGCGGCGTCTCGACGTTCTTCAACAGTCGTGGCCTGTTGAATTGTGGCGATGAAATCCAACATATCCTGGTGATCGGCGGTTAGGATCTGGGTGACATCCTGTTCTTGTGTGCCTGATTCTTGGGCGGTCATAGCGGTCCTTCCGTTTTAGGTTAGGTGTCTCCAGGCTACTGAGTCACCTGGTTTTGGGGTAGAGGTCGTATACGAGATGTGGCGGGCAACCACGCCTTGTTGAGCCTCGTGCGATACAGCATGAGCAACCCGTTTACTTTGGATCGTTGAACAGCTTCCGGCTCTTCTGAATAAGGGCATCGCTCCGTCGTCTTACTTTGTGCTGAAGACAGTCAAAATAGGCGTTACGGAAATAGTGCTCAGTGATATCCGAGCACGGTAGGGTCAATCTCAGCTCCACACTTGAGGCTTCTTGACATTTCGTAGTGCTCTGCTTAGTAGGAGGGGTTATGTTTCGATTAAATGTGGCCGACGGCATCCATCTCATCACTCGCGCGCACGTGAACTTTTATCTGATCGAAGATGACGACGGGGTCACGATCGTGGATGCTGGGCTACCCCGAATGTGGACTATGCTTCATGAAGCATTAGAAACCATCGGGCGGAATCCTCAAGATCTTAAGGCTCTAGTGTTGACCCACGGCCATTTTGATCATGTGGGACTTGCGCACCGTATGCAGCGCGAATGGAATCTACCAATTTATGTGCATCATGCAGATGAGGGCTTAGCGGCCCATCCCTATCGTTATACGCCACAACGCAATCGGTTTCTCTACCCATTGGCACATCCCCGCTCGTTACCAGTAATCGGCAGCATGGCTGTGGCGGGTGCTCTTCGGGTCCGAGGTGTCACCCGCACCGTGCCATTCAATTCCCAGGAGACCCTCGCGGTGCCAGGCAATCCTGTGGCGATTCACACCCCGGGTCATACGCGTGGTCACTGCATGCTGCATCTGCCAGAACGCGACGTGATGATCACCGGCGATGCACTCGTAACTCTCGACCCCTATACCGGCAAGAGCGGTCCGCAGATCGTGGCTTCTGCCGCAACCCAGAACACCAGCGAAGCCATGCATTCACTGGAAACCCTCGAAACCTACCCGGCCACAACCTTGCTGCCTGGTCACGGTGAACCCTGGACACAGGGTACGACAGTGGCACTGCGCAATGCACGCGCCGTAGGAGAACACTAGGCATTATTCATCAGACGGGATGATGTCTTCGAGTTCGGTCAAAAACTCTTCCAGGACCGGACCGTTCGTCTGGGCACCGGCAAACCCTTCGGTGTAAAACAGCGACACGGCAAGATCGCCGTGGGTGGCCATGATCCAGGTGTGTGCCAGGTCTTCGCCGTCATCAACATATTCTGCGGTCCCCGTCTTGGCATACACCGGAGCGCCAGGCACCTCTTGCAGAATAGGCACAGTACCGTTTTCCACCGGTCCGGCCATGAGCTCCTGAAGAGTACTGGCTTCATCTTCGGTCAGCGGTGCATTGCCGGGTAGGTTCTCGTTTTGACTCGGATCAACGTCGGGTTCGGTGACAAGAACCGGGGTGACGGTTTGTCCAGCGGCTACCGAAGCGGCCACCGTGGCCATGCCCAGGGGCGAGGCCTGCACCAGGCCCTGTCCGAAGAGTCCGGCGGCGTGCTGGGTTCCTTCGACATCTGTGGGCACCGAGCCGAGGAAGGCCCCGTTGTAGCCGGTAATTGGGTCTGCCACCAAACCGAGCGCCACGGCCGCATCGTGGATGTTTTCCGGGCTGAGTTCTTCCCACTGGTTGACGAAAGTCGTGTTGCAGGATTGGGCGATCGCATCCGCCAGGGTGATATCGCCCAGGTACTCGGATGGATAGCCGTCAAAGTTGGAAATCTCCGTGCCGTTGATGGTGGTGGTTTGGGGGCAGCTGACCGTCGACTCGGGCGTCATGCCGTTGCGCAGCATCGCAAGAGTCGTGACGATCTTGAAGGTCGAGCCTGGCGGGTAGGAGCCAGTGACGGCCAAAGGCCAACTCGTCTCGGCCGGACCGTCAGCGGCAGCCAGAATGTGCCCGTCTGAGGGACGTACGACGACGAGTCCGGCTGGCACCTCGGCGTCGTTGATCATGTCTTCGGCGAGCTGTTGAACGTCGGTGTTCAGCGTGGTCGTCAGGGGCTTGCCCTCGACGACGTCACGTTCAAAGGAGACCTCCTCGCTGGCGGCAGGCTCTTGCGTTGCTTCCGAATTATCGATCGTGATGTTCAGCCCGTCGGCACCGCTCAAGTGCTTGTTGTACATCTGCTGCAGCCCGGTCAGACCGGTGGCGACCCCGGCGGTGAATTCCCCCTCAGCGGCTTCAATCTGTTCAGCATTGGGCTCTCCGAAGGTGCCCAGCAGTGATCGGGCAAAGGTGCGCGACGGACCCAGCACCATGGTGTCTTCCATGGCCATCGCTCCCTGAATCCGAGCGATGTCATCCATCGGGATCTCGGTGTCGTCGTCCTCACGCAGCACGATGAATTCGACCCATGCGCGCTCGCCGGCCGCCAGGGTGCGTTCCACGAAGGGTTCGGGGTCGAGGTCGAGGGCTTCGGCCAGGTCGGTAGCCGACTCGGTCAGGGTCTCTTCAATGTCGTCTGCCGTCGGTTCAGCATCCCCCTGCGATAGCGCTTGCACCACGTGGGATTTATCGATGCCGATGCGCTGTACCGGACGATCCATGGCCAGCGCATTGTCGTCGCCGTCGCGAATTGTGCCGCGTTGGGCTTCATCGACGACGACGTTCACCCGGCCGTCATCGGCCAAACCGGGGACCAGCGTGTCGGCGGTGAGATGGGGCTGCCAGGCTTCTGTTTCTTCATCCCACACCAACTGTGCTTGGGTTGGATACGACCAGTTCTCAGCGGCCTCACTGGCGTCGGTTGCCTGCTCTTCTTCTGAGGTATTTCCGGGGGTGAGGTCCCAGGTCACCGTGTAATTCGCGGTGGCGGTGACCGCATCGCCGTCGGAGTCATCCACCTGGGCCGACTCGACGTGTACGGTTCGTCGGAAACGCTCGAGTTGTTGTACAGCGTCTGCGAGCGCAGCCGGATCCATCGAGTCATCCGTCAGCGCCAGGTCACTCAGCTCGGTGAGATCCTCGGTGGCCAGTTGCTCGGCGAATTGTTGGGCAGCCTCGGTTGGGTCTGGCACATTGGGGCCACAGGCGCTTAGGCCAAGCGCGCCGACCACCAGCGTAGCGGTCAGGCTGAGACGGCGTCGCCAGGGTGCTGCTGCTGTAAGTGTTGACTTGGGGTGATGTGCGGTGTGAGTGGTTGCCATCATGGTGCGATTCTAACGGCATCATCGCGGAGACTTGTCTGCGTGACATGGGCCATAATGAGGATGGGAAGTGGGGGGCGAGGCATGCAGTCGAGGGGCATCGTCCCCGCGAATTACCTGCAAGCATGAAGCTATTCGGCTTTTGTACCTGGTTGCATGGCCGGAGAGGGATAGACGGTAAAGGCCCGTTGACCCTCGAGCCAGTCGGTGAGCCGTCGTGCTTCAGCCTGCAATGCTGTCAGGTTCGCTGTGCCGACATCTTCCAAGAGCCTTAGCTGTACTACTCCGCCAGGGTCTTGTATCCAGGCGCCAACTACACGCCCGTTGACCCACACGGTCGTCCCGGCGTTGCCTACACTGTCGAAGAGATAAGAGCTGAGCTCGCCTAGGAAAAAGTTTCGTTGTTTCCAACCCATCACGGTGGGATCCAGCACTGGAAGTAATGCAACCCAGGGCTCAGGTGCCACGATGACGTCGAGGTCATCTTGTCGCAACCACCCAAGCGATCCGTCGTCCAGTTGCACATTGACTGCGTCGAGGTCTTCTAAAGCAGCGCGGACGGCGGTCTTGGTGGCGCCCAACCACCACGCGATGTCTTCTACCGTGCCTGGACCATATGACCACAACCACCGATTTACCAGTTCGGTGTAACCGTCGCGAGCAGACAGCGCCTCAGGCAACTCTTGCTCCCACCATCGAGCGGTAGTTGTCCAGGTGGGACGACTTGTATACCAGGGGCCTGCGTTATGGGCACGCGCCACGTGCCCCGCCAGGTAAAGGTAGGACAAGATTCGTGGAGCGATCGCTACCCTACCACCCCAGGACTTGTCAGGAGATTGCACGATATACCCACTGATTTCTGGGACTTCTTCCCGCAGCTGCTTTGCGGAGCGTGGCTCGCCATCCGCGAGGTGATCCAGAACGGCTATCTCTGCGTCTTCCAACCAGGCTGTACCTGTCCTTGCCGGTACGAAACCCCAGCGCTCCAAGTCTTTGACCAGCCGTTTGCGGCCGATTGCAGCGAAGCGTGCGGAAACGCTGCCCCACACCGCAGAAATCAGGTCGCGAGGAACAACGAATAGCGTTTCGCGCATAGCCTGCTGACGGATCAACGTCCGACTAGCATAGAGCGCTTGATCGACGTCCCTAATGCTGACATTTTCGACGCGTGCCCAGCA
>CAZAAP010000017.1:0-24469 GCA_964482935.1 uncultured Enteractinococcus sp.
GTAAGCCGCCGAGTGCGCCTTGTTGAACGCATAGTCCGAGAACGGCAACAAGATGCTCCACAGTGCCGTGATAGCCTCTTGAGAATAGCCGTTGTCGAGCATACCCTGCTGGAAACTGGCATATTGTTTGTCCAGCTCGGACTTCTTCTTCTTACCCATAGCACGGCGCAGGATGTCTGCTTGGCCCAGTGAATATCCAGCAACCTTCTGCGCAATGGACATCACCTGTTCCTGATACACGATCAGACCGTGCGTCACACCAAGGATTTCTTTTAGAGGTTCTTCCAGCTCCGAATGAATCGGGGTAACCTCTTGCAATCCGTTCTTGCGCAGTGCGTAGTTATTATGAGAGTTTGCACCCATCGGACCCGGCCGGTAAAGGGCCAGGGTTGCAGAAATATCTTCGAAGTTGTCCGGTCGCATCAGCTTCAGCAACGCGCGCATTGGGCCGCCGTCGAGCTGGAAGACGCCAAGCGTGTCTCCGCGAGCCAACAGTTCATAAGATGCCTTATCGTCGAGCTCCAGACTTTCCAAGTCCAAAGTGAAGTCACGGTTCAGCTTGATGTTCTCTACAGCATCCGAGATCACCGTCAGGTTGCGCAACCCCAGGAAGTCCATTTTGATCAGCCCCAGCGCTTCGGCTGTGGGGTAGTCAAACTGCGTGATGACTTGCCCGTCGACCAGGCGTCGCATGATCGGGATGATATCGATGATCGGATCAGAAGACATGATCACACCCGCAGCGTGGACACCCCACTGCCGGATCAACCCTTCGATACCTTTTGCGGTTTCGAAAACTTCTTGGGCTTCGGGATCGGTCTGGAGCAGCTCGCGGAAGTCTCCCGCTTCTGGATAGCGGGGCGCCTCGGGGTCTTCGATATCGGAAAGCGGGATGTCTTTGGCCATGACAGCTGGTGGCAGCGCTTTGGTCAGCTGGTCGCCCATTGAAAATGGTTTACCCAGGACCCTTGCGGAGTCTTTGAGGGCTTGTTTGGTTTTGATCGTCCCGTAGGTGACAATCATCGCGACACGTTCGTCACCATATTTTTCCGTCACGTATTCGATGACTTCGTTTCGGCGACGATCGTCAAAGTCCACATCGAAGTCGGGCATGGAGACACGGTCCGGGTTCAAAAACCGCTCAAAAATCAAGCCGTGTTTGAGGGGGTCTAACTCGGTAATACGCAGCGCGTAGGCCACCATCGAACCGGCACCGGAGCCACGCCCGGGACCCACACGGATACCTTGTTCTTTGGCCCAGTTAATGAAGTCGGCCACCACGAGGAAGTATCCCGGGAAGCCCATATTGATAATGACGTCGAGCTCGTAGTCGGCTTGTTCTTGAACATGGGCCGGAACACCGTTGAGATATCGTACCCGGAGACCTCGATTGACTTCTTTAATCAACCAGCTGGTCTCGTCCTCCCCCGGCGGGGTAGGAAACTTCGGCATGTAGTTGGCGTCAGTATTGAAGCTGACTTCGCACTGCTCAGCAATTACCAATGTGTTATCAAGAGCGTCTGGAAATTCGGAAAACAGCGCACGCATTTCGGCAGCAGATTTTAGGTAGTACTCATTGCCACTAAATGCAAACCGTGACCCACCCTCATCATAGGTTGGTTCACTGAGCTTGGAGCCAGATTGGAGCGCCAGTAGCGCTTCGTGGTGTTTGGCATCGTGCTGGTGGGTGTAGTGCAGATCGTTTGTAGCAACCAACGGGAGATTGAGATCCCTGGACAATTGGATAAGATCCCGAAAAACGCGTCGTTCAATCTCGAGGTCGTGTTGCATTATTTCGACGTAGAAGTTCTCTTTGCCGAAGATGTCACGGAATTCTGCGGCGGCTTTGACCGCTTCTTGATACTGACCGAGTCGCAGACGCGTTTGAACTTCTCCTGATGGGCAGCCTGTTGTGGCGATTAGACCCTCGGAGTAGTCATTGAGCAGTTCTCGGTCGATGCGTGGCCATTTAGCATACACCGAGTCCAAAGAAGCATGGGAACCCATCCGGAACAGGTTATGCATGCCGGTATTATTTTTGGACAACAGCGTCATGTGCGTATAAGCACCGCTACCAGACACATCGTCGCTGCGCTGGTCTGGATCGCCCCAACGAACACGGGTTTTGTCAGTCCGATGCTGGTGGCCCGGGGCAAGGTACGCTTCCAATCCGATAATGGGTTTGACTCCGAATTGTTGGGCCTTATTCCAGAAGTCAAAGGCTCCGAATAAATAGCCGTGGTCGGTTATCGCGAGGGCTTCTTGACCGATGCGATTAGCTTCGGTGAACAGTTCATCGAGTTTCGCCGCACCATCGAGCATCGAATATTCGGTGTGTGTATGAAGGTGTACAAAACCATCACGTTGGGCGCTGCCCCCAGCCATCTATGGATCGACCTCCAGTAAAAATCGTTTGTATCGCGACAGTCAGTCTAGCGGTTTTCTTCGCTTATTCTCTCAGGCGGTCGAGCGCGTATTGCAGGTCCATTGAGTAGTCTGAGGTATAGCTCACGAATTGTCCGGTGACTGGATGATCGAACCCAATCCCCACAGCATGTAACCACTGGCGAGTTAGGCCAAGTTCAGCTGCTAGCCCAGCGTCCGCCCCGTAGGTGAGATCTCCCACAAGGGGATGTTGCAGTGCCGAAAAATGTACCCTGATTTGGTGTGTTCGCCCGGTTTTAAGACGGACATCCACGAGCGTTGCGGTGCCAAACGATTCTAAAGTCTCGTATTGTGTGATGGCTTCTTTACCACCTTCGACCACCCCGAACCGCCACTCATGCCCGGGCATGCGGTCGATGGGCGCGTCGATGGTTCCATTGAGCGGATCGGGAAGTCCTTCGATCAGAGCATGATAATTTCGCCGTGGTGTTCGATCGTGGAAGGCTTGTTTTAGACGGCTGTATGCGATTTCAGTTTTCGCGACGACCATAAGCCCTGATGTGCCGACGTCGAGTCGTTGGACGATCCCTTTGCGTTCCGGAGGACCGGAGGTCGCCACATCAATACCAAGTGCGGCAAGGCCTCCTACCACGGTGGGGCCGCGCCAACCTTGCGATGGATGAGCTGCGACTCCCACGGGCTTGTCGATGACGACGTAGTGTTCATCATCAGCTACTACGATTAGGTCTTGCACGAGTTCTGCTTTCACCTCTAGCGGGTCGGGGTCATCTGGAATAGTCACGGTGAGACGATCACCGGCACGCAGTTTCGTGGATTTACCTGCGGGTTTGCCATTGACCGAAACTAGTCCACGCTGAATCCACTCGGCCGCCTTAGTACGAGAGATCTCGGCGGCCTGCCCCACAGCAGCATCTGCACGACCGCTTTCAGTCACCTCGAGCGTGATGCGTTGCGGTTGGGATGTGCTCATACCACTAGCCTAGTCACGATCGCTAGGCGGCGATGTCTCATCAGATGGATTCGACGAAGCATCATCGGTCTCGGGGTGGCCATCGAGCGTTTTGCCCATCATCACCAGGACGACGATCACGATGATCGAGACGACGATAAAGGAATCGGCGATATTGAATATCGCAAAGTTGGGTAGGGCAATAAAATCGACGACGTGTCCAATACCGAACCCTGGCTCGCGGAATAGGCGATCGGTCAGGTTGCCAGCGATGCCACCACCCAGACATCCTAACGTGATGAGCCACGGGGTTGTTCTGGCACGGACAATAATGAGGTATAAGACGATGAGCAACCCGACAGCTTGTATTATCGTGAAAACCCACGTGTATTCGGTACCGATAGAGAACGCGGCACCGGGATTTCGAATGAAATGCCATGACAGTAGTGGCTCAAGGACCGGGATCCGTTGGCCTTCGGTCATATTTGTAAGCACCGCTTCTTTGGTCCATAGATCCGCAATATATGCGATCGCCATGGGGATCAGTGCAATCCACCAGGCACGTTGGACGACAGGCTCATCAAGCTTGGCCACGGATGCTCCTAGGGCGAGGAAGGGTTTTACAAACACAATGGTCGGCTATTTTCGGAAAATAGCCGACCATTGGTATTGGCGGCGACAACGCAGTGTTATCGCTAAGATGCCAAAGTTAATCTGTGACTCGAGCTTGAGAGTCGAGGTCCTGAAGTTGGTTTTCGATAAAGGCACGCAAACGTGAACGATAATCGCGTTCGAAGCCGCGGAGCTCTTCGACTTCGCGTTCCAGGGTTGACTTGCGTTTTTCGAAATCTTCGAGCGTCTTGCGGGAGGTCTCTTGTGCTTCTGTTACCAAACGGTTTGCTTCATGTTCGGCTTGAGAGATGATCTCGTCGCGTTTACGTTCGCCTTCGGCAACGTATTCATCATGCAGTCGCTGTGCCATGGCCAACACGCCGGCTGCGGATTCAGCAGTTGATTCCTGTGATGTTTCTGCTGGTGCGGCGGAAGCTGCAGGAGCGACAGGCTGTGCAACCTCTGGCTCTGGTTCAATTGCAGCCTCTTCAACAACTGGTTCTGCCTCAATAACTGGCAGATCGGCTGCAGTTGTGTCCTCATCAGCTCCGTCAGCAGGGACTGGGGCTGGTACGGGAGTCGAGTCACCGGCTTGAGCTTCTAGCTCCGCCACTTGACGGCGCAGTTCATCGTTTTCCTGATTGAGACGGCGCAGTTCCTCAACGATCTCATCGAGAAAATCGTCTACTTCGTCTTGGTCGTAGCCTTCACGAAATTTCGTGACTTGGAATTTCTTATTGACTACAACTTCCGGCGTGAGAGCCATGTGGTCACCCCAATTACTTGGTCATGTACAAAATACGAAAACTTTTGTTTTCTGATGAGTAGTCTGAGCACGTAACTCACATCTACTTATGTATCTGTTAGATAACATTAGCACCGCAAATCGCTAAACGAGTAGTCGACGTGGCTGTTACGGCTAAATATCTGTTGTATTTAGCAATATTACTTGATTTTTATCATGCTGTAGCACCTTGCAGTGCCACAAACCGTATTATCATCACGATTAAAAACACCACGATGAAGGACAAGTCCAAAGAGACTTGTCCAAGTCGGAGCGGAGGGATGAAACGGCCGAAGAAGCGCAGCGGAGGGTCGGTTAGCGTCATAACGATCTCGGCAATGATCAAGTTGATGCCGCGCGGCCGCCAGTCACGGACAAAGACGTTGACCAATGAGTATAGGATCCGTACAACGAGGATGAAGAAGTAAATGGTTGCCACCAAGTACAGCAGGGTCCAGAGTAATTGCACGTGTCCTCAGTTTCTTCGTCGATGCGCGTAGTTGTCGGCTACCTACATTATGTCTGGTCGAAGAAGTCTTCTTCCTGGTTTGGGTTAGCATGACCATCAATTACATTTTCCACATTTGTGGGTGTCAGAAGAAACACTTTGTTTGTGACCCGTTCAATTGCACCATGCAGACCAAATGCTAGTCCTGCAGAGAAGTCCACCAAACGTTTTGCTTCTGACTCAGACATATCAGTGACATTGATGATCACGGGAACGCCGGATCGAATCGCTTCACCGATGAGTTTGGCGTCGTTATAAGAACGCGGGTGGATAGTACGCAATTTGTGCACTTCAGCGCTTTCCTCTCGGGACTGGACCACACGCTTAATCGGTGTGACCGGTGCGCGGTAGTCATCCTTGTCATCGGGCACAACACGTGGGCCCGACGGTTTGGCGTCCACCGACTTGACGGGTTCTGGTGCAGCTTCGGGAGCCGGAGGCTCTTCCGGCACATCATCAGATAGTGCAGGACTTGTCTTGCGTTCTTCTTCAAGAAGCTCTTGTTCATAGGCTTCGTCACTATCAGCCAGACCCATTCGGATCATAGCCTTTTTGAATCCGCTAACCATGCGCACCTCATATCCTTGATGGTTTTAGGACACTATTGACCCTAGTAGACAAATAGCAAAATTCTGTGGAAATACGCACGTTAGTGCGGTGTGTCGCACAGTATTCGAAGAGAACTTTAGGGTTTCCATACAAAACCGGCGAGGCGTCCGACGCCTGGCTGACGACGGTGTGAATACAGCAGCTCATTCGTATAGGTACATTCCCCGACGGAAGTTACATCGACCCCGGCCGCACGCAGGATGGCTGCGGCTGCTTTCGGTAGGTCGAGGGCAGGGGTCTCCCAGGAGGTCGTGCTAGCGATCACCGGGTAACTCGCAGCGGCCTCATCCCGCATGGCTTCTGGTACCTCGTAGCAAGCCCCGCAGATGCCCGGACCAATGACCGCGTGGATCTTTCCAGTTTGGTGGTCGTCGTAGGAGCGCAGCTGATACACCGTTTTTTCGAGGATGCCGCCAAGCAGTCCGACACGTCCTGCGTGTGCGATTGCGGTTGGACCGTAGTCAGTGGTGAATGCGACGGGTAAGCAGTCTGCGACCAGGATGGCGATGGGATCAGTGCCATCTGGTGAGATGATCGCATCACCCTCACCGATTGTGGCGTCTTCTGTCCAACCGTTTGGGCCTGCTTCAAGCACCGTAGTTGAGTGAATCTGAGATACAAAGCGTGTGGTGCCCGGGTCTATGCCGAGCTGGCGCTCTAATACACAGCGATTGTGAGCGGTATGGTCGACGCTCTCAGACTCGCCCAGCACCGTCATCGACATATTTCCGGCGGTTGTGGAGGTAAATCCGACGCAGTGGCCGGTATCGGTACGGTGCTGGTAGAGCAATGAATTATTTGAGGAAATCTGGCACGTCCAGGTCATCGTTGCGACGGCTAGAGGATTCTACAACGGTGGGCAGGGGTTCGACGTTCGATTTTTCGGTTTCTTCGTGCGGGCTCGACCCGACCCGATCTGCTTCACCAACGTGGTTAGACTCAGGTGCGGCGACCGGGCTGATCGCCGGAACCGATGCGACCGGGGCTGCAACTTGCGCCTGTGGGGGTTCCTGAGCGGTTTTGACCGGATCATCGAAACCGGCAGCGATGACGGTGACGCGGACTTCATCGCCCAGGTTGTCGGAGATGACAGCACCAAAGATGATGTTGGCCTCGGGGTGGGCAACCTCTTGAACCATCCGGGCTGCTTCGTTAATTTCGAAGAGTCCCATGTCGGTACCACCCTGGATGGACAGCAGCACGCCGTGGGCGCCGTCGATTGAGGCTTCCAGCAATGGCGAGGCGATCGCTGCTTCGGTCGCTTCGACCGCTCTGTTTTCGCCCTGTGCTGCACCCAGGCCCATGAGGGCAGAACCGGCCCCCTGCATAACGGATTTTACGTCGGCAAAGTCAAGGTTGATCAGGCCTGCGGTAGTGATCAGGTCGGTAATACCCTGGACACCTGACAGCAGCACCTTATCGGCTTCTTCGAATGCCTCCATGATGGAAATGGAGCGATCGGAGATCGACAGCAAACGGTCGTTGGGAATGACGATGAGCGTATCGACTTCGTCGCGAAGTGCTTCGATACCGGTTTCAGCGTTGGTTGCACGACGACGTCCTTCAAAGGTGAAGGGGCGTGTCACGACTCCAATCGTGAGAGCACCAAGTGAGCGAGCAACGCGCGCAACAACCGGTGCAGCACCCGTTCCGGTGCCGCCGCCTTCCCCGGCAGTAACGAATACCATGTCGGCACCCTTGAGTGCGGCTTCGATTTCTTCGACGTGGTCCTCGGCAGCTTGACGGCCAACTTCAGGGTCAGCGCCTGCACCCAGTCCGCGGGTGAGTTCCCGCCCAACGTCGAGTTTTACTTCGGCAGAGGACATGAGCAGCGCCTGCGCATCGGTGTTAATGGCGATAAACTCAACGCCGCGCAATCCGACATCGATCATTCGGTTGACAGCGTTCACGCCGCCGCCGCCGACACCAACAACTTTGATGACGGCCAGGTAGTTCTGGGGTGAGGTCACGATATGATCCCTATTCTGCGTTCGTGGTGGGACGGAGGTCCAGCTGCGTCCAAGTTTGCTTCTCTAGCACACGATATGCTTCAGGTCGCACCTGAGCAATGACCATCGCCCGTGTGTCGGCACGATCGTGAAAAATACTGGTCTTAAAGCTATCGAGTGACCGGAAAATCCGGGGCAGAAACATCATACTCCGAGATTTCGGCGGCTTGGTCTTCTTCAAGACCCAGCAGTGCTTGCAGGACCTGGGTCTTTTTGTCGGCCTGATCGCTATTACCCCACATCACCATTTTGCCCGAACTGAGTTCCAATTCGATGGAGTCGATTGACGATCCTGATGCGGCCCGGACCTGATTCCGTAGGTCTTCTGGTAAGGATCCTAGCACTTCGGTAATGGTATCGAACACTTCTTGGTCTGCCACATCGGAGGCCGAGGCAACGACCGGTAGATCAAATTCTTGGGCCTTTTTCGAGGGTATTTCAGTAAGTTCAATGCCCTGCTCGGAAAACACTACATATTGTTTACCGCTCGGGCTCATCGCGACCGGGGTATGTTCATGCACGATAACCACCAGACCGTGGGGCGGTTCTGCTCGCAGTGATACATAATCAACTGCGGGGTTATCTTCGAAGAGTTCAGTGACCGTTCGATCTGTGACTTGGGGCAAGGGCGTTTCGATGAGTTGTGCAGTACGTTCCTCAGCTTCAGATTGAGCAACCAAATCCAGGCCTTCGTGAGAGATTTCTTCGATCGCCAGGATCGGACTAAAGTACAAAATCGCCCACCCGGCGCCCAGGATCGCCGCTATAATGGCCGACGAGATCCACAGTACTCTGCGTCGTTTCGCCTTACGATGCTCGGGACTCGGAGGTAGTTCAAGTACCGTATCATCAGCCATATTGGCTGAGCGAACACTTTCCTTGCGAGCGGTTGTTGGCTGTTTCGGTGCAGGGTGAGCCCGCTTTTTGCCACGCTTTGCCCGGCTTGGTGGCTCAGCAGCTTCTGCCTCAATGGGCTCTAAGTTCGTTTCAGTAACAATTTTTTCGTCGCTGTCGAGGGGCCGTTGCACCGAGATAGATTTGACGGGTTTTTGTGGGGTCAACCCAGGGTAATTTGTTCTGACGTTTTTGGGCTCGTCATTCGATGGCGTGTTGGGCATAACTATGGGCGGTTCCGGTGTTCGAGACCGGTCAGGATATTGTCGATGAGTTGGTTCACGTCGCCTGCACCCAGGGTCAGGATAATGTCTCCTGGTGTCGCGGCTTGGACTGCTGAAGCCACAGCGTGTTCCCGGGTGGCGATTTGGGTGGCCTGTGGGTACCGCGTGGTCAGCTCCTCAGCCAGTTGCGAGGTTATGAGTTCTGCAGTGACCCCGTCGATGGGAGTTTCGCGTGCCTGATATATTTCCAGCACGCGACATGTTGAAGCTTGTGACAACGCGTCGGCAAATTCGATAGCGAAGTCTTGAGTCCGCGAAAAGAGGTGCGGTTGGAAAATGACGTGGACCTTATTTCCTGCAGCCATGGCCTGGGCAGCGGTGATTGCCGCCGTGACTTCCGTAGGGTGGTGCGCGTAGTCGTCGTAGACCCGAATGTCATTGATGGTGCCGTGATGTTCGAAACGGCGAGCTGACCCTGTAAAGGTTGCTAACCCCTGCGCTGCGGCATCCACTGGTATCCCGGCAACGATGGCTGCCAGGAGTACCCCTGCGGCATTGAGCGCATTATGTGTTCCGGGGGTTGCTAGTCGAACGCTCTGGTAGGTGCCATCTGCTAGCCGGTAGGTGACATGCTGGCCAGTTCCAGACGCATCCGGCTGAATGTCGGTAATGGCAAGGTCCAGGTGCTGTTCGTGCGTCTTGACCTTGTCTGCTGGATTCAGGCTCGTGATCAACCCGTAGGTGTAGACCTTAGCGCGTGGGGTTGCTGTAGTGGTTGCATCTCGGTGGCGCTGTGCCAGTGCGGCCGCACCTGCATCATCAGCACAAACCACCAGGGCACCATCCGGGCGGATCTGATTGGCGAAATCGGTAAAGACTTGATGGACGGCGGCTTCGGTACCGTAGTAGTCCAAATGATCGGCTTCAATATTCGTGATGATGGAAATATCGGGCGTGTAATTTAGCAGCGAGCCATCGGACTCGTCAGCTTCTGCAATGAACCACTCCCCTGCTCCGTGGTCGGCATTGCTACCCAGATTTGATATGGCGGCACCCACGGCGTAGGACGGTTCGTAACCTGCGGCTGCAAATGTCACCGCAGCCATTGACGAGGTGGTGGTTTTGCCGTGGGTTCCTGCGATGGTTAGAACTTTTTTCCCTTGCATGGCTGCGGCAAGTCCCTCGGAACGGTGATAGACCGGGATGCCCGCGGCTTCAGCGGCACGGCGTTCTGGGTTGTTCGGACCGGCCACGGTTGAGGCAATGATCACGTCGATTGGGTGACCGGTGTCTATTTCGGCTTGCACGATATTATCTGCTGCATACCCAACGTAGAGGGTCGCGCCCCGTTCTCGCAGTTGACCCATCACCGGAAGGTCTTTGGCATCGGTCCCGGTCACGGTGATCCCGCGAGCCGCGAAGATCCGAGCGATTCCGGAGACCCCGACGCCCCCGACGCCTAGAAAATGGGCGTGATTGATCTCGTCTAGTGCAGGAATATCAGGCTGGGTCATCTGGCGACTTTCGTTTCAGTGATGATGCTCGCCATGGTTTCAGCGGCGTCGGTGATGCCCAGGTTTTTGGCGGTCTGGGCCATATATTCCAACCGGGCGTGATCTTGGAGTAAGTCCGGCAAGCGGGTGGCGACCCACTGCGACGTGAAATGTTCATCGGCAACCACGACAGCCGCTCCAGATTCGCGCAACCCTGCCGCATTGAGTTCTTGCTCCCCATTGCCGACCGGTAGGGGGACGAGCACCGACGGCAGGCCTATTGCAGCGATTTCGTGTACGGTACCTGCTCCGGCGCGGGCCACGATCAAATCAGCGGTTTGATAGACCCGGGACAATCCGTCGATGTATTCGACCTGCACATACCCTGGTTTTTCCACCAGCTCGCCGGCCTCATCTCGAATCGCTTTATCGCGTCCGGTCAAATGTAAGATTTGGGCGCCAGTGGCTAACAGATCGTCAAGTGCTCCGGCGATGGCAGTATTGAGGTTTAGCGCTCCGGAGGAGCCCCCAGTTACGACCAGCGTGGTCTTATCGGGATCCAGTCCAAGTGATAGGCGGGCTTCAGTTCGCATAGTTCGGCCCATCGGCAGGTGGCCGATTTCGCTGCGTAGGGGCATACCTACGTGGATCGCCCCTGGTAGGTCGGTGGATTCAAAAGCACATGCAACAACTGTGGCAAAGCGCGCAGCAAGCCGGTTGGCTAGGCCGGGGCGTACATTACCTTCGTGGACGATAACCGGAATCTTTTCTGCACGCGCGGCCAGATACACCGGAGTGGCCGCATAACCGCCGACCCCTACGACCACCTGGGTCTGGTGCTCTCGCAAGAGTATACGGGCCTGTTTGATCGCGGTCCGCAGACGAAACGGTAGGGAAACTAGATCGGCCGATACGCTGCGCGGCATCGGGACTTTTTCAATGGTGGCAAATGCATAGCCTGCATCGGGGATCAGCGTGGCTTCCATCCCCTCGGCCGTACCGATCATCAAAATATCCACGTCGATGTCCGTGTCCTGATATGTGCGGGATACCGCATCTGCCATGGCGAGCATTGGCGACACATGCCCTGCTGTGCCACCGCCGCAAAAGACTACGTTCATGGTCGTATTCATTGTCTCGATTGTACGCTTTCTTTGACCTCGGGTTCGGTGGTTCTAGGCTGGGTGCTGTTGTGGAGTTCGTGAGCTTGCTGGCGGGCAAAAGATAACACGACACCGACGGCAAGGATGGCCATCAGTAGCGCGGACCCGCCCGCAGAAATAAACGGCAGCGGTACGCCGATGACGGGCAGCAATCCGGTTACCATCGCAATATTCATAAAAGCTTGGCCTAATAACCAGGTCAGGATCGCACCGGTGGTGATGCGCACGAAGTGATCGGTCGTGTTATAGGCGACGCGGAACATGCCAATGCCCAGGGTAATGAACAACCCAATCACCAACAGTGCACCTAATAAGCCAAGTTCTTCGCCCAATACGGTAAAGATGAAGTCATTTCCGGCCTCAGGAATATACGACCACTTTTGACGCGATTGTCCAAGACCTAGTCCGAACCAACCGCCCGAAGCTAGCGCGAAAATACCTTGTTCGTACTGATAACACGGGTCTGCTGGATGATCACATTGGCCAAGCCACGCTTGGATACGCAACATGCGGTTACTGGACATGGTCGTCAGAATCGCCACGGCAATGAGACCGATAATGCCCGTACCGATGAGATAGATACCGCGCATCCCACCGAGGTATAGGACCACGGCGATGATCATCAACATGATCAATACGGTCCCTAAGTCGCGACCGGCAGCAATCAGAACCACTAGCAGCAGCCCGAAAGGAAACACAACGGGCACCAGCAGGTCTTTTCCGTAACCGGTATATTTGAGTTTTTGACTCAACGCATACGCGGCCCAGACACTAAACGCCAGTTTGGCAGCCTCGGCCGGCTGGAAAGAGAAGCCTGCGATCCAGATCCAGTTGCGGTTACCGTTGATCTCTACACCGAGCGGAGTAAAAACTAACAGCAGTAAGAAAATTGAGGCGACGAGCATCACGACGGCGAGCTTGTGATAGGTCGTCCGCTGCCACTTTCCCATCCAAAATAGCAACACGATACCAATGACGGCGTATAAGCCTTGCGAGCGAAGCGATGCAAAAGATCCGGCACCGCCGATGTGTTCGACCGAAGAGGCCGATAACACCATCACCACTCCGATGAACGTCAGCGCGAGGGTAGGCCCTAGGATCATCCAGTACGCGGATTTTTTGGAGTGCTTCCCGGTCAACCAATCCCAGGCACGAGCTGCGCGAGGTGCTGGACCGTTGGTCATGTCGTGCTCCTGGTGCTCGTGGTTTAGTGGCCTGGATAGTTCATATCGGATAGCAGTTGTGCAATGGCCTCGGTAAATTTGTCCCCGCGTACATTGTAATTTTTAAACTGATCCATTGATGCTGCTGCAGGAGACAACAGCACCGTGTCGTTTGGTTCTGCCAGTTCGTGGGCGAGTCGCACAACGTGATACATGACCGCTGCCCCGTCTGCAAAATCCACTGTAGTGTCTTTGAGATAGTCAGTGTGAATCGGCACTTCAGGCGCGTGTCGCTGGAGTGCATCCATGATGGGCTGTTGATCGGTGCCGATCAGAATGACCGCTTTGAGGTGTGCCTTATGGGACTGAACCAGCTGATCATATGACGCACCTTTCGACAACCCTCCGGCGATCCAAATGATGGGATCGTAGGTGGCCAGTGCAGCATCTGTGGCGTGTGGGTTGGTACCTTTGGAATCGTTGACCCACAACACGTCGTGGAAGTGAGCAACGGCCTGAATGCGATGGGGTTCTGGTTGGTAGCTACGCAGTCCGGCCTGCACCGCAGCGGGTTCGACACCTACGGCTCGAACTAAGGCCGCGGCAGCTAATGCATTGAAGACCATGTGTTTAGGTGCCGGGTTGCCGACATCAGCAAACTCAGCCAGTTCTAACGCTTGAGTCTCCCGGTTTGCGAGATATGCCCGATCGACTAAGAGGTCGTCGACCACGCCGAGCATGGAACGCTGTGGTGTATCGGTGGTGAGACCGATCGCACGGCACCCTTCGATCACATCGGCTTCTTCGACCATGCGCATCGTGATCGGTTCTTCGTCGTTGAAGATTGCCGCGATGCGCGTGTTTTCGTAAATTTTGGCTTTGGCCGCAGCGTAGTTATCGAAACCATCGTGCCAGTCAAGATGATCTTCGGCTAGGTTCAACACCACTGATGCTTCCGGTTCGATCCGGTGAAGCCAGTGTAGTTGGAACGATGAGAGTTCTACGATGAGAAGATCAAAACCATCCGGGTAGCGGATCGCATCGAGAATCGGAGTGCCAACGTTGCCTACGGCTACAGCGTCAAGGCCTTGTGCTTTGGCCATGGATTGCGCCATGGTGGCGACCGTGGTTTTGCCGTTGGTGCCGGTTAGTACCACCCATTTTGCGGTGCGGCGACCCTCACGTTGGCGTACCCGCCATGCGAACTCGACATCTCCCCACACAGGGATGCCGGCGGTCTGAGCTGCGGTCAGTACGGGGTTGTCGGGGCGCCAGCCTGGTGAGGTGATGATCAGGTCGATCTTGTCTCCGATGACTTGAGCATCAGGCAAGCCCTGAACGGCGTCGTCACCCAGTCGTACGTCTTTGACACCCACAATTTTCAAGGTGTCGGCAGCTTGCCGGTTTTGTTCGGTATCTTGACCATCGACTACGATAACGGCTGCCCCGAGTTCAGCCAGCGTATCTGCAACAGCAAAACCGGTCACACCAATGCCGGTGACCACTACTGACAGTTGGCTCCAGTCGGAGTCCCAGGTGGTCAGATTATCAAGATTGATACTCATCGTAGGATCACCCATTCGGTGTAGAACAAGGCTAGCGCCGCGACCACGAAGGCCAGACCGACGAGCCAGAATCTCACAACGACGGTGACTTCGGCCCACCCTTTGAGTTCAAAGTGGTGCTGCAGCGGGGCCATGAGGAAGACGCGTTTGCCGCCGGAAATTTTAAAATAGCCGACTTGAATAATAACTGAGGCCGCGATGATAACCATGAGACCGGCCAAAACGACCAACAGGACCTGGGTCTTAGAGAAGATAGCGAATCCGGCCAGAGCACCACCAAGAGCCAAGGAACCGGTGTCGCCCATGAAGATCTTTGCCGGTGCGGTATTCCACCATAAAAAGCCCATGAGCACGCCAGCAAGAATGGCACCTAGCAGGGCTAAATCCATCGGGTCCCGAACCTCGTAACAACCCCCTGCGGTTGTGGGGCCGTAACACGACTGGTTGGCCTGGAACAACGTAATGAGGACATAACCGACCGCCACCATGGCTACCGCCCCGGTCGCCAAACCATCCAACCCATCGGTGAGGTTGACCGCATTAGTAGTTGCGGTCGTAATAAGGTTGGACCACAGTACAAATAAAATCGCCCCGGTGATCGTGCCGAAAAAGGCCAGATCCCAGGAGGTGTCGCGGAACACCGATATCGCAGTTGATGCCGGTGTGAGCCCATTTTCATTGGGGAAATTTAGTGCCAACACCGCAAAGGTAATGCCCACCGCACCCTGCCCGATGATTTTGCCAACCGGGGTGAGGCCAAGTGAGCGCTGGTTGGATATCTTAATGTAATCATCAAGGAACCCGATGAGTCCCATACCTGCGGTCAGAAACAACAGCAGGAGCGCCGAGACTGTGATGCCGCGGTTTTCTAGTCCCAGGATCATCAGAATCCAGTGAGTCAAGAAATACACGAGCACAAAGTTGATGACTATCACTACCCCACCCATGGTGGGGGTGCCGCGCTTCGTGGCGTGGGTGGTGGGGCCGTCGTCGCGAATGATTTGGCCGTATCCACGCTTGTGCAACAGGCGGATGAACAACGGCGTTCCCACGCCTGTGAACACTACGCCGAGCACGGCGCCGAGGAGTAGTCCAATCACTTACGTTTCTCCTTGTGTCCCGCCAGCTGCGCGGTGGTGAGTTGATCGGCAAGTTCCCACAGTCGTGTGCCATTGGAACCTTTGACGAAGATGATGTCGCCGGGTTCGACCCGCTGGGTGAGCAGGTCGAGGGCTTCATCATTTGATAACACGTGGTCCACCTCGTCGCCCCAGGAGCCTTCGTTGACAGCTCCCGTGTACAGGGCGCGTGCCTCGGCTCCGACGACGACAAGCTGATCGATATTCAGTCGCACGACCACCTCGCCTAACAAAATGTGCTCTTTGGCGTGTGCGTCGCCAAGTTCTAACATGGGTCCCAGCACAGCCCATGTGCGCCGTCCGGTGTTGCGACCCAGCATGGCCAGCGTTTTCAGCCCGGCTCGCATCGATTCCGGGTTGGCATTGTAGGCGTCGTCGATAATCGTGATGCCGTCGGGCCGATCCGTTCGCGCCATCCGGTGGGCTGAGGCGGAGGTGATGGTTGGCATCAGGGAGGCGAGCGTATCGAAGTCGATGCCCGCAGCAAAGGCTGCAGTGGCCGCAGCCAAGAGGTTGGTGGTGTGGTGTTCACCGATCAATTGGGCGGTGACATCATAACCGGTGCGGTCGGTTTCAGTTGCGTCGTCGCCGAGGTACTGCAAGCGGAAGCGGGGATTCTCGTTTTCTGTCGTAGCCGCATCGGCGGCATAGACGAGCCGGTCACGCCGTGGAGGCGCATATGCAGCGGAGAACCACATGATTGTAGCCTGGTCTGGTACGCGCTGAGCCATTTCAGCGACTCGAATGTCATCAGCATTAAGTACGGCGATACCACCAGCCGGGAGGGCTTCGACAAGCTCACCTTTGGTTTGGGCAATATTGTCCACGGACCCAAATGAGGCGGCATGGGCGGTTCCCACGGTGAGGACTACAGAAATATCCGGCCGAACGATGTCAGTCAAGTCGGTGATGTTGCCAACCCGGTCGGCTCCCATCTCAACGACGAGATAGCGGGTAGCCAGTGGGGCGGTAAAGATGGTCAGCGGCACGCCGACTTCGCCGTTATACGACCCCTGGGGCGCTACCGTCGGCCCTTGCGTTGAAAGCAGTGCGGCGAGGGCATCCTTGGTTGAGGTTTTACCGACCGAGCCGGTGATTGCAATGACCGTGGTTTCCGAATACTGCCGAATCTTATCGACAATGTATCGGGCCAGGCGGCCCATGGCACGTGTCGTGTCTTCGACAAGGATGGCGGGGTCCACGTTGCCTTGATCATCCTGGGTTTCGCGTTCTGCCAGGACCAGGGTCGCGCCAGCTTGGCGTGCGGCGGAGATGAAGTTGTGCCCGTCAGTGGTTTCCCCTCGGCGGGCAATAAAAAGCGCACCGGGACTCATTTCCCGGGAATCGGTATTGGCCGAAGTCACAGTGGTATCGGGAGCAACGGTAGCCGTCAGACGACCCCCAGTGGCTTCAGCTATCTGGTTCGCATTGAGTTCAATCATGTCGCATTTGACCTTACCGTTTTAGTCCGTACCTTGGGGTGTTCCTGAGTCGGATGTGACGAAGCCGTAATCCTTTAGCGCTTGCCGTAGCACCTGGCGATCATCGATGTTAAATCGCTCTCCGGCGAAGTCCTGATGCGTTTCATGACCCCGTCCAGCCGCGAGAACGATGTCGTTGACAGTGGCCAGTTTCACAGCATAAATTAACGCATCAGCGCGCGGCGCCACCTCTACCACCTGCCGGGGGTGCGTCGCCTCCACTGCTTGAGCTTGAGCCGCTTCGACTACGGGTTTGCGGATATCGGCCGGATCTTCGTAGTGCGGATCATCATCGGTGACAATGACGACGTCAGCATGCTGGGCTGCAATACGCCCCATCAGTGGACGCTTGGCGGTGTCACGGTCTCCTGTGGCACCAAAGACCAGGATGGTCCGTCCAGCTTTCTCATTTTGCTGTTGTTTCGTGCGGTTGACCGCTTCTAATGCCTGAGTTAGACCATCCGGATTATGAGCAAAATCGACGATAACGGTCGGTTCATCACAGATGACCTCCATTCGTCCTGGCACGGCGGATTCAAACGGACCACCTTGCGGTGCTGCAAGCACTGATGCGATCTGCTCCCACTGTTGACGGGCGTGGCCTGAGAAGACCATGACGACAGCCAGCGCTGCGTTGGCAACGTTGAAGGTTCCGGGCATGCCTACTCGGGTGGTGACTTCAAATCCCGAGTGATGGCGCAGCCTGAAGGAATAGCCGAGTCCTGCTGGTTCGCATTCGGTTAGAGTCCAGGTGGCGTCGTGGACCTCGGTCTTGACGACGGCAGCGGGGCCTAAGTCTAATGTGACGGCTGCAGGTCGTTGCTCTGCTAGGCGCTGTCCCCACTGGGGTTCTGCTCCGCCATTGAGGGTGATCACCTGGATGGCTGAACGTTCGGATTCAAAGAGTAGCGCTTTGGCGTTAAAGTATTCCTCCATACCGCCGTGCAGGTCCAGATGATCTTGTGTGAGGTTGGTGAATCCAGCTACCTGATAGCGCAGTCCGAAGGTCCGGCGGTAGTTCATGGCATGGGAGGAAACTTCCATAGCTGTGACTTCAACATTTGCTTCGCGCATCTTGGCGACCAAACTGTGGAGGTCAGGAGCTTCGGGTGTCGTAAATTGCGACGGCGCAGATACACCATTAATGCGGGTCTCGATCGTTCCAATCAGTCCGGTCGTGTGCCCGATGCCTGCTAAGAGCGCATTGAGAAAATAGGTTGTGGTGGTTTTGCCGTTGGTTCCAGTCACACCATAGAGCTGAGGTGTTTCCGCAGTGGTGTTGCCATAAATAAGGGCTGCGGCATCCGCTAGCGCGGACCGCACATCGTTGACCACGATATGGTCTAGGCCCGCTGGGATCCGTGCCGTACCGCTCTCGTCGGTGAGCACGGCGACCGCCCCGGCCTGGAGGGCCTGGGTGATGTAGTCAGCACCGTGGTGGCGTGCTCCGCCAACGGCTGCGTAGAGATCGCCAGGCTGAACGGTTCTGGAATTCATCGAAATCCCGGTCACTGCTAGCTGTGGATCTCCCGACAGTTCGGGTCGGTAGCGTGCAAGCTGTTGAACGACTGCGTGGAGTGTTGTATTTATTTTCGTTTGAGGTCGTAGCATGGTCTGTGCGGTGTGCCCGCCGTCTTGGATTACCAAGGCCTTTCCTGTGGGTCTTCTGTAAATACGTCATAGTGCTGGGGTCCGGTTTCGGACGGCGGCACCGAATATTTACTCAACAGATACTTCATTACATCTGCTGCTGTGTCTGTTACCTGCCACGTTTTCCAGTCACCCTGTGGCCGGTGTACCGCGACTGATACCACAAACTGCGGATCATCGAGCGGAACAACCCCGGTGAATGACGTTGTATGACCGTCATAACCTCCGTCACTGGCGGCTTGGCCGGTCCCGGTTTTGCCGCCAACTCGATAACCATCGATCTTAGCGGCTTGCGCGGTGCCTTCTTGGACGACTCCTTCCATGAGCTTCAGCATTTCATCGGCAGCTTCTTTCGAGACAACTTGTTTCGGTTGATCGGATGATTCCCATTCTTTCTCCGCGCCATCTTCATCGATGTATGCGTCGATCAGGCGGGCGGGCATCATTGTGCCATCGTTTGCTAGCGCTTGGAAAATCCGGGTCGTATGCAGTGAAGTGAGAGAGTAACCTTGTCCGAAGGTGGTGGTGAAGTGTTGCCGACGATCCCAGTTTTCCCAGTGGGTGAACTGTCCCTGGTTCAATCCCCCAATACCTAGGTCAATGGGTTCGCCGATGCCAAACTCTTTCATATAGTCCCAGCGCTGTTCGGCGCTGAGCTGTTCGGCGACTTGGACGGTACCGGTGTTGTAGGACCGAGTGAAGATGCCTGCGGTAGTCATGTCATACGTATCGTGCGGCATCGAGTCGTTGATGGTCTCGTTGTTGAACGTCTGTTGATTGGGTACGGTCCATTTTTGTTCCGCACTGACCACCCCGGCGTCAAGAGCCATGGCGAAAGTCACCGCTTTCCCCGTCGAGCCTGGTTCAAAAGCTTGGGTGAGGGCAGTGGGTCGCCAGAATAATTGCTCGGTTTCAGTGGGGTCCGTCGGGTCGACGGTTTGAGAATCAGCAAGCGCTAAGATGTCACCGGTCTTGGCGTCCATAACGACGATGTTGCCCCACTCTGCGTTGTACTCATCAACCTTGGCGGCGATCGCTTCTTGGGCGTACCAGGACACATCGAGATCGACCGTGAGTCGAATATCGTCACCGTCGATTGCGGGGGTTTCGGAAAAGGACGCGTTAGGGATACGGACCCCATCGGCTGAAATCTCAAAGACACGCTGGCCTTCTTCACCGCTGAGTTGCTCATTCTGAGAGCGTTCGACACCTTCCAGCCCTTGGCCATCGTGTCCATTGAAGCCCAGGATCGAACCTGCAACCGCTCCGTTGGGGTAAATACGCTCAGCGACCGGTTCGGAGAGCAACCCGGGGATGCCCACATCTAAGGCTTCTTGTCGTACCTCGGGGGTCACCCGTCTAGATACGATGCGGTATGGTCTATCCCCCACCATGAGTTCTCTGAGCTCGGCATGATCGATGTCGAGAATATCGGAAAGCTCGTTGAGCTGCTCGTCAATGTCGAGCTCGACATAACTTGCTTGCTCGGGGTCCCATACTCGGGAATCTTTCACCAGGCGCTGGTCGACCACGAGGTTATAGCGCTGAACAGATTCGGCCATGATATTGCCGTCACGGTCGAGGATAGAGCCGCGTTCTGGAGCCAAAGTGACGGGCCGAGTCCTACGATCCATGGCCTGTTGCGCCTGGTCTTCGGCATCGATACCTTGGATGAAGAGAAGTCGTCCGCCTAAAACGAGAAGACAGATCATGAGCATCACCATGGTTACTTTTAACCTGGTTTGGGGTGCTCCGCTCATGGGCGCTTTAGGCACATAACTCACCTACCTTCAACAATTGCCAGCCAAGTGCCGACACTAGTTGCCGGAGGGCAGGCGTACCTGGGGTCCTTGCAGACTACCCACAGAGGAGGTCTGAATCGTATCTGCCACGCCATCTTCAACTGTGGAATTTGTCGCACCTGGAGCTGGCAAGGCTACCTGCGGTTCGACGATTTTCACCGTGTGGGACTCGGGTCCAGACACTTCTCCATGAGTGACCGTCACGGGGTCCGCGTCGTCACGCACGGGCACTTCGACCTCGGAAGGAATACCGGTACTGGAACGTACCGTTGGCTCCGCCACAAAGCTGGTGGGAGTATTATCAGCTTCTGCTGCTGTTGCAGCCCCGATAACTTCACCTGATGCCAGGTCAATCGATGCGGTCGCTCCTGGTAAGACCATCCCCATATCCGCTGCTTGCTGTGCCACGGCCTGCGGTGCCGATCTCTGCGACAACTGCTGGGCCAGAGCTTCATTTGATTGCGTGATACTCGTGAGCTGACTGTTGAGTTCGACTAGCTGGTACTGCCGGTTAGAAAGCACAATATTGACGACCAACACGATCAGGAGCGCGATGACGGGAATGGACAATACAAAAATGCTATATCCGATCGGAGCCCGTTTAATCTGCCCGGAGATGACCTTGAGTTGGTCACGTCTCGTTCTGGCGTCAGCATCGGCGTCTCCCGCAGTATGCTCCGGCTGCACGCCTAGCTGATCTTGGTAATCTTCAGCGAGATCTCGAGCAGTCGATTCACTTGAGTATTCGGGACGCAATACGCGGATGTTCGAGGGGGAAGGGGTCATCCGTTGCTCCTGGTGGGTCGAATTTTTTCTATAGCGCGGACCTTGGCAGAGGCCGCACGGGGGTTCTGAGCGATTTCCTCTTCAGTTGGCTTTTCTGTACCTCGGGTGAGTATTTGCACGACAGGCGCATGCTCTTCCAGTTCGACTGGAAAGCCCGGGGGTGTCAGACTTTTGGCTTCCTGTTGAAACGCTTTTTTCGTAATTTTGTCTTCAAGTGAGTGATAACTCATAACGACCATTCGGCCGCCAACGTGTAAACCTGCCATAGCTGCTGGAAGCGCATCCCGCAGTATATTTAGCTCCTCGTTGACCTCGATACGAAGTGCCTGGAACGTTCTTTTGGCAGGGTGTCCGCCGCTGCGTCCTGCCGCTGCCGGTACGGCTGCGCGGATGACGTCGACGAGGTCTGCGGTAGTGATAAATGGTTCGGTTTCACGACGACCGACAATAGCGGTAGCAATACGCCGAGCGAATTTCTCTTCGCCATACCATCGGATGATCTGTTCGAGACGCTTTTGCTCGTATCCGTTGACAACCTCAGCTGCACTGAACCGAGCGGTTGGATCCATTCGCATGTCCAAGGGGGCATCGTAAGAGTAGGCGAACCCACGATCGCGTTCGTCGAGTTGATACGAAGACACGCCTAAATCAAAGAGGTAACCGTCTGCTGCCGTGACGCCTGCGGTTGCTAAGGCCTCCGGGATCTGGTCGTAGGTGCCGTGGAACTCTATGAAGCGATGCTCAAATGAGGCTAACCGCTCGCTGGCGAGAGCCAGCGCCTGTGTATCACGATCGATACCAATAACCGTGACGTCGTCGAAGCGACTCAACATGAATTCAGTATGACCACCCATCCCGAGGGTAGCGTCGACCAGAACTGGTGGACGTGATTGCGTACGGGCTGCTTCCACTCCGGCAGCAAGTAGATCGATAACTCGGTCAGCCATTACAGGAACATGTCGTTGAGCAGCTTGTTCGCGATGTTGGTCGCTCTGGTCAAAGACTGCCATTGCGCTCCTTCGCTGTCCGCGGTTGCTGTCCAATAAAAATGATGGCTCTTACCCCAGATCCCCATCCGTGCACCTGGCCCAGGGGAAGACGGGCCAGCTGTTCGGACAGAGGTCTGAAATAAGAGTCCTCGTCACATTTGAATTTATCTGCCGCGCAGCTCTGTAACTTAGAACAGTCCTGGAATGATTTCCTCGTCGGTTTCGGAGAATGCCGATTCCTGTTCTTCAAGGTATTCATTCCAAGCCGTCTGGTCCCAGATTTCTGCTCGGGTGCCAGCGCCAATGACTGCAACGTCTCTATCCAAGCCCGCGTAATCGCGCAGCGGAGCCGGGATAGTAATTCTGCCTTGCTTATCCGGTTTTTCATCTGAAGCACCGGAAAGGAAGACACGGATGTAGTCCCTAGCCTGACGTGAAGAGAGCGGAGCCTCACGCATTTGATTGTGTACTCGTTGAAATTCCTCCATCGAGAACACATATACACAGCGTTCCTGACCTCTAGTTAAAACCAGTCCGTCAGATAGTTCATCCCTGAACTTCGCGGGCAAGATCAATCGGGACTTCTCATCCAATCGAGGAGTGTAGGTACCCAAAAACATGTGGCACTACCTCCAGCGTGGTTTGATCCCTTTTGCTCAAGCTCTGCGATCACCGTCCTCTTCGAGCTCCACTTTACCCCACTTTCCCCCACATTCAATACTTCAACCATCATTATCTGAGATTTTCTGAGACAATTTCAATTCAACTTCGTCCCGCCCTCACTAGGCAGAACCGCACCATTCCGCGGTTCTGTGCGGCAGTGAGCTCAAGTGGGGTGCGGTGGGGAGCATAATGGGGAACGTCGAGAACACTAGAGTGACAATTGTGACAATTGTGGAAGATGATGGTTCTAGCCTGAATGAAGAAGCCGACCGAACCGACAAATTTTCGGTCGTGGAGCGAAGTGGGGGAACGAGCACGATGCACTGCATGCTTGGACGATCTCGTTAAAATGGAATTAGTAAAATCATCGACAGCCCCATGCACCGCCTGCCCCTGAGAGTTTTTCTTTGCAGACTTTATCTCCTCGAACAATGCGACCTGGCAAACGCCGTCGGCCTCGAATCGGTATAGGACTGGTTCTCGGTCTACTATGTGCCCTGGTTTTGGCGGCCTGTGGTGCCGATGTGAACAGCCAACTTGAGCTGGAAGAAGATCTTTCGGGGGAACGCACCTTTGTCATGACCATGGCCGATTCTGATGTAGACGCCTTGGTCGGTGGGGTCGATGCAGCAGAGCAAGCCCTAGCACTGCATGCTCCCCAGGTGCTGGTATTTGATGGGATAGAGCAACGCGAAGAAGGCTACAGCGCTACCTTCACCTTGCATTTCCAAGATCTTGATGACTATCAAAACAAAATTCGTAGCCTTCTGGATGCTTCTGAAGTGCCCGCTGCTGAGCGCAACATGAGCATTAAGATCGATGAACAGAAGCTCGTTAGGACTATGTCAGTTGAAGAGAGTTTCTATAACGATGATCTCATGGGCTGGGCCGCTGAGGCCCTTGTAACTGAAGGCGTGGTAGCAAATAATGCCACCGTTCTGACCTCGAGCGGCTCGGCCACTGTCCAGTTCCAGGGTGAAGCAGTTGATACTGCCACTTCACTCCCCCGGATGAACTTCACCGTGATTGATGACCGTCGGTTTGAGGATGTGGGGTTAAATGTGGAATTTCTGGAATCCGGAGAATTTCAGATCACTATGGACTACCTTGTTTCGGCTGAGGCGGCTGAAGCGCAAAATAACTTTCTCACCCAACTCGTTGGAGAGCTGCAGGAACTCGAGGGGGTCGCTGAACCCCTTACTGATACTGGAGCCGCGTCCCCTGGAGATGGCAACGACGCCCGCAGCATTACGGTGCAGTTCTCTAATCCGGAAGCCCTGAGTTCGGGCATGCAGCTGCTTCTGGCCAACGATGCGGCTTCGTTTGAGGTCAAAGAAGTTTCCAACAATGATTCACCGGACGTGGTAACGCAATTCGTGGGATCCAATTGGTCATGCGAGGCAATTTGTGACCCCAATAATCTCCAACAGCTGGATGGGGAAACTACTTATCCCGAGCACTGGCAAGTGGTGGACGAACGTCACGGTGATGGTGAGTTCTTCGTGGAGTTCAACCGTGGGATGCCACTACAGGAAATGACCGCTTCGACTCGACTCGACTTTGATGGCAGCATGGAACAA
>CAZAAP010000018.1:0-19673 GCA_964482935.1 uncultured Enteractinococcus sp.
GCCCGCCGCGCGGCGGGATGCATTAGTCGTCATCGTCGTCATCATCGTCCCAGTCGTCGTCCCAGTCATCATCATCGTCGTCATCGTCCCAGTCGTCGTCATCCCAGTCATCATCATCGTCGTCATCGTCCCAATCGTCGTCGTCATCTTCGACCACGACCGGGGGAGCGGGCTGCACGGGATGATTATCGGGCTCGGGTGCGGGAGTTTCGGCCTCGGGCGACGAGGTAGGAGTTTGGGGTGATTCGGGTTCGGTGGGCGAGGGCGCCGGTTCGTGGGTGTTGTACACGACCGGACCCAGGTCGCGGTCTTCCGGCCCACTCATGATGGGTTGAACAGCAAAGCCCGCGGTGACGAGGGCGACGAGCCCAACCGCAAGCCACACGATCCGGGTAGCAAGAAGACGTGACATGATTTTAGTATGACGGATCCAGATGAGACGAAAATGAGAAACTGACGCTAGATCAACAGATCGAGCGCCTGTCGGAACGTGGTGGTGATGGTCGGGGCGACGTCAACACCAAGGGCCTGGGCTTGCAGGCGTTGTTGGTTCAGGGTCGCGTGGCCGATCAGCAACGACATCACCGCGTCGGTGGTCACGGTGTCGGGCGAGACTTCATGGATTGTTGCGCGCATGCGGGTACCGCCGGTCCCCAGTGCTAGGACCGAGGCGGTGAGTTCTGCGGCATCGCGGGTGTCCAGAAGCGTGGCATAGAGCAATTCTGCCCGCGCGATGAGATCTGCGCGCCAGTCGTCGGTGGGTGGGGCGAAGTTGAGATCTGCAAGGAGGCGGTCGACCATGGCACCGAGGAGGGATTGTTTGTCCTTGACGTGCCAGTACAGCGCGGAAACGGCGACATTGAATTCTTTGGCGACCCGGCGCATGGACACATCGGCCAGCCCGTGGTCGGCCAACAGGTGCAGTCCAACGCGGCTGAGTTCATCGCGGGTAATCGTAGACATTAGTGCCCATCATAGTGCCAGGTGGTTCCCTAGTGGTCGTGGCAGACGTATTAATATGTGGCACGTCTCCGAGTTTCACGCTACACTGAACACCGTTCAATGAACAGTGTTCAACAAGTTTTGCAAAAGGAGTCATGATGTCGGCAAGAGATATAGCCCGCATCGCGGTATTTGCGGCCCTGACCGCCGGGATGGGCCTGATCGGCGCCATCAGTGTTGGCGGAGCGGTGCCCATCACGCTACAAACTCTCGGCGTGATGCTGGCCGGAGCCGTGCTGGGTCCCTGGCGCGGAGCCGCATCAATGGCGCTCTTGCTGCTTGGGGTGGCTGTCGGGTTGCCGTTGCTGGCCGGTGGTCGCGGTGGCATTGGGGTGTTCATGTCACCAACCGCGGGTTATCTGATCAGCTGGCTGGTTGCTCCGATCATTATCGGGCTGATCGTCGGATCGCGTCCCGTGTGGTGGCGTGTGGTGCTGGGCTCCATTGTGGGTGGCATTCTGGTCATCTACATGTTCGGTATTCCGGTTCAGGCCTGGCTCACCGAATTGAGCATCGGCGAAACCATCATCACCTCAATGGTGTTCCTGCCCGGGGACTTGACCAAGGTCGTGATCGCCACGCTGGTGACAATGGGCCTGTACCGCGCGTACCCCCGAGCCTTTGAACGAGAACCGATCAAGCGTGCCCCAGAACCTGTCGCCGGTTAACGCGCCGCGGGCAGCCGACGCCTTAGCCCAAGCACTGCGGGTGCGTGCCCACGGGGGAGTGTCCCTGATCATGGATCCCAGAGCCCCGATGACTGGCGACGTGCAGACGGCGTCTCTGGCTCTGCCGGAGGGCGCGGCGTGGGCGGTGTTGACTTCCGGGACTACTGGGGCACCAAAGATCGTGGTGCGTAGTGCTGACAGTTGGCGAGTAGCCTTTGGGCCACTGAATGCCCAACTGGGGCTGGAGCCCGGTGATGGGTTGTGGATGCCGGTACATCAGGTCTCGTCGATGGCATTGTTCTCGGCAGCTTGGGCGCATGAGTCGCAACTTGAGCTGGTTCTTCCCGAGCCTGATGACCCGGGCCTGCGTCGGGCGGTGGCAGCTCATGTGACACCCGCCTGGCTAGAGCACCTCCTAGACCGGGTGGAATCCGGGACTGACTCGTCCATCCGCACCGTACTGGTCGGAGGGGACCGCCTATCCGCTGAGCTCGCCCAGCGCGCACGCCGCATGGGGCTTCAGACGGTACCGTATGTGGGTGCCTCTGAGTTGAGTCTGGTTGCTTGGAATACCGGGGATGGTATGCGGGCATTTCCGGGTGTCACAACACGCATCAAGGACGGTGAGCTGTGGGTCGCGAGCCCGCAGCTTGCCCTGGATGTGCTCGGCGGCACGCTGCGAACAGAAAGCGTTGCTGGCATCCGATGGGCAACGGTTGGTGACCGCGTGACCGAAACCGACGGTGTCCTGGAGTTTCTCGGCCGCGGCGACGGCGCAATCTTGACGGCTGGCGCGACTGTGATCCCGGCCGACGTCGAACGCGTCATCGCTGAGCATCCGGAGGTTGACGCCTGTCTGGTGCTGGGCCAACCCGATGCGGCACTGGGTCAACGCGTCGTCGCCTGGGTTGAAGGCAAACCCGGGATCGACCAGTTGCGGCACTGGGTGCGGACGCGCCTGCCCAAAGCAGCCCGGCCGGTGCAGTGGCATCGCATTAACCGATTACCGCGTACCGCCTCGGGTAAGATTCGGCGAGTAACCCCGGAGGTAATATGACCCGTATCGTTGTCACCGCCGGTGCTCGAACCGCAATCACCGGCTGGCACCGCGGTCAATCCGATATGACCGACGACCAGCTGGCCGCTACTGCCTTATCCGCGATGCCTCGGCAACCGGATCTGGTGATGTTGGGCAACACCGTGGGTCCCGGCGGCAACGTGGCCCGGATCGCCACGCTGGGCACCGGTTGGGAAACCACCGGCGCCATGACGCTGGATGCCCAGTGCGGTTCCAGCCTGCTGGCCGTGGGTCAGGCTGCAGCGCATGCCAAGATGACCGGTCAGATCGTGGTTGCCGGCGGCACCGAATCGCCATCCACCGCGTGGCCCGATGGCAAACGCACCCAGGCGGCCTTCGCACCCAAAGGATTCGCGGATCCGGACATGACCGAGGCAGCCGATCGACTGGCCGTCGACTACGACATCGCCCGCGAAGCCCAAGAAACCTACGCGATGCACAGTCATACCCGAGCGCTTGAGCATCCCTCGCGTTTTGTGGTCGGTGGTCGGCCCGACGACGGACCCCGCGACGTCACCAAACTCCTGGGGCGCCTCGAACCGGTAACCCACCATCCTCGGGCAACCGTCACAGGACTCACGGCCGCACGCATCGCCGACGCCGCCGCCGTCGTCCAGGTCGCACCCGAAAGCACCGAAGACCACCTGGGTATTGAAATCGTCGACTATCGACTCATTGGCGCTGACCCGGCCCTGCCGGGCATTGCTGCGGCCCCCGCGGTCGAAGCGCTCTTGGCTGCCCACGAGCTGACCGTGGCCGACATCGGCGTTATTGACATCGTTGAAGCCTATGCCGCCCAAGTCCTCGCTGTCTGCCAGCGCCTCGGGGTCAATCCCCATAAGGTCAACCAATACGGTGGCGCACTGGCTCACGGTCACCCCTGGGCCGCATCCGGTGTCATCGCCTTCTTAACCACTATCGAACAACTACACAACGCACCGGCCGGAACCTACGGAGTCACCGCTGCCGCGATTGCCGGTGGCATGGGAGCCGCCCTGCTGGTGAGGAATCTATGATCGAATTAGACAACGTGACCGTGACGGTCAAACCCGACGACGCCGTGCTGCTCGACCACGTCTCAGCGACCCTGGGGGCTCCAACTACCGCCATTATCGGTGAAAATGGGTCCGGTAAATCCACCTTGGCCAAAGTCTTAGCTGGACTGCTCAATTACACTGGATCAGCGAAAATCCACGGCACCGAGGTGGCCACGGGACGAAAACACCTCGCCCGCCGGGTGGGGATGATCATCGCTAATGCGGCCGCCCAAGTCATCATGCCCTCGGTGGCCGAAGACATCCAGCTCTCCCTGCGACACCTGCCCCAAGACCAACGGCAAGCCACCCTTGAAGCGGTCCTGGCCGAACACGACCTGACCGAGCTCGCCGATCGACCCGCGCTGTCACTGTCCTCCGGGCAACTCCAGCGCCTCGCGCTCGCCTCCGTGCTGGCTACCCGCCCGGACGTGCTGATCGCCGATGAACCCACCACCATGCTCGATGCTCGCTATGCCAAACTCGTGGCCCAGCAACTCTTTGCCTCACAAGACCGGCAGCTCATTTTGATTACCCACGACTTGGATCTGGCCGCCAAATGCGAAGACATCATCTGGATCCATGACGCAAAGATCGCCCACCGCGGCCCAGATGCCATCTGCCACTATCTGGAGCACATCGGCTAATGCTTTCGTTGTATTATCCGACCTGGTCGTTTGTCCACCGGGCACCTACCTGGTTAAAACTTGGCGTCCTCGCGATCGGCTCGACGGCACTTTTCTTCCTACCGGACTCCTACTGGTCCATCCTCGTTGTTGCTGTACCGTTGCTGGGCTACGGGCTAGCACGAATACCGCTGCGCATCATGGGCCTCGATGTGTTGCGCATGGCCTTTCTGCTGGTATTCCTCGTCGTCACCCAGCTAATCTTCAACGAACCCGAAGTCGCAGCCACCGTGACGACGCGGTTAATCACCATCATTCTGGGCGCCCAGCTGTTCACCCGCACCACCAAAATTCAGCACCTGGTCGCCACCGTAGAAAAACTCATGACACCGTTGAAACCCCTGGGCGCCAATCCCTATAAAATCGCGCTCGCAGTCGCCTTGATGCTCTCTGCCCTGGGCCAGATTATGGGGTTTATCCGACAAGTCCGCGACGCGCAACGAGCTCGCGGAGTCCGATTGGCACCGTGGGCGTGGGTCGTGCCGGTGCTGGTGTTGTCGCTGAAACACGCCGACGACATGGCGGACGCCCTTGTCGTGCGGGGACTCGACTGAATTCGCCACCCACCTATAGGTACCGGGGCCCGTAGCCGGTGTAAAGTGAAAAAATCGGCACGCAGGTGATCAACCAGTGCCATAACACTGTCGATCACCGTTACACTAATGCCTAAACGATCCGAACGGGGATAACACATGGTAAAAGTAAAAATTCTGCCCGATAAAGAAAAAGCCTCCGAAGAGGTCGCTCAGACACTGCACGACCTGATCGTGGAAAAACCCAACGCGGTCATCGGTGTCGCCACCGGTTCCACTCCAGAACTGGCCTATGAATTATTGGCAGAAAAAATCAAAGAAAACAACACCGACGTCTCGCAGCTGCAGTTCTTTGCACTGGATGAATACATCGGCCTGCCGTGGGACCACCCCGAGTCGTACCACGCCGTCATCAACCGCACCGTAACCGTCCCGCTGGGTGTAGATCCATCCCAGGTCCATGTACCTGAAGCTCCCGATGACTCCGGCGAAGGGCCCGTACGATACTACGACGACGAAATTGAAGCAGCCGGCGGCATTGACCTGCAGCTGTTGGGCATCGGCCGCAACGGCCACGTCGGTTTCAACGAACCCGGCACCCCATTCGATTCCCCAACCCACGTGGGGGCACTCACTGAATTGACCCGCAAAGACAACTCGCGGTTCTTTGACAGTGTCGACGAAGTGCCACCACTGGCAGTTACCCAGGGCATCGGCACCATCTTGAAATCGCGCAAAGCCATTTTGATGGCCTTCGGGGAAGCTAAAGTCGACGCCATTCGCGACTCACTTGAAGAGCCACCATCCGAAGAGCGTCCGGGATCGGCGCTGCAGATGCACAGCGACTGCGTGTTCTATCTGGACAAAGCCGCAGCGGCCAAAGTCGATGTCGAGGCAGCAAAATACGCCTAACTTCATAGTTAATGCACGAAGTTATTACCCACGAGGTGGGGTGGGACCAACCCGCCCCACGTCGTGTTGGTATAAGGCTTCGTGGCAACTCGAATGCTGCATGAACTACACGGAATGCTCCTCGCACTACCGTGAATTGGTCCCCCGTCCCTCGGATCATCTATGCGAAGCCAGCACAAGAACAGAGATAACCTCCCCGTTTCCCACTAGCTGGTGAAGAAGAATCGGACCAGATGGAAAAACACGGGGGCCGCAAAGCTCAACGAATCTAACCGGTCCATAATCCCGCCGTGCCCGGCAATGGTGGCACCAAAGTCTTTAACACCGCGATCGCGTTTGATCGACGACATCACCAGGCCGCCAAAGAAGCCCATCAGACACGAGATGAAGGCCAGGAGTGCGGCTTGCCACCAGGTAAACGGCGTGATCCACCACAGTGCCGCCCCGATTGCGGTAGCCGTCAGCACACCTCCGATGAGCCCCTCCCAGGTTTTATTTGGCGAGACTTTCGGGGCGACGGGGTGTTTGCCCAGGGTTTTGCCCCAGATGTACTGGAACACGTCTGATAGTTGCACTACGACTATCAGGAAAAGCATCAGCAGCGCGCCCTCGGCGCCACCGGAACCCAGAGGGGCACCTTCTGCTGCTTGGCGCCCCTGGTCCATCATCACCGGTAACTGCATGACGGCGGGCACGTGGCTGATGGCATAAACGCACACCATGAGGGCCCACTGGATGAGTGCTGCGCGTTGTAGGAAGTTTTCGGTATCACCTACGAACGCGTTGCGAATCGGTAAGAATAAGAATGCATAGACCGGTATCAGGACGGCAAACGCGCCGTACCAGTGCTCCCACAGAAACCAGTAGTTGATCAGCGGGATGATATACACCAGCCAGATCAGTGTTTTATGGTCGGATCTGTGGGTCGGAGCAATCGTCAAGAACTCCCGTAGCGCCAGCAAGGACAGCACGAGGAACAATACGATGACGGCGGTCTCACCGATTAACAATGTGATGGCCAGGCCCAGGGCCATGATCCACCAGGCACCGATGCGTTGGTTGAGATTCTTCAGCGTCGGGCTGTCTTTGCCTCGGCTACGCACCCCTAGGATGACAGCAACAATCGTGGCGAGGACAAGAATGCCTCCGATACCAAGAAATAAGCTCACAACGGTCTCATTCAAGAGTCCGATCATTCGGTGTCTCCTTCAGCAGATGCACCGGCTTGGAGCTCCTTGGCAAGGATGGCACGAGCGCGGCTCAGAAACGCCTCTTGGGCCTCCCGGTCTTGTAAATAGATCGGGGCGTGGACAATGACCGTCGATAAGTGGGGCACCGGGATGAACTCGCCCTTGGGCAATACCCTCCCGAGATTCTTGAGTGTCACCGGCACGGTGGGAACGTGTGGCGCATGTTGAGCCAACCGATAGAGACCGGCGTGGAATGTCGCGACCTGATCTGCAGGCCCGCGGGTTCCTTCCGGAAAAATAATCAGCGAATCACCGTCATCTAAAATCTTAGTCATCCCGGCCAGCTGGCCTTGTTTTGGTGAGCTCCCCGAATCGGTTTTAAGGGTGGCCCTCTCATCAGCACGCGTGTATGGGCGGTCCTTGTAGCGCTGCACAAGATGCGCGTTGAAGATACCTCTGGCAATCGAGCGTCGAATACCCGAACCCCAGTAGTCCTCAGCGGCGATGGGCCGGACCCGGGGTTGCAGATCGGGCGGCATGATGGCCCACAACATCAGAAAATCGAGATGCGAGGAGTGGTTCGCGTAGTAGATGGCCTGGTCTGGGAAGTGCGGCTCGGCGCCGTCAGCACCGTGGGCGACCAGATTTGCTCCGGCTGCTGCGATGATCGTTTTGGACAGGCCGCGTTTGAACAGATTCGACGGTTTCTTCATGAAGTCTCGGCCTTTCGAGTATGCAGTGCAGTACCAATCCGGCGCAATCGTATGATCACGGTGACGACCGAACCCACCAAAATGATCACCAGTCCGAGCGCCAAGACCAGCCCCCGCCCATCAAAGAACGGTTCGATCAAAGATGCCAGGCTAGCCAGCACGAGCACCCACATGCGGGTCGGTTTTGCCATGGGACCGTCAAAGAAATTGCCAACACCGTTCGCGGCCCCGAGGGTACGAACATATGCGGTCAGCACGGCTGCAGCGGCGGCGGCCCACCCGAGGGCGACACCCCAATCGATGGCCCCCACCCAGATCCCCAGGGTCGCGTAGCCGGCGGCTGCTAGTAAGAAAAGATCGGCCAGGCGGTCAGGGACCTCATTGAATAAATCCCCGGTTGGGGTATGCATCCCTTTTTCGACCGCCAACATGCCATCAAGCATATTGAGTAATAGTCGTAAGGGAATGCACACCGCGGCGATAATCAACCAGACGGCGCGTGCGGCGTCCGAAACAACCACGGCGGACCCGATGAAAGCGACAGCGCCGAGGAACGCGAAGAGCACGGACCCCACCGATACCCTGTTCGGGGTGAGTCGTACTGCCACCATGAGAGCGGCAAGCTTGGCCGCCCAGGTGGTCGAGCGCTGGGGGATCGCACGCCGGTCAGTGCCCTGCGGAGAGTTGGTTTCCGACATTCGTCCTCATTGTTCTCAGGTGTGGAAGTACTGCTCCAGTGTAGGCGGTGCACTAGGCTGAACCTAGATATTCTTGACCGCGCAGTCTGGGAGTTGAGGCCAGATGTTCCGTAAGTACTTCGATCATGGGTTAGCAGCTGCCTGGGGCAGTGCAGAAGCCACGGTCTTTTTCATTGTGCCGGATCTCTGGACCAGCTGGTTAGCGCTACATAATCCGCGGCGCGGCATGACCGCTACTTTTTCCGCACTTGGCGGTGCGCTCGCCGGTGGTGCGACGAACTATCTGCTGACGCAGCGCATGGACCCCGAAGAGACGGAGAAAATCCTGACGTCGATCCCCGGTATCTCCAAGTCGATGATTGCGGATGTCGAGCGAGAACTCGACGAGAAGGGTTGGTCAGCACTGGTGCTTGGCCCGACCCGCGGGGTGCCGTATAAGATTTACGCTCGGACCCTGGCTCACGGCAACGCGCCATTCGGGAAGTTTATGGCGCTGTCCATCCCGGCTCGGATGGGTCGATTCCTAGCGGTAACCGGCGGCGTGGCGGCCCTGGGCAAGCTGGCTGATCGCCAAGGGCTGGGTTCGACAACCAAGACGAGTCTATTCTTGGGCGGGTGGGGTGCGTTTTATACGTGGTACTTCACGGCCGGTCCGGGTGCGGCAAATCGGTGACCTACCGCATCACAGGAAGTTCGAAGCCTTCAGCTGTCGTTTTCGGGTCGCTACTGGGATTTCACTACAACTCACGGGAGCAAGCCGTCATGAAGTACACCGTCTCGATCGAGATCGCCCTACCGCGTGAGGAAGTGGTCCAGCTGCTGGCTGACCCGGCCTACTTGCCGAAGTGGTTGCGAGGTTTAGTCTCGCACGAGCCACTGCATGGAGCGCACGGCGAAGTAGGGACCGAATCGAGGGTGGTGCTACAAATGGGCCAACAAACCATGGAAGCCATCGAGACCATCACGCGCCGCGAGCCAGCAAACCTGCGCGAAATTCGTGCAGATAGTATCGTGCACTTCGAGCGCGAAATCGTGGCCAAGGGCATGTGGAGCGCCACGCGGGATCGATTCACTGCAATCGATCCCGCCACGACGCTATGGGAAAGTGACAATGAGTACCGATTCAGCGGCTTGCCGATGCGACTGATGGTGCCTTTCATGCGTGGTGCCTTCCGGAAATACTCACGACAGCACATGCAAGACTTCAAGGCATTTGCTGAGCTGGGAAGAGACGTCCGCGAAACAGGCAACTAAGCCGGAGGCGGGCTGAAAGTATGCGTCAACGTGGCTGAAACGTTCTAGGCTGGAGAGCATGACAGACTTCGAGTTTCCTAGGTGGACTGGCCGCGATGACGGTCCCGGCCCAGAACATGCCCGCTGGCACAATCGGATCGCACCGGTCGAACCATCCCAGTCGGGCTTTGCCCTGCTCGGTTTTGCTTCCGAGGAGGGAGTGGTTCGCAATCAAGGGCGTGTCGGAGCCGCTGACGGTCCGGCAGCGATTCGCAAGGCTCTTGGTTCCATGGCCGTGCACCATCAGATCCCACTGTTTGACGCCGGCGATGTCGCCGTCGTGGAGGGCGACTTAGAAAGCGCCCAGCAGCGCTACGGTGAAGCACTGGATCAGTTATTGCGTCAGGGTAAATTGACCGTTGGGCTGGGTGGTGGCCACGAAATCACGTGGGCGTCCTACCTCGGGGTTCGCGCGGCATTCCCGGAGGCTCGGTTAGGCATTATCAACCTGGATGCGCACTTTGATAACCGTCCGGGCGAACTGGCGACGTCGGGAACTGGGTTTACACAGATTATGGACGCTGAAGCCGGTCGGGACACCCTGGTGACCGCCCTGGGTATTGCAGAGGCGTCGAATACCGCGGATTTATTCAATCGGGCGCTTCAGACCGGACTCGGTTGGATGACAGATGACCGGTGGATTACCTATCCTGCTGAAGCAGGCCGTGCGGTCGCACAGCTGCTAGAGCAGGTCGACATCGTCTATCTGACGATTGATCTGGATGTCTTACCGGGGGCAGTGGCCCCTGGCGTCAGTGCACCGGCACCCTATGGGGTGCCGGTGCCACTGGTTTCTGCGGTTATTGATCACGTCGCGGCCTCCGGCAAGCTGGTTCATGCGGATATCGCGGAGTTGAATCCGATGCTGGATGCAGACCATCGGACGGCAGCTGTGGCAGCAAGAATGGTGGATCGGCTGACGAACACTGCTCGGGTTGCAAACATGGTAGAAGATTAGATGATGTGGTGCGCTTGATTTATCGGGGGCCTCGGGGGTGATTGGCTCACCGACACATAGCGTCGAGCTGGCAGAAATAGGTATGGTCTAAGACTCGATACGAGGATGTTCGTGAAGTACCCATCCAGCCCACGGGTCGGACGTAATAGTCCCGAGATCGCTATACGTTGCAAACCCCTTAAGGTCTGGTGCCGCGATCTTTTTGCGAGGCGGTGTTGGAAAAAACATTTGGATCATTGTAATAAGTTTCAGCACGGGGCCCTCCCTGATGGTTCTGAGATGCGGTTGGAACGAACGGTAGCGTCCGGGCCAACCCCGCTTCGTGGAGAAACGTTCACACAGTGTGACACAGATCACAGGCTGAGGCAAGGCCCAGCTCTGTGTTCCTACCAGGGAGTGCCGATCGTTGCTATATCAGCGACCGAATCGGGTAAGGCGCAACGAATTCAGGACCACAAGGACCGAAGATGCTGCCATCGCCACGCCTGCAAGCATCGGATTTAACAAGCCGAACGCCGCAATGGGAATCCCCGCAGTGTTGTAGGCAAACGCCCAGAACAGGTTGGTTCGGATAATCTGCAGGGTCTTGCGTGATAACTGCAGGGCCTGGGTGACCTGGGTCAATGATGAGCCCATGACAGTAATGTCGGCAGCTTCCCGTGCTACATCCGTGCCCGACCCCATGGCGATCCCAAGGTCTGCTTGAGCCAGTGCGGGGGCGTCGTTGACGCCGTCACCGGCCATGGCCACGGTTTTGTCCGCAGCTTGAAGCTCTTTGACCTTTTCAACTTTGTCTTCGGGGCGGACCCCGGCGAAGACATTGGCAGGGTCAATCCCGACGTCAGCAGCCACTTGGCGAGCAACCGAAGGGTTATCGCCGGTGAGCAACATGGGTGTGACCCCCATGGTCTTGAGTTCAGCGATCGCGTCAGCCGAGGTATCTTTGATCTGGTCCTGCAGGGAAATAATCCCGGCGATTTTTTCGTCAATCGCTACCCAAATTGCGGTGGCCCCAACCGCTTCGGCCTCTGCCAGCGCTCGATGATGTTCCTGGCTGAGCTCCCCGACGTGCTGAGTGATAAAGGTTGAACGACCTGCGGCAACGCGTTGTGTGGTGCCGCCCATGTCGACGGTGCCGACCACGCCGCCACCCGCCGTCGATTCAAATTCGGTGACTTCCGGCAGGGCAGAGACTGCCTTGCCGGCATCCACGATGGCTTGTGCGATGGGATGCTCTGAGCCCAGTTCGACAGCCGCAGCGGCGATCAATACGGCGGTGGCATCTTGACCATCGAAGGTTACGTAATCCGAAACGGTCATTTCGCCTTTAGTAACGGTCCCAGTTTTGTCTAACACAATCGTGTCGACTCCGCGAGAGTCTTCTAACACCTGGGGGCCGCTGATGAGAATGCCTAACTGCGAGGCACGTCCGGTACCTGCCAGCAGACCGACCGGAGTGGCCAAGCCCAGGGCGCACGGACACGCGATAATCAATACGGTCACGGCCGCGCGGAAAGCGGTAGCAGGATCGCCGACGAGGAGCCACCCGATGAGCGTCACGATGGCAATAACCAAGACAATCGGGACGAAGACTGCGGAGATGCGATCGGCCAGCCGCGCGATCGGAGCTTTCTCAGATTGGGCGCGTGAGACGAGCTGACCCATTTGTGCCAGCGTGGTATCCGCACCGGTCCGGGTCGCTCGCACCACAAGCCTTCCCGAGGTGTTCATGGTCGCGCCGGTCACCGTGTCAAATTCGGAGACTTCTACCGGTACGGACTCACCGGTAATCAATGACGTATCGATAGCCGAGTGGCCGGAAACCACGAAACCGTCGGTTGCTATCTTCTCGCCCGGGCGCACCACAAATTCATCGCCCACATGCAATTCTGAGGCATCGATAACAACTTCTTGCCCATCACGGATGACGGTGGCTTTCGTCGCAGCCAGATTCAATAGCGAGCGCAGTGCTTCACTGGCGCGATTCTTGGCCCGAGCTTCCAGGTAGCGGCCCAATAGTAAGAACGTGGTGACGACGCCGGCTGTCTCGTAATACAGCGAGTGATCGTGCGATCCGGCCATGTGTGTCATGCCCGGATCGAGCAGCAGCTCTACGGTTGAATACACCCAGGCTGCAGTCACCCCGATGGATACCAACGTGTCCATCGTTGAGCCACCGTGGCGCGCGGCCTTCAGGGCGCCACGGTGAAATGGCCAACCGCCCCAGAAGGTCACCGGCAGGGCTAGCACCATCGCTACCCAGCCCCAGTGGGGGAACTGGAACGCGGTGAACATGGAAATAAGAAACAGTGGGACCGTGAGGATTGCCGAAACGATGAGCCGCGGTTTCAGCTCGGCGGCACCCGGCGCTTCATGACTGACCGGCTCTTCGACATCCGTTGCTTCGTCGTCGGTGGGTTGTGTTGAGGGCTGGGTTTGCCCGTGGATGACGGCGTCATAACCGGCTTTCGAGACGGCGTCGACCAGGATCTTGTCTTCCAGCCCGGTGGGCGCTTTGATGAAGGCTTGGTTGAGCGGCAGGTTCACGGAGGCTTCCACGCCGTCGATTTTCTCAAGCTGGCGTTCAACTCGGCCCACACACGAAGCGCAGGACATACCGGTGATATCCAGTTGTACTTCGCGGGTGTCCGTGGTTTCGGTAGGCATGCTGATCCTTTATGAAGAGGTGAGTTTAGTTGACGACGGTGTAGCCGGCGTCGGTGACCGTCTCGGCGAATTGTTGGGCCGATGGGGTCGGGTTGGACGTCACGGTCGCGGTGGAGACGCCGTTGTCAACGAGATCAACGCTGACGTCGGTCACACCCGGCAGGCTGTAGAGGGCTTTGGTGACTGAGCCGACGCAGCCCTGGCAGGTGAGGCCTTCAAGTTTCAGGGTGGTTTGTGCCATGTGTATCTTGTCCCTTCTAACGCAGGAGCCGGCCGATCGTGGCCGAAACTTCCTGGACTTTTTCTTCGATGACGGCTTCATCGCCCGAGGCGACGGCGTCGATGACGCAGTGGTTCATGTGGTCGGTGACCAATCCGAGGCTCAGAGCGTGCAGGGCCTTATTGACCGCGGACACCTGGGTGAGGACGTCTATGCAGTAGGTGTCGTCTTCGACCATGCGTTTGATGCCGCGTACCTGGCCTTCGATGCGCGCGAGACGTTTGAGATACTGCGCTTTAGCATCTGTGTAGCCAACCGCATCGTAATCTGGCTGTTGTGTTGACATGGTGTGTCCCTTGCTCTGAGCTGTTCTAGCACCTCTAGTTCTATACCCCTATAGGGTATACGTCAAGACGGCTTTCACTCTCGGCAGATATACCCCGGTAGGGTATCTTATGTGGTGCCATCTTACGTGCGGTAATCTGACTGCAAGAAGAATCATCGAGTGCTGAAGGGTTTGGCATGTCTAGTAGCGATCACTTGTGGCAGACCCGTAGTGAGCGTGAGAACTCACCCGAGGACCAAGTATGCATTCGAGAGGTACTGGAAGCGGCATTCGAAACGAACACCGAGGCTAATTTAGTTGATGTCCCCGCTTAATGTAGTCACGGGCCACCAGGAGAACCTGATGACCCGTGACAGCGAGTGTGAGTTTACGCCGTGAATAGTGAGCCTATACCTGTGGCTGGTACGTCCCGGTGTAATGTTTCGGATCTGCTGGATCGAGCTGTTTCCCTGGATTAACAGGGAGGATTGGGTTGGCTGTGAGTTCGGGACTCCACGGGAGTACCGGACCCGGAATCGGATCCACAATCTCCCACGGTGGACGCGGGCTCGGAATGATCGGCCCGATCTGGCAGTACATCGGCACTTCCCATCCCGGCGGTGGTATCGGCTTCTGACAAGGAATGCGTGGTGGTCGAGGATGCGGAATGATCCGGTCGGATGGATCGGGTTTGACGATAATCGGCGCAGTCGGATCGGGCTTGGTTTCGGCAGCGTGGGCCGGAGCAGCGGACAATGCCAGCCCTACGGCGGCGATCACAGATATCAGGCGGAGGGGTGAGGCTTTCATCGGACTCCTTCAGGTAGGTGACGATGTCGGTGACTGCAGCGTGCAGCACTACCTTCAGCATCGCCGGCGCGGCTTCAGAAGGCATCAGCCCACAGCGGTAACCCGGCTACCTAAATGGGATGACCTATTCCGGTAACGGGTCCTCGGGTGCCACAAATCCGGTGCGATATGCCAGGGCGACGATGGCGGCGCGATCCCGCGACCCGGTTTTCAACAGGATCCTCGAGACGTGGGTCTTCACGGTGGCCTCACTGAGCACCAGGTGATCCCGGATTTCTTGATTTGAATACCCTGCTGCCACAAACCGCAGTACTTCTTGTTCCCGTGGAGTCAACAGTGCTGCAAGGTCGGTGGTGTCTTGCGATCGCGCGCGCAGGCGCTCAACTAGCCGGGTCGCAGCGGTAGCGTCTAACCAGGTATCACCGGCCAACACCCGCCGAATGGCATCGGCAATCTCGGTGGGGGAGGCGTGTTTAAGCAGATACCCCGACGCCCCGGCCTGGAGTGCTCCGACGACGACGTCTTCATCATCGAACGTCGTCATGATCAGCACTTTGATCAGCTGATTGGGATGGGCCTGGGATTCTTGAACCAGGTGCTGGGTCGCCGTGACCCCGTCCATACCGGGCATCCGCACATCCATGAGCACCACGTCCGGATTCACTTGACGTGCCAGCTGGAGTGCTTCGGTGCCGGAGCAGGCTTCACCGACGACTTCCAAGTCGGCCTCGGCGTTGAGCAGCATGGTCAGCCCGGCGCGGACCATGGGCTGGTCATCAACGATCATCACGGTTGTGGTCATGAAACATCTCCGAAAGATTCGAGGCGAGGGTGCGCTTGAACGGTGGGTAGGGTGGCCTGCAGTAAATACCCGGTCGGCGTCGGTCCGTGGTTCATCGTGCCGCCCGAGACGCCGATGCGTTCGCGCAGCCCCACGAGACCAAACCCACCCGAAACTGGTTGGCTGGTGACCACACCGTTGGTGGACCGAACACTGACCGTCAACTGCTGTAGTGCCCACTGCTGGGTGATCTGGACTTGGGCTCCCTCGCCAGCGTGTTTCATGGCGTTGGACAGACCCTCTTGAATGACGCGATATACCGCGTGTTCCAGACTCGGGTCGATGGGAACCGGGGTGCCGATGGTTTCGCAGGTCACCGCTACGCCGGAGGCCTTGGCGGAGGCGAGCAGGTCATCGATGTCTGCCAACCCGTGGGGGCGACAGGCGTCGTCGCCACGGGCTGGTGTGCGTAGCATCCCGAGTAGCCGGTGGAGTTCACGCATGCTTTGTTCCGCGGTGGTCTGGATATCGGCCAGCACAGCATCCATATCTGTGGTGTGGCCAGGGTTCTTCTGGGCTGCACGCAATCCGGCGACCTGTAAAACGATCCCGGTCAGCGAGTGTGCGACAGTGTCATGCAGGTCGCGACTGATGCGCACACGTTCCATGGCTCGGGCTTCTTCCGTTGCCGCTTCGGCCCACTGGCGCTCCGTGGTCAACCGATTGTGAGTGCGCGCCAGTGCTCGCCCGGCGATCCACACGCCTAAAATCAAGACGAGCCACAATCCGGTATTCAACACTGCCAGGGACAGCGGGGCGTCGAGGTGGAATGTCCAGCCGGTATAAATATTGACGGCCAGCGGTAGGGCTGCCCAGGCCAGCGCAAACCAGGCGCGCCGTCGTTCGGATAGTCGCGCCATCCAGAATAATGCCAGTAAGAATCCGGCAAAACTCTCGGCAGCGGGCAGCAGCAGCCCGTGGATGCTCAGGATCAGCATGGCAACGTACCCGGGCACGGGGGAGCGTGCGATGAGCAGGCAACTATAGCCGAGGACGCCAAGGCCAAGGATCAGCCAAACGGGCATGTGGTGGCCGGTGATTAGCCGGGTATACCCGCCCCAGACCAGTGCATCAACGAGGAAAACGGCTGCGGTGAGGACCAAGCGCAGCCAGAAACGTCGTGTTAGCGGCACCCACGCATCCTTGGGAAGACCAGGCACCAGAAATACGTTTGGGCGCCCATAGTTCGGGGTTCATCTGGCGCCGGTTCTGGCGGTGCCAGATGAGGCGGAACGGTTTCGCCCTGCATTTCCAGGCTGCCGTGTGGCAATTCCAGTGCGGTCAGTGGTAGTGACAGCCCGCCCACACTGTTGGACTCAATCACCTCGGTGACCTCGATAGCGTGGCCATCGATGGCCACGGTGATTGGGCCGGTCAGGCCGCTGGCTTGAACGACGACGGTGTCAGCACGGATGCCCCAACCGACAAGGTCTATACCATTGCTGAGGGTGACCCGATGGGCTGCGGTCTGCTGGGTTAGTTGATCTGACATACTTCCTCCGTGAAACAACAGTGGGCGTGAAACAACAGTGGGGTGGTGTCAGTATCATGACACAACGGTCATCCGGAGGTCATCATCCCAGGGCCGTATCCGAGGTCAGCTTCTGGGATGATGCGGACTGCGACTGCAGTAGCTGTGCGTACCAGCCGTCGCCGAGCGCTAATTCGGCAGGTGAACCGGATTCAACGAGCTCGCCGTCGTCCATAATCCACAGCTGGTCAGCTGTGGTCGCAATTGACAGTCGGTGGGTGACAATAATGCGGGTGATGTTCAACTCGACCAGGGCTGTTTCGATCGCTCGTTCGGTGTCGCCGTCCAAGGCACTTGTAGGTTCATCCAGGATCAGAATTTTCGGTTCACCAAGTAGTGCTCGGGCCAGCGCAAGGCGTTGGCGTTGCCCACCCGATAGCCCCGTGCCTCCAGAACCCAGCCGGGTGTCGAGTCCCATTGGTAGAGCGAGGACCTCCTGGGCCAGTTGAGCATGAAACAGGGCTCGCCAGATGTCTTCATCGGTGTAACCGGTCCGCGAGACGAGGATGGCGTCGCGGATGGTTCCGGCGGGAGTCCAGGAGTCCTGGAAGACCACACCAATCTGTGCTCTGAGCGACTGTGGGTCAAGCGTCGCGAGGTCTTTGCCATCGACCAGCACGCCCCCGGCGGTGGGGGAGTGCATACCGGCCATCACTTGCGCCAGTGTCGTTTTACCGCAACCGGTTGGGCCCAGTACACAGATAGTTGACCCGGCGGCAACGTGGGCGTTAATGCCACGAAGGATTTCTTGGCCGTACCGTTCGTGTTTGAACCTGACGTCTTGCAGCGTGAGCTGACCGGTGAGCTCACCTGGATCCTCGCCGTCCGAGCGTTCGGGCTCGGCCAGGGTGAGGTCCTTGATACGTTCCAATAGCGGACGAAGATCTGCAGCCTCAACCAACTGGGTAGCCAGTGATGCTACCGGGGTGAGCGTCGCGGCCGCCAGCGCCATGAATCCCAGGGCGGTGCCCGGGGTGATTTGACCAAACATACTGGTCGCAGCCACTGCCGACGAGGACGCCAGGACAAGGATGACTAATGGTGCTCCAACTCCCATGGCCGCCAGCAGGGCCATCGACACGGCGTTGAGCCGTGCCCTGGAACGTGTCAGGTGTAGACGCCGATCCAGCAGTTGATACCAGTCCTCTAGCATGGCGGATTCGGCGTCGTAGGCACGAAGCGTGGTGATCCCGTCGATCCCATCAACTAACAGGGTGGAAGATTCCGCGGTGACTAGAATTTCTTCTCGACGCAGGCTCGCACTGCGTTTCGCGATCAGCCCCGAAACAATGAGTGACACCGCGGCGAAGCATCCCGTCACGGCAGCCAATGGCGGGGCAATAATCACCAGCGCGATGAGATAGCCGATCGTCAGCAGTGCATCAAGACCGGCCCCCAGCAGGGCGACACCGAGCAGTGCGTGAATGGCATGTGCAGATTCGACCCTGCCAAAGAGGTCGCCAACGGAGCGTCGATCAAAAAACTTCAGGCTTCGAGAAAATAGCGTATCGGCAACGGTGGTGCTTAATCGTGCGGCCATCCGTCGTTGCAAGGTGGCAAGCACCCAGGTTCGCCCCCATGTCAACACTCCAATAGTGACAGCCAGGCTCATACCGATGATCAACCAGTAATGCGGGTCCACTGCGCTGGCAACCAGCGCATCCACAATGAGTGCGGTGGTGACGGGCAAAGCAATGCCCCCAACCGCCAACAACAGGGACAGCACACCGGCTCGCGCGAGGTCGGAACGTACTGAACCCAAAAGCTGGCTCAAGACTTTCGGTCCGGGGGTGTGCTGAGACAGGGGCTTCGGCACCCGCTGTTCGTCATCATGCTCATCGGTTTCACCGAGGTACAGCAATACTCCGCTGATTTCTTCGACGAGCTCATCACGGGTCAGACGACGACGCCCCACGGCTGGATCCATCACGTACACATGATCGCCTCGAACACGGTCGACGATCACATAATGCTGTCGTTTCAGATGCAGAATGAGCGGCAGCGGCAGTTCGTCAATGCGTTCAGCCAATTCTGCGGGGTCGACGAGCTGCGCTTGTAAGGGTAGACCCCAGCGCTGAGCCGTCCGGCGCATGACCACACCGGAAGAGCCATCTCGTCCCGGATCCATATCGGACCGGAGATCCACCAGACTGACGCGCTGACCTTGCCAGCGCAACATAGCGGTCAAACATGCCGGTCCACAGTCCGTTTCGGCGGTTTGCAACACGACGGGTACACGTGACATGAAAATTTGTCCTTACACATAAGCGAAGTGGTGTTGAAAAGCTGCGAACGGTTCCACGGGTTCGGTGATGATGTTCCAAACCCGTGGAACCGTGCTCGCTAAGGTCATCGACACGAGACCTTATTGCTGTTGAGAGATGCCGAGGCCTTTGAAGATATCGTCGAGGATTGGGTCGCTCGGAAGCCCGGGAACTGGGGAGCCAGGAGATGGGAGACCAGGATACGGGATGCACCCACCCTTGACGCCGCCCATGAAGGTGGCCAGTTCGG
>CAZAAP010000018.1:19773-24344 GCA_964482935.1 uncultured Enteractinococcus sp.
CCAGGATACGGGATGCACCCACCCTTGACGCCGCCCATGAAGGTGGCCAGTTCGGTGTCGTCGAGTTGACGGCCTACTGACATGGTTTGTGGTGGGATTATGGCATGATGTGTCATTTTTGTTTCACCACTACTTTGCCTGCGCATCCGTCCGACAGAATCGGGCTGATACTGCCGTCTTGGTGGATGATGAGTATGACCGTGCATTCTTCAGCTCCGGCGTAGTCTGCCAGTTGTGCATCGCTGAGTGGATGACCAAGGGTGAGAAGTGTTGAATTCTGCATGGCGTGACTCATTTCGTGTAGACGTGGATGGTGATGTTCATGCCACGACAGCCGTCGCTCATGGTGATTTGTGGATGTCTGTTGTTGTAGTTTTTGCCAACGGTGATCACGCACTCTGAACCACCGGCAAACGTGCTGAGTTCGTCGTCGGTCAGAGTGCGGCCAAGCGTTGGTGCCAGAGAGGTGTACATGATGTGCTCCTTTGATGAGAGTGTCGGTGACCTGTTGTCGCCGATCTGGTACCCATCTTTGTCGCCAGCCCGCGCTGATTCGTCGGCCGCAAGGAGTCATTGTGGGGGTCAAGTTACGGTAGTTCACCTCAGCCTGGGGGATGAGACACAGTCATTCGGGCGAGGTGAAATGTCTGGACGAGCGACTTAAGCAATTGGATGGCGCGAATCGTAGCGCAGAAAACCGGGGACTAGCCGCACTGCAATGGTCGCTGCGACGACGCACAACAGCCCGCCGATGATCATAGTGACGGCCTCACCGATACCGGCGGCAACGCTCCCGGTTAGCATCTCGCCAACCCTGGGACCACCGGCGACCACCACGATGAACACGCCTTGCAGGCGACCGCGGAGATGGTCTGGAGTCGCAGTTTGCAAGATCGTGTTTCGGAAAATCCCTGACACTGAATCGGCTGCTCCAGCAACCATTAACATGGAAACGGCAGCACACAGGAACAGGATACTGGGATCGCCATCTGCAGCACTGCGAATAGCGAGCCACCCGAACAATCCGAAAATTGTGATGGAACATCCCCAGATCACAATCGACCAGTAAACGGCTTTCCCTTGAGCGGTGATTCGAGTGAAGGTGCCCGAGAATAGTCCTGCAATGAATGCACCGGCGGCAATGCCAGCCAGGAGCAGGCCGGTGACCAGTTCTGCCGGGTCATCACCGGTACCGCTGGCCCCTTGGGCGTAACTGGACCCGAGGATCAACACGCCCATCGCAGGCAAGACAGCCCGCGGGAACGCCGTCGCCATCGCGATGATGTCCAGGGCGAAGGTCATCCGCAAGTTCTTCCGTGTCGCCAAGAACTGGAAGCCTTCCCACACAGACCGCAGTCCAATTTTGTGATCCTGGTTGGACTGACCTTCAGGTTGGACCGGCGGGAGTGCCGGGAGCCGGTAGACAGCATAGAGCGTAAATAAGAACGTGACGGCGTCAATCGTATACGTCCAGGCATACCCGATCGTAGCAACCAGCCCACCGGCAAGTAAGGGGCCCAGCATCATGGAAATCGACATTGTCAGCATATTCAAGGCGTTAGCTGATGCAAGGAGTCCGGTGCCGACCAAGGCGGGAATGATCGCTCCGCGAGTGGGCTGGTTGATGCCGGAGGCTCCGGAGTGGATAGCGATGAGGCCATAGAGCAGCCAGATGTTTTGGATTCCGAGCCACGCATGCAGACATATCGCAACCGTCGTCAGCCACAAGACTAAGGAGGAATACAGTGCAACTTTGCGCCGGTCAACGTGATCGGCGATCGCGCCCCCGTAAAGTCCGGCAATGATCAGCGGCACGAGTGCAAAAGCGCCCAATAAACCTACGTAAGCGGAGGAGCCGGTCAGGGCAAAGATTTCCAGCGAAACCGCTACCAGTGTGAGTTGCGTACCGATGGCGGATAGGGAATTGCCAAGCCATAACCTGCGGTAATCGCGACTGACTTTCAGCGGGGTGATGTCGGCGAATATTCTGCTCACTGAAACAGGATAACTCAGCGGAGCTGACTCGAACGCGGCCTTGCTCTGACCAGTGGTCATCGCCCTTCATTGACTTGTCCGGGATGACGGCACATCTCAAGATAAATACAGGAGGCCTCTTGAGATCTGGTGTTTTCCACAGTCTCGGGCATATGCCGCGATAGTCCACAGTCCTGCCGGTGTTTGCTTATCGTGTCCTACCTGCTGACTAGGGTGGAGACATGAATACAGAGGCGATCGTTGCGGAAAAGGTGCAGGAATTGGTGACATTCCTGACCTCGCTGTCGCCTGCTGGGTCCCAAGCAGAGAACATTGACCGCATCCAGCGACTAGAGCACGCCAAACGGACGCTAGCTGCTGCCCAGGCCGAAGCCACCCACGGTTTTGTGGAACAGAGACAAGCCCAGGAAATCAACGAGCGTATCCCCACCTCAATGCAGCTCAAGGGTATTGAAGCCGAGATCGGCTTAGCTCGTGGTGAGTCGGCTTTTGTCGGAACGGCCCTAACCCATACAGCCACCGCCCTGTGCACGGTGTTACCCAACACTTTGGCGGCGCTAGCTGCTGGTCGAGTCAGTGAATACCATGCGCGGATTGTCGCCGAACAAACGAATCATCTCTCGGAGACCCATCGCCGCCAAATTGATACCGCGATCGCCCACCGTTTAGGTGAGGCTTCGAGTTCACAGCTCCGCAAGCTCGTGCAGGGGCACGCCTACCGGTTAGACCGGGAAGCCGCCGAGCAACGCGCCGCTCAAAATACTCGCCGGCGACGCGTGGGGCTGGACCCGGCAGCTGATGGCATGGTGTGTGTCACGGCCGAACTCCCCACCCACCAGGGTTTAGCGGTGATGGATGCGCTGACCAAGCTCACAAATCAACGGCTTGCCAACGATGAAGCAGTCGACGCCGACGGAGAATCCTTAGGCCGGGAACAGGTCATGGCCGATGTGTTCGTAGAGTTGCTCACCGGTCAAGCCACGGCGGACGGGGTCACAGCAGAAGTTATTGTCATGATGCAAGACACCACCCTCCTAGGTGACGATGACCTACCGGGCTGGGTCCCGGGCCATGGCCCGCTCCCATCGGGGATGGTCAAACACTGGTTAGCCGACCCAGAGTCACTAAAGTTTTTTCGCCGCATGTACACCCGGCCCACCGATGGCCAACTCGTGGCCTTAGAGTCCAGCCGTCGCCGCTTCCCCGAGGGGTTAGCCAAAATGCTGCGAATCCGCGACGATATTTGTGCCACTCCGTGGTGTAACAGCCCCGTGCAAGACGCCGATCACCGTCGTCCCTGGGCCCACGGCGGGTCTACGAGCTGGGCCAACGCCACCGGCTTATGCAAACGGTGTAACCAGCGCAAAGAAAACCGAGGCTGGGCCTATACCGGCACCCCGGATCACCTGACGGTGACTACTCCCACCGGCCACCATTACACGGTGGGCACCCGACCACCATTGGCTGAAATTAGTCGCTGGAACAGCGACCCGCCCCAACAAGATCTCGTGATAGACATCGCCTGGCCTGCCGCAGCCTAACCCCAACGCGCTGTTACATCGTTGGAGTGGTAAATAAAGAAGAGCACGAATCCAGGATGAGATCTAAAGCAGCGTTTTTTATACCCCCAGGCATGAATAACGAGTGCGTTACTTTGCGTAGACGCCGCGGCCTTGATCCTTGGTTAGGACGTACGCGCGTCGACAACGACGCCGTCTTCATCCGCGTACACCGTGGCACCGGGAGCGAATTCAATGTTATGAATCGTCACGGGCACATCGCGGACTCCAACGCCGTCCTTGGCAGACTTGCGCGGATTGGACCCTAGCGCTTTGACGCCCAAGGGTAGCGCTTCGATCTCGTGGCGATCCCGAACCGCGCCGTGGATAATGACCCCGGCCCACCCGTTGTCGGCAAAGGCTTTGGCAATATTGCCGCCCATCAGCGCTGAGTGCAGGCTCCCGCCGCCGTCGACAACTAAGACTTGGCCGTTGCCGGGCTCGTTGGCGATGGCTTTGACCAGGCCATTGTCGTGAAGGCATTGCACGGTCCGAATGCGACCGTGGAATTGGCGGTGCTGACCTAACGATTGCAACTGCAGGTCAAGGGAGGAGACCTCGTCTTCGAATTCGTCGTAAATATCAGAGGTGTACAAGATATCGCGTTGCATTACGGGTGGTCTTTCTACTCGAGGAGACGTGTGGGTATTCCTCGTAACTCACCCGGTCTAGCGTAGCGTTCTGAGCGTTGCGTAGGTAGAGCACAAGCGCCGCGGCTGTCAGAATCTGGGCCGCGGCGCCTTGCTGGATCAATATTTATGGTTTAACAGGGTGTTTCGGATGTCATGATCCAATCGAAATCACTCTGGTCGTCCGGCACCTGATCAGGGGTGGGCTCGGGGCCGGGAGTGAGAAAATTGAATACAGCTGTCATAATCAAGTGCCTCCTTCCAGATGTTGACCGTGTGACGATCAATTTAGGCGGATAGTTTTGGATGGTTTAGGCGGAAATGGATTGCCGATCGCCGCCACGGCTGATTTCGATCTTGCGTGGTTTGGCGGTCTCTGCGACTGGGA
>CAZAAP010000019.1:0-23996 GCA_964482935.1 uncultured Enteractinococcus sp.
CTGAGACCGGGGTGCTACCCGTTATTCAACCCGCCCAGGGCCAACCGCGTTTTACAGTCGATAAGCGTTGGCACGACCGTGGCCATTCGTACCAGGAGCAACTGGTTGAAGCCACGAACTTGCGTGAACGCCACACCGTGGTGGTTGCTGGGCATGGCGCCGGGCCGGTCGCTCATGATTTTGCGCTGGCTCTCGGGTTGCCACTGTTTGCCGAACCGTCGTCGAATGCACGGTTTTCTCGCAACGCAATCGCAGCCTACCCCTACCTGCTCGGTCCCGAAGGTGGACTGGGAGAACAAGCCCACAGCCTGGGCAAACACATCCGCCGGATCGTCCTCTTCGGCCGGCCGACGCTGTCGCGCCAATTGCAAGCGCTGTTGAAGCGCAGTGACATTACCTCCGCGCTGTATCATCCGCGTCCGGTGGGCTGGTTCTCGCCGGGTGCGCGCAAAGAGCAACTGATAGCCGACCTGCAAGAACTCGCCGAATTCGCCGGCAGCGGGCCGCCCGGCTGGTTGGGTTCTTGGCAGTCAGCGGCACAACGCGCACAACGCGCCCTGGAACAAGCCCTGACCCAGCGGCAGCATGTGGTTGGTAAACCCGGGGCCATGCGGACGGCGCAACTCGTGTCGGCAACAGCCATCGGCCAGCTGGTCCTGGGCTCGTCATCGGTTATCCGGGATATCGATCTAGCCTGGCGGCCACCCTCCGAGGCCACTTCGACAGTGTTTGCCCACCGCGGTCTGGCCGGTATCGACGGCACGGTGTCCACGGCAACCGGCATCAGCCTGGCCACTAATGAACGCACCACGTTGATGGTTGGGGACCTTACGTTCCTCTACGACACCAACGGCCTGCTCATCGGGCCCACGGAGCAGCAACCCAATCTGGATATCGTAGTCATCAACGATTCCGGGGGAGCTATCTTCCACGGGCTGGAACACGGTGAGGTCGCGACCCGGCCGGGTATGTCGTCGGTGGTCGAACGATTCTTCGGGACACCGCATACCGTCAACATCGGCGCGATCTGTGCCGCCCACGGGATTAAACACGAACGCCTCACCTCCGAACAACAACTCATCCACGTGCTCGGTGACCCTACCGAGGGCCGACGCGTCCTAGAAGTCGTGTCGGATCGCAGCCAACGTCCCAAAGTGCATGCGGCCGTGCAAGCTGCTGTGCGCGCCACGTTCGTCTAATGCTCACCTCAACCCTTTGGAGTATGCGTGCCACCCCTGACTTCGATCACCCCGGATAGCGTCCTGTTAGTCGGTTGCGGCAAACTCGGTATTGAACTCGGCGAGCACCTTGCCGCAGCTGGAACGACGGTGCATGCGCTGCGTCGTGATCCTGCACACCTGCCAGCGGCACTGGCTCCCGTGGCAGTGGATTTGACCAAACCCGTCTCCCAGCCGCTGCCGGTAGTTGACACCATGGTGATTACCCTGACCCCGACCATGCCCGACGTCGCAGGTCAGCCCGGTTACCTGGTCGCTCTGAACAATCTGGCAGACGCGCTGCCCAGGGTGCCTTCCCGCGTGGTCTTTGTTTCTTCGACCCGCGTTTTCGAAGGCCACCACGAAACGCAGCCCATCACGGAACACGACGCCCCAACCCCAGTTTCCGAGCGCGGCCAGCTGCTGGTGGCCGCAGAGCAGCGCGCAGTGGAACTGTTCGAAGCCAAAGTCGTCCGTCCCGCGGGTATTTACGGTCCCGGCCGCGACATGCTCATCCGCAAAGTGCAGGGGCGTCAACCGGTCCAATATGGCCGTCGAACCAATCGGATCCATCAAACCGACCTGGCGCGCGCCCTCCGGATGATGCTGACTATGCCCAACCCGCCGGAAATTCTGCACGCACTGGATCATGCGCCGGGGGTCTTGCTGGGCGACGTTGTCCGCCATATCGCGATGCGCCTGCACGTCGCGGCACCTCCGGCTGTGGAGCCTGCCGAGACCAGCGGGAAAATCCTGGACGGTCGGTTGCTGCATTCCGTCTTGGGTCCGTTATATTACCCAACCTTCCGCGAAGGATATGACCAAGTCATCGCAGCACAGCCGGCCTGAGCTTCGGTGCTTGCCACGTGTGATCCAGTACGACGGTATATGCTTAGGCTGGTCCGTACTGTGTCGTCAAAGAGTTTGAACTATGATGTCCCGTCTGCTTCGTGTCTTCGCTACCCTGACTGCTGCCACACTCGTGGTCTCGGGTTGTTCACCCCAACCAGAGCCTGCAGAGTCGGAGGCGCAATCGCCTACCGCTCAGCCAAGCGCCGAAGCGGAACCCACGCCAACGGAAGAACCGCCCGAGCTGATCGGCGGCGGCACCGAAATCTTCCCGGACAAACGGTTCATCGCTCTCTACGGTCACCCGGGACACTCCGAGTTGGGTGCACTGGGAGAACAAGAACCGCAAGAGGCCGCCGAGCGCGTCATCGAACTGGCTGAAATGTACGAGGCCCACGCCGATGAACAAATCATCCCGGCGTTTGAAATTATCGCGACCATGGCCTCGGCCTACCCCGGCGAAGATGGCAATTACTCGGCCGTCGCCGACCGTGAAGCACTCGAAGCTTACGTCGATGCCGCCGAGGAACATGACATTTATGTCGTGCTGGATCTACAACCGGGCCATGCTGACTTTTTGTCGCAGGCAAAACTGTTCGAGGACCTGCTGATCCGACCCAACGTCGGGCTCGCGCTGGACCCAGAGTGGCGGCTGGCCCCCGGTCAAGTCCACATGCAACAGATCGGTTCCGTTAGTGCCGCCGAAATCAATGAAACCACCGAGTGGTTAGCTGAGCTCACCGCCGAGCACGATCTGCCTCAAAAACTTGTGATTTTGCACCAGTTCCGACTGTCCATGATTCGTGGGCGCGAAGATGTCAACACCGATCACCCCGAATTAGCGCTCGTGCTCCACGCTGACGGACACGGCACTCCAGAACAGAAAATGGACACCTGGCGGGCCCTCAAAGAAGACCTACCCGATGGCATGCGCATGGCGTGGAAGAACTTCTTCCGCCAGGATCAGCCCATGTTTGCCCCGCGCGACACCTTCGAAATCGAACCAAAACCCTGGTTCGTGTCGTATCAGTAACGAACTGCCCGGTGTGAATTTAGTCGGCGGCCAGCCGGTGAGTATCGGTGAGTGTGCCAACAATGTATTCAGCTATTGCTAACGACGACGTCGCCCCAGGGGATGGTGCATTGCGCACAAAAGCTGCCCGCCCTAGATGCTCGATCACAAAATCGTCCACCAGCTGACCGGTCGCGTCCATTGCCTGAGCGCGAATTCCACGCGTGATGGGCTTTGATGTCGCCGCAGCTACTTTCGGTACATATGCTGTCGCACCGGCTACGAACCGCTTGCGCGAAACGACACCAGTAAACTCGCGCACGGCGGCCTTGATATTTCGTGCGGCAAATTTCCAGAACCCAGGATCGCGGGCGACGGCAACGCTATCGGCAACGCTGATGCGCCAGCCGGTGTAATTCTCGCGCCCAAGCGACAAAAACGCGTTCGGGCCGACCAGCATCTCACCATCAACACGTTTGGTGAGGTGTACCCCGAGAAACGGATATGCCGGGTCAGGTACGGGGTACACCAGCCCGCGCAGCATATCGCGATAGCGGGACTCCAACTGCGAGTACTGCCCAAAGAAGGGCACAATCTTTGGATACGCCGCCCCACCAGCAAGTTGGGCGACGCGATCGGATTGCAACCCAGCACACGAGACCACATAATCAAACGACTCGAATTGCGCAGTGACGGTACCCGCGTGCTTCGTCGTCAGGGTGCAACCATGTGTCGTCAAGGACACGTCGACCACCTCGGTGTTCAGCCGAAGCGTGCCACCGGTCGCCTCGACGTCGTGGACCAGCGCGCGTGCAACCGCAGCAAAATCGATGATCGCGGTGTGGGGAGAATGCAGGGCCATTGTTCCGACCGCATTGGGTTCCAGCTGCCGGATCCGGTCGGGGTCGATCAGCTCGACATCAGGCACCCCATTGGCAACTGCCCGCTCATAAATATTGCGCAACCGCTGGTGTTCGCCCGGGTGTAACGCGACCACAAGTTTGCCGCAGGTCTCATAGGGAATGTTCTTGGCCCTGGCATATTCGGAGAGCAGCTCGACCCCGCGACGGCACAGTCGCGCTTTCAAGCTGCCCGGTTCGTAGTAGAGCCCGGCATGTACGACGCCGGAATTATGCCCGGTCTGATGCGCCGCGACGTGTGCGGCCTTATCAAAAATCGTGACGGCCGCCTCCGGGAATCGACGAATAAGTTCACGGGCGACGGCGGCGCCGGTGATGCCGGCACCAATGACCCCAAATGATAACGGCCTAGCGGAGGCTGTCACGACTGGGCAGCTATCGTGCGCAACGCCAATTTCATAGGCCGCATCTTGGCGTGCGTCTCAGCCAACTCGGCTGCCGGGTCGGAACCTTCGACAATGCCACCGCCGGCATACACCCGGACATGGTGGGGGTCTTCTATCACACTGCCGCGCAGCGCAATGCCGAATTCCCCGTGCCCGTCGGCATCCAGCCAACCCACCGCTCCGGCATACAAACCCCGGTCCATGCCGTGAGCCTGGGCTTCCAGCGTCCAGATTGCCTCGAGCGCCGGCTCGCGTGGGGTCCCACCCACCGCCGCTGTCGGATTGATTTCGGCGACCAGGTCCAAGATTGAGGTGGACGATGTCAGCGTTGCTGAAACATCCGTTGCCAGATGGTAGACATTGGGTAGCGGGAGCACGAAAGGCGTTTTCGACACTTGCATGTCAGTGGCAAAAGGAGACAGTTTTTCAACTAGAGAATCTACGGCCGCCTGGTGTTCAAAAATCTGCTTGGGACTGTCGGACAGCTGTTCGGCGATCAACTCATCGTTGATGGCAACCGTCCGATCCACCGTGCCAGCAAGGACACGTGCTCTGGCAGCATTGTCTTGGCGGGCGATCAGCAGCTCAGGGGTCGAGCCGATCAGGTTGGCGACTTTATACGTCCACGCCGTAGGGTTTTGTGCCGCTAGGACTCGCAACGTTGCTGGGATGTGAAAACCGGTAGCACTGTGCAACAACTCGTCGCGCGCCAGGACAATCTTATTGAAGGTACCGGCAGCCAACATTGCCACCGCGGTCGTCACGCTGTGTTGGAATGCTTCTTCGGTCATGTGCGCGGCCACCGGGGCAAACTCGGTGCCTACCTGGACGGGCGGATGGGTAAGTTCGCACAGAAACTCAGCGAATATGGTCTCGGCTGAGCCCACGCTCTCGGCGTCGTCATAGATGTAGTGCAACCAGGTGGAGTCGTGCTCGATATCGAGCACGAATTTCGGTACCGTCATAACAGAATCCGCAGCTGACCGTGCATCAAAACTAAAAGCCGCAAAACATACCGGTGCGCTCGCAGCGAGTCCGGCAGGCAACGTGGGAGCCGGATCGGCGGTGAGCTCAGTCCACCGATCGCGTGCTGCGGCAAATCGCTGGGCACCGCGGGTGGTGAACCGGTAGCGCTCACCGAACCCTAGTTTGCCTCGGTGGGAACGATAAAACGCGCTGGTGGCTTGACCAATGATCTGACCGGGAAGCTGTTCCAGTTGGGCGTCAGATAGTTGAAAGGCTACGGCGGTAAAAGACATGATAGGCAATAATGTACCGGTTTTTACGGTACGGCGTGGCTGTGAGCCCAGCTCATTGCAGTACCGCGCGTCAGCGAAAGGGGTGGGCTGATGCGGTCGCAACACTTGATCTGGCCACGGCGAACCAGACTGTGGGCTTGGCTGCAGCATCGCCGTCGTCATACGTCACCAGCGCCGACGTCGACACGGCAGAAGCCAGCAGCACCATCGGAGGAAGACTGACAGCCTGCCGGCACCGGAGAGGCGCGAGGCGAGCAGTGATTCACCGAGCTGCTCGGACAGCTGAAAAGCGGCGACGAACCCGGTAATCTCTATTCAGTGGGGCGTCGAGCGGGGTAAGTTTGGTGACCAGACGATTGCTATTTTTCAAGACTGTGATTCAGGCTGCCCAAACGGGCCGCTAGTGTAGGGTTATACGGGTGGATATTTCTATTTCGCTGCCTCCGGGTATTGACGCACTCCAAAAGCACGAACAGCTTTTTGATGCGTTATTGACCAGCTTGGCAAAGATCGAAGAAGACTTAGCTGACGCGCTGCAGTATGCAGATGAGTTAGCCGAAGCGACAACGCGCCATCTTCTGAATGCCGGCGGCAAACGAGTGCGTCCGATCGTGACGATTTTATCCTCCATGTTGGCTGACGAAAATATCGGCACGGGGTTGGTCGCAGAACCTGGAAAACCTATCCGCCAAGCAGCCGTAGCACTGGAACTGACGCATCTGGCAACGCTGTATCACGATGACGTGATGGATGAAGCAGACCAGCGTCGGGGCGTGACGGCAGCCCATCAGCAGTGGTCAAACTCAATTGCTATTTTGGCCGGCGATCTCATTTTTGCCCGCGCTTCCGCAGAGATGGCGAACCTGGGAACGCGCGCCGTCAAGGAACACTCCATTACCTTCGAAAAACTTGTGATGGGGCAACTGTGGGAAACCGTCGGACCCGAAGCCGGAGATGACCCGCTGGAGCACTACTTGCGAGTGATCGACGGCAAGACGGCATCCCTGTTAGCTTCCAGCGCCTTGTTGGGCGCATTCCTAGCCGGCGGTTCCGAAGAACTTGTCGACATTGCTGCCGCATACGGCGGCAACGTGGGCATGGCTTTCCAACTGGCCGATGACATTATCGACATCACGAGCCCTTCCGATACTTCGGGCAAAGTTCAGGGGACCGATCTCAAAGAGCGGGTTCCGACCTTGCCCACCCTGCTGCTTCGCGAAGCAGCCGCAGAAGGAGACGCCAGTGCGGCCAAAGTCCTGGAACTCGTCGATGGTCCATTGGACACCGACGCCGAACTTGCTGCTGCGGTGAGCGCACTCGCTGCACATCCGGTGATCGACCGGGCATGGTCGTTAACGCGCCAGTGGGCGGAGAAGGCCATTAGCGCGCTCGAAGGGCTCGAAGAGTCTCCCGTCAAGACTGCACTGGCAGGCTTTGCCCGCTACGTGGTCTCCCGCGACGCTTAGGACTGCTGCACAAACGTTGCCGCAGGGTTCAACGTCGCTTTCATATCTTGAGCAATGCGGGCCCGATGCTCGACATCCACCGGTTGGCGAAGGTGCCGGTAGAGCATGTCGCCCTCGTAGCGTGGGAATATGTGGAGATGGTAGTGCCACACGTGCTGATTGCCTGCCGGTTCGTTATGTTGGCGGGTCGAAATACCGTCCGGATTCCACGCCCGCTTCATCGCGAGCGCGACCTCCCGGACCATCAGCCCGGTGCGCATCAACACCCTGTCGGGTAAATCGTAGAGCGCTTCATAGTGTTCAGTAGGGCAGATCATGACATGCCCCGCGTGCGGCCCGAAACCGTCGGCTGCGCTAAAGACGATCAGGTCCTCGTCCTGATAGATCACATCAGACAGTTCACACCGGTTATTTGGGTCCGCAACGTCCCCGTTGGCCAGGCCACAGAACGGGCAGACATATCCGACCGGCGCGTGGGTGCGGATTTGCGGGGGTGTGGGATGTGGGCCGTGGCCGGTGGCTTCAGTCAACGTCATCCTCCGAGTAGTTCCAAGTCAAAATATCTGTGATGAGCTCTGACGCCGTGAGCTCCGTGGTCTCCCAGGTGCCGGCATGATCGGGGGCCTCCGCGCCGATGGTCCGCCGAAAGACAATCGGGTCGGGCAGCGACGTCTGATCGACGGGGACGCCCCACACGGTGGACTCGTCAGCATCTTCCACGAACATGACCATATCGTCGCGAATCTCAAGCTCATCGGGGTCGAAGAAAAAGTGGTTGGTCTCCATCATTTCAGAGACCCCCAGCGCAAGATAGAACTCTTGTAATGCCAGCGGTGCGATGGCCTGCAGTGACGCATCGAGGCCGCGTTGGTGTAACTGCTCGGCAGCGATGGAAGACTGGACGAGCTGCTGCAGCTGTATGGGGTCCATGCCGTCATCTGCGGTCCATGGGCGGTTCAAGAGTTTGGACACTAACCCTTGGTATGCGGGATAAAATACTTTGGTATCGCGTCGAGCCATGAGTACTAGTCTAGCCCCGCAGCACGGACGGCTGCTGTTGCTTACCGCTGAATTCATAGCTGACAACCAGCATTAGGCGATACGGTAATTACGTAATTAAGGTTTACGGTATAACTGTGTCATCAAGAACAAAGGGAAATACGTGTCCGAAACTATGCATCGTCCACTTCGGATCGCCGTCGTAGGCGCTGGTCCGGCCGGTGTGTACACCGCAGACTCACTACAAAAAGCTGATATCGATTTCGACGTTTCGATCGACTTATTTGATCGGTACCCAGCACCTTTTGGATTGATTCGCTATGGTGTGGCACCCGATCACCCCCGCATCAAGGGCATCATCAACGCCCTGCACCGGGTCATGGACCGCGGAGACATACGGTTTCTGGGCAACATAGAATATGGCACCGACATCCACCTCGAAGACTTACAAAAACATTATGACGCCATTGTTTTTGCTACTGGTGCGATACAAGACGCCCGACTCAATATCCCAGGTGTCGAGGCAGAGAACTCCTTTGGCGCGGCCGATTTCGTCTCCTGGTATGACGGCCATCCCGATGTGGACCGCCATTGGGATCTGTCGGCACGCGAAGTCGCCGTCATTGGTAACGGCAATGTTGCCCTTGATGTAGCCCGCGTGCTTTCGAAGCCGGCTAGCCAAATGCTGGAGACCGAAATCCCTGACAATGTGTACCAGGGACTAAAAGCTTCCCAGGTGACCGATGTTCACGTCTTTGGACGTCGTGGTCCCGCCCAAGTGAAATTTACCCCGCTGGAACTGCGCGAACTCAAAAGCGTCGAAGATCTAGACATCATCCTGTACGAAGATGATTTCGAATTCGACGAAGCTTCGGAAAAGGCCGCCGAAGAGTCCAACCAGGTGCGCAACATGGTCAACACCTTTACCAACTGGTTGTTAGAACAAGAAGAACATCCGGAAGGCACCGGCGCCTCCCGTCGTTTACACCTGCACTTCCTCGAAGCCCCCGAAGAGATCTTGACCGAAAACGGGAAAGTCGCGGGTATTCGGATGCAGCGGATGGAGCTGGACGGCACCGGCAATGTGCGTGGCACCGACGAGAAGAAGTTCTACCCGGTCCAGGCAGTGTACCGGGCGATCGGTTACTTCGGTTCAGCCGTGCCAGATATCCAATTCGATGAAGAACGCGGCATCATTAAAAATGCTGAAGGACGCGTGCTGGGAGCCGACGGCAACCCGGTGCCAGGACTGTATACCGCAGGCTGGATCAAACGCGGCCCTGTTGGGCTGATTGGCCACACCAAGGGCGATGCTTTGGAAACCATCGGCCATATCATTGAAGACGTCGATCATCTCTACACGGCCGAAAACCCTGACGAAGATGCCATCTTGCGCCTGCTGGACCAGCGCGGTATTGAATATAGTGACTGGAACGGGTGGAAGAAACTCGATAACTACGAAATCAATTTGGGTGATGTCGCCACCGAAACCGGGCCGGTCGAACGCGAACGCGTCAAAGTCGTAGACCGGGACCAACAGGTCCGCATCTCGCGGGCAAAATCCCGAGCAGCTGCACATAGTTAGAGGAAGGCAGAGCATGCAACGCGCAGCACGAAATCGCACAAAAACATGGTTTCTTTTTGCCCTCATGTTGGGCATCTTGGTGGCCATCGGTGGTGCTATTTCGGGATCCACGGGCAGCAGCATGTGGATCATCCTGTTTACCGGGATCGGTCTGGTCACCACCGCGGTGACCTACTGGAACTCGGATAAAATCGCGCTGCGCAGTATGCAGGCTTATCCGGCTGACTCGAATCAGTTCCGTGGACTATATGACATGGTCCATGGCCTGGCTCAGAAAGCGGATCAGCCAGCGCCGCGGATCTATATTGCGCCGTCGCAACAGCCTAATGCGTTTGCAACCGGGAGAAATCCCGAAAACGCGGCGATCTGTTTTACCGAAGGCATCATGCACTTGCTCACCCCTCGTGAGCTGCGCGCTGTCACCGGCCACGAGCTCATGCACGTATATAACCGTGACATCCTGACCTCATCGGTGGCAGCCGCGCTGGGCACCGTGATCCAGGGTGTGGCATACATGCTGATGTTCAACCGCGGCAATAACAGCAACATTTTTCTGAATTTACTTGCCGCGATCCTTGCCCCACTGGCCGCCGGGCTCGTGCAAGCAGGTATCTCGCGGGATCGAGAGACCTCGGCGGATCATGACGGGGCACTGCTGACCGGCGACCCGATGGCACTGGCTTCGGCATTACAGAAAATTTCTGGCGGCGTCCAACGACATCCCTTGCCGGCCGATGATCATCGGGTTAAAGCAGCCTCCCACATGATGATCGCCAATCCATTTGCCGGCAGGGTTCGTAATTGGTTTTCAACCCACCCACCCGTCGATGAACGGGTGACCCGACTGACACAGCAAGCACGCGATATGGGACAGCAACCCTAAGCGACAATTATCTCCCGCGGGTTTTCCAGTGCAGCTCTAAACGGTCGTCGACCGGGCGCTTCAGCAAATCTTGACGTGCGGTCTTGACCCAGCCCAGCGATTCTTCATGGTCGAGGCGAGCTTCGCGAGCATCCTGATCTTTTTGCTGGAAATGCCCGGCGTCTTCAACCGGTACTGGACCGCGCTGCAGCTCGGCTAACTGCTCAGCTAACTCCGCTTGGGAGGCTTCAACCTTTTCCATGCGTGCCGGCGCCGTCATAATGTCGACCAGCCCGCCATCAACGAGAAGTCCATTGGGATGACGGAACCCGTTGCGCAACGCAGGCTGGAGCACATCATCAGCGTTGAAGGGCAACTCGACGGGTTCAAACGTGAGTTGATCAAACGATTCCCCATCTTGTTCCATCACGTGAAGATCGCCAACTGAAGATTCGGAAGTATATACCTCATGGTCAAAAGTGATCAGATACAGCATCGTTTGCTCCTCGGGGCTATTTGAAGTTCACAAATTGTAGGGGTGCGTCTTCGAAATCGCGCAACAGGCTCATCGTAGCTTGCAGGTCGTCACGGGATTTTGACGTCACGCGCAACTGATCACCCTGAATATTGGCCTTCACCGATTTTGGTGCTTCGTCGCGGATAAGCTTTGAAATCTTCTTCGCGGTGACCTGATCGATGCCTTGTTTAATAGTCACCGTCATTTTGTGCTGCTTACCGGAGGCAATCGGTTCTGCCGCATCGAGCGCCTTCAATGAAATGCCTCGGCGCACGAACTTCGATTGCAGCACATCAAGGACGGCGTTGACTCGCTCTTCTGCATTTGCTGTCAGCGTGATTGTCTCGTCTGTGTGTTCGATCGCAGCACCGGTGTCTTTGAAGTCGTAGCGCTGCTGAATTTCTTTGGACGCCTGATTTACTGCATTGGCGACTTCTTGCTTGTCCACCTCGGAGACGATGTCAAACGTGGATTCCTTAGCCATAAGCTCTCCTTGCACGGATTGGATGACTGGTTCTGGTCAAAGTGTAGCGTGAAACCGTTTGGCCGCCCCAGACAACACAGACCGGGGTTTGCAACGAGCAGATAATGCTGATGCCAACACACTGGACAGTCCGATTCGCAAAAATAAAAAAGTGCTGGTAAGGTAATCATTCGTGCACGCAAGACGTGGACATGGCAGATTACCCAAGCGGCCAACGGGGGCTGACTGTAAATCAGCTGGCATTGCCTTCACTGGTTCGAATCCAGTATCTGCCACCAATTTCATATAGCATGATGACCTCGGTGAATCCGGGGTCATTTGCTTTTATGACACTTTATTCTAAGAGTCGTCCGTGCTGTTGCACCAGCGTTTGTAATTCTTGGGCACGCGCCTGGAAACTTTCCGGCGGTAGATCATGAGTAAAACCGGTGATCGTCACTGCGGCGATAACGGTACCGCTCAGCCCTAACAGCGGGACGGCGACCGCGGTCATATCCGCATCCCATTCATTATTCGATACGGCCCAACCCTGTTGCCTTACCTGAGTAAGCTCTTGGGCTAAGCATTCAGGATCAGTGATGGTACGTTCGGTAAATTTCTCCAAGGACGAGGCAAGTACCTGCTGCTGAACCGCGTCTTGAGCGAATGCCAGCAGTACCTTCCCGCTGCTGGTCGCATGCCCCGGGGTTCGTCGTCCCACATATTGACGTGGCGTGAAAAACCTTTCGGAGGGTGCTGCCTGGGCGATATTCACCGCAAAGATCTCGTCAAGAATCGCAACATTTGTAGTGAGCTTGAAGTGTTCCGCAATGGTTTCGACTAATAACTGGGCAGAGCGGGTCAAATCGTTTTGCGAACGTACTGTGCTGGCCAGCTGTAGGATCCCGTGCCCAAGTTCATAGGCCATGGATTCGGGTTGCCTCACGACCAGTCGATGTTGCTCCAAGAGACCAAGCAACCGGGAGGCCGTGGACTTATGGACCTCGAGCTCCTGAGCGATGTCTGTAACCGTCGCTTCTTGCCGCCCGTTGAGGACCCACAGGATCCTGATCGCGCGGTCGACAGACTGATTTGAACTCATTTCCCTGACACCTTCCAGATAATTTGCGAGCACCCCTTGTGTTGTGTCCGGCGACTCACTACACTCTGTGTCACTAGTCACAGTTGCATCTTATGCATAAGTTGCAACATATGCAACTCGAAGGTTGGATTATGAAACAGCAGACATACTCTCCAGAGGCACAGATCGTCATCATCGGCGCAGGGGTCGTCGGCGCCGCAGTCGCCGATGAGCTGACGCAACGTGGTGCACGCAATGTCACCGTCGTGGAACAAGGGCCGCTGTACCGAACCGGCGGCTCCTCGTCCCATGCTCCCGGTTTTGTCTTTCAGGTGAGCCCCTCAAAGTCGATGTCCGAGCTCGCGCAACGAACCCTCAACAAGCTTGATGAGCTGAATCCCGGGGGCGACGACGACTGGATACTCAAGCGCGTTGGAGGTGTAGAGCTGGCCTACACGGACGATCAACACCGCGAGCTGAAGCGTCGTCATGGGTTCGCTGAAGCTTGGGGTATCGAAGCTCAGCTGATCGGTCCTGACGACGTAGCGCGGTTGTGGCCGGGCGTTAACACAACTGATCTTGTCGGAGCGCTCTACACCCCGACCGATGGAGTCGTGCATTCGGTGCGTGCAGTCGAAGTTCAGGCGAGGCGAGCGATCGAACACGGTGCAGTGTTCTGTGGGCATACCCAGGTCGTCGATCTCGTGGTCGACGACGGCGTCGTGGCCGGAGTTAAGGTCGTGGACGCCCTCACGGGTGATAACGAACGGGTGATCGATGCCGACATTGTGGTGGCTGCCGGGGGGATCTGGGGACCAACCATTGGCAAGTGGCTGGGTCGAAATCTTCCGATGCAACCGATCGAACATGGCATGGGCTTTAGTCATGAACTCGATGAGTTCCAAGACGCCGTCAATGACGAGGCATGTAACTTTCCGATGGTTCGTCACCAGGGCGCGGGCCTATACTTCCGACAGCAGGGCAAGACGCTTGCGGTGGGAGCCTATGAACACCGCCCCATTGAAGTGCGCCAAGACGAAATCGCCTCTCCTGAGGCTGCCCAACGATCCGGCCGTCAGCCAGCAATGCACGATTTTACCCACGAGGACTACGCTGCGACATGGGACGAGATAGAACGGGTCTATCCTTCGGTGCGTGAGGCGGGGCTTGACGTGGAGCGCTCTTTCAACGGGCTGTTTTCTTTCACCCCCGACGGCGGCCCGCTGCTTGGCCCGTCCAATACGGTCCAAGGAGTCTGGCTAGCCCAGGCCGTATGGGTTACCGCCTCAGCCGGGGTGGCCCAGGTGGTTGCAGACTGGATGACAACCGGCAATCCTGGCATCGATACACAAGACCTAGATGTCGCTCGTTTTGATACGCAACTGCTCTCCCCGGAGTTTGCGCGTCAAAAAGGTCTGGAAGCCTACGATGAGGTCTACGACATCCGGCATCCGCGGGCTGCTTCCGCTAAGCTTCGGAGACTGCGAACCTCACCATTTTACTTCCACCAGAAACTGGCGGGAGCCCATTTCGTGGAAGCCAATGGCTGGGAACGTCCACTGTGGCTCGAGGAAAACCGCAGGGTTTTAGAAGAGGCTGATCTGACGTTCCCGAAAATCCCCATGTGGGACAGTTCGAAATTCTCACCCATCGCGGTAGCCGAAGCCTGGGCCACACGAAACCGGGTGGCAATGTACGATATGACCTCACTAGCCCGCTACCGAGTGCAAGGTCCCGATGCGACAGCACTGCTGGAGCGGCTCACCACCAATAAGGTCTCCAAGGCTCCCGGATCGGTCACCTATTCCTTGATGCTCGATGCCACCGGCGGCATCTTGTCTGATATTACGGTCACGCGGGTCACCGAGGACGAGTATATGATCGGGGCCAATAATCATCGAGATCTGATGCATCTGCGAAACCATGTGCGCGACGACGAGCATGTTTCAATCACCGACATTTCTGCCGGCACGTGCTGCATCGGTCTATGGGGACCGCATGCCCGCGATGTGCTGGGCAAATTAACTGACGACGATATCAGTCACGAGGGCTTCGGGTATTTCAAAGCAAAGCAACTCTATGTGGCTGCGGTACCCGTTTTGGCGCTGCGGGTCTCGTATGTTGGTGAGCTGGGCTGGGAGCTGTATACGACCGCCGACCACGGTGGGCGCCTCTGGGAAGAGATCGAAGCCGCAGGCCGGGAACACGGCTTGATTATCGGAGGACGGCTTGCCTTCAATGCGCTGCGTCTCGAGAAAGGGTATCGCTCCTATGGCGCAGATATCACCCGTGAATACCGACCAGACCAGGCAGGCCTTGGCTTTGCGGTCTCTAAAGTGAAAACGGACTTTCTCGGTCACGCTGCGCTTTCGACGCCGCCGAAATTAAATCGGCAGATGGTGTCATTGACCTCGGCGTTTCCTTTCGGGGCACCTAATCCCGGCTCACCAGTCCGCAACGGCTCTGGCGAGAAAATCGGGTACACCGCCTCGTCGGACTTTGGCTATACCATCGGCAAGACCATCACCTATGCCTGGCTGGACCCAGAATACGTAAATGCCGGTACCGAGGTTGTCATTCAGCATTTTGATCGCCCGGTGCCAGCGCAGGTCGCAGCGGATCCTCTCTACGATTCAGAAGGAGCAAAGATCCGTCGCTGAGCAAAAGCCCAACACTCGAACACCCCAGCCGGAGACGCCATGTCTGCCCCTGGGGTGTTCGCGTGATCTCGACAGAGCCTGAAGCGGGCCCGACTTCGACGCAACGACAGGGAGCGTCATAGCACTGTTATGACAGCGGGTGTTGTTGAGGGAGCGCATGGGTTCATTGAACAAACGACGCGAAAAACTCACCGAATCGTTGACAACGGAACCACCCTGCAGCGTAGCCTGCTACTATGAGTCGTCCAAAGATTGTCCTCAAGCGGGTCTATGACGACGTGGCAGATTCCGATGGAAAACGTATCCTGGTGGATCGCATCTGGCCGCGCGGGATCAGTAAAGAACAAGCGCAGTTGGATGACTGGGTGAAAGATATAGCCCCCAGTCCGGATTTGCGCAGGTGGTGGGACCATGACCCCGACCGGATGGATGAATTCACACAGCGTTATGAACAGGAACTTTCGGATGACGATCATGCTGGAGCGGTCGAGAAACTGCTAGAGCTCGTCCACAATAATTCACGGATTACTTTGGTTTATGCTGCCAAGGATGAAACGGCGAATCATGCGCGCGTGCTGCAAGACTATTTACGGAGGCACAGCTGATGGGGGATCCTGCCTGCTGGCTTGATCGGTTATGTCCAGACTGTTCGGCCATGCTCGAGTCGTCCGAGACAACGATCGAGCCCGTGGAATGTTGGCGGTGTGGCGCTCAGGTAAGATTCGGAGATGATGGGCCCACCGTGGTAGCACATCCATAAGCCCGCAGTAGCATTGTCTGGCCTCTCTTGATGCTTCGCGCCCCCTTGACTGTGACCCGTGCCACTGGCTATATTTACTGCAACACTGTTGCATTGATGGCAACTTATCGGATTGCGCAGCATAGGATCGCACCCATGCTGAAATCATGCCCCATTGAGGGGAGTCAAGGAGAATTCATGTCTTCAGTCTTTCTCGAAGACCTGGACGCTGACACATACGCAGAGTATGTTAATCGTCCAACGTCCACGGTCATTATCCCTACCGGGGCTACTGAGCAGCATGGGCCACACATGCCCCTTGGCGTTGATGCGATGCTGTCCTCTGCCATTGCAGGAGCCGTGGCGGAAGAGATCGGTGCGCTCGTCGCCCCGGTCTTTTCTTATGGGTACAAATCCCAACCTCGTTCTGGCGGCGGCAACCACCGTCTTGGGACCACCAGCCTAAGCGGCACAACGATGATCAACCTTGTCGACGACGTTGTCGGCTCATTTCTGGCACAAGGCTTCCAAAACGTCGTCGTACTCAACGGCCATTTTGAGAACTACCAGTTCATCTACGAAGGCTTGGACAACGCGGTAGCCAAAGCGCATCAGGCCGGCAGTACTGCCCGTGGTGTTTTGATGTCATACTGGGACTTTGTCGACGAGGCCACACTAGAACAAGTTTTCCCAGATGGTTTCTTGGGTTGGGATATCGAACACGGCGGAGTGCTCGAAACATCCCTGATGCTTTTGCTTCACCCAGATAAAGTCGATATGTCTCGAGTTATGGATCATCCACCAGCGGAGCTAACGAATTACGATATCTTCCCAGAAGATCCCGCCCGCACTCCGTCGAGTGGATGTCTTTCATCAGCTCAAGCTGCGACCGCCGAAAAGGGTCAGCAGCTGTTTGATGCGGTTCGCCAAGCGGTGGCTTCGGCGCTGGTTTCCGAGCTGCAACTGATGACTGCCGCGCGAGAGGCGAATTGACATGACCGACACCACGACCCCAACTACGTCTCGAGAACCCATGACTGAATATGCCGGCGAACAGCCCCCAGACGCAGGTGAAAAAGCACCAGTTGAAGTTCCACGGTTTATGGGGCGACAAATACCGCCTTTAGACCGCGTGCTGATTATGGTCATCCCTCCGGTGCTGATCATCGCTGCGGTCGTCTGGGTCATTGCCAACCCCGAGGGCGCGTCTCAAGCCATCTCGACTCTGCGGACGTTTGTAACCGGTGAGTTCACCTGGCTGTTCATCCTGTATTCCCTTGTCGCATTGGCTGTTTGTATCTGGGCTGCGGCAAGTAAATTCGGCAACGTCCGGCTTGGCGGTCCCGATGCAAAACCCATGCACGGTCGGTTCGCCTGGTATTCGATGCTCTTTGCCTGTGGGCAGGGTATCGGCCTAATTTTCTGGTCCGTGGCAGAACCTATCATGCTGCGCGACGAAAACCCGGTGATTCCGGTGACGCCAGCTGGAACAGCTGAAGAGGGTGCCATCGTCTGGACCTACTTCCACTGGGGTCTCACCGCATGGGCCATGTACTGCGTGGTTGCCCTGTGTCTGGCATATTCACACCACAACCTCGGCAAAACCCTGACCTTCCGCGAAGCCACTGTCGACATTCTGCCAAAAAAGGCACAGCGGCCAGCTGGTGTCGTGATCGAACTTTTGGCAATTATTGCCACCGTTCTCGGATTGGCTACCTCATTTGGTTTCGCTGCAATGCAGTTCAGTTCCGGTATTACCTCGTTTACGGGTCTGACTTCGGGTCCCGGCATGTGGATGATCGTGATCGGTGCGTTCGCCGTGGTCGCCGGTATCTCGGCATACATTGGCATTAATAAGGGAATGGCCCGACTCTCGGGGCTGAACTCCATCTTGAGTATTGTGCTCGTCCTTGCCGTCTTCGTCTTCGGCCCCACGGTCTACATGATCTCTACGATGACGCAAACTTTCGGCAGCTTCGGTCAGCATTTCTTGTCGATGAGCTTCTTTACTGACTTCCAGCTTGCGGCAGGATCTCTCGATTCCTGGCAAGACAGCTGGAACGGCTGGTGGACCGTGTTCATCTGGTGCTGGGTCATCGCATTCTCGCCATTCGTGGCTGGATTCGTGGCGCGTATTTCACGTGGTCGCACGATCCGCGAATTTGTCATCGGGGTAACCGTGGTTCCCTCGCTAATCGTTATGGTGTGGGTTGGCATTATCGGTGTCGCATCGATCTACTACGATGATCAGCTCGACCGTTCAATTAGTGAACAGGTTGCTGGAGACACCTCAAGTGGGTTATTTGCCATGCTGGAGCAAATCCCGATCGTGGGGAGCATCTTGCTGGTCGTTGCGACGATCCTGGTGGCAACCTACTACGTCACCTCCCTGGACTCCGGAACCTATGCGCTGGGTGAGTTTGTGACCGCGCCGCGCAAATCCAGCCCGGTCTTCCGTGTCATATTGGTCCTCAGTATTGGCACCGTGGCAACCGTGTTGTTGTCGATCGGTGGCGAAGCCGTGGTGGACACGGTGCAGACCGGCACCATCATCGGTGCCTTCCCGTTCTCCTTTGTCATCCTGTTGATGATCGCCAACCTCATTCGACGGTTGCATAAACGAAATAGGCAAATCCGACGCATGGAGCGAGCCGTCAACGATCCTGACCCGGACCGAGTCCTCATTCCCGATCCAGACGGAGAAGGATTCACGGAACCCACGGAAAACGGCAGCGCAGTCTCCTCGCGGCCTCCAGGACCGGCAGACGAGCCGAAATCCGGAACCTAACCGCGTTGCTCTAATCCTGACTTGAAGCGGGCGTCTCCTCGTTGCGGAGACGCCCGCTTTGGCGTTTTACTACCCGGATAGCCACCAATTTGAGGCGGCGGACAAAGATTTCAGAACTGCCCCTTGACAGTGAGGATTCTCACACATATCCTGAATGCAACGGCGTTGCACTGATCACAACTCGATAAGTGCGTCCGGTTTCTATTCGAGCGGCAGGACCTACGTCTGCGAGGCTCAGAACCTACTTACCACTGCGGTTCAGCACCGAGCACTCGGGCTGAGGAATTACAAGGAGACCAACATGGCAAATGTCACCAATGTCAGCGACTTAGAGCGTCTGAAGACCCTCCACAACGGCGAAAAACAGCCGCTCACTTTTTCAGACGCCGAATTCGAACGCCGTCTGAGTGGACTGCGCTCGATCATGGTCGAAAAAGAACTCGACGCGGTGATCTTGACCAGCTACCAGAACATTAAGTACTACTCTGACTTCCTGTTCACCTACTTCGGCCGTTCCTACGCACTGGTTGTGACTCCAGAGCAGTCCATCACGATCACCGCAAATATCGATGCTGGCATGCCATGGCGCACCAGCTACGGTGACAACATCGTCTACACCGACTGGAAACGCGACAACTTCTACTACGCACTGCAGGAAGCGCTGAACCGCCAGAACATCAGCGCCAAGCGCATCGGCATCGAAGACGATACCGTGCCAACCATGCAGCGCAAAGCCCTGCAGGATACCTTCCCAACCGCTGAACTGCTCGACGTCTCTCAGGCAACCATGCGCCAGCGCATGTTCAAATCAGCCGAAGAAATCGAAGTCATCAAACACGGCGCACGTATTGGTGACCTCGGTGGCGAAGCCATCAAGGCAGCCATCCGCGAAGGCATTACCGAATACGAAGTCGCACTTATCGGCGTCGAAGCCATGACCCATGAGATCGCCAAAACCTTCCCGAATCGCGAAGTCCGCGACACCTGGGTCTGGTTCCAGTCCGGCATTAACACCGACGGCGCACACAACTGGGCCACCACCCGCAAACTTCAGCGTGGTGACCTGCTGTCATTGAACTGCTTCCCAATGACCTCCGGTTACTACACGGCACTGGAGCGCACCCTGACCCTGGGCGAACCAGATGCACGCACCCTGGAGCTGTGGAAAGCGAACGTCGAAGTTCACGAAGCTGGTCTGGAACTCATCAAGCCCGGCGCACGGTGCAAGGATATTGCCCACGAACTCAACGAAATCTTCATCGGCCACGGTCTGCTGTCAAACCGTACCTTCGGTTACGGCCACTCCTTCGGCGTCCTATCGCACTACTACGGTCGCGAAGCCGGCCTGGAACTGCGCGAGGACATCGACACCGTACTGGAGCCAGGCATGGTCGTCTCGATGGAACCGATGATCACCGTGATGGAAGGCGAACCAGGTGCCGGCGGTTACCGCGAACACGACATCCTAGTCGTAGGTGAAGACGGTGCCGAGAACATCACCAAATTCCCTTACGGCCCAGAGCACAACATCATCGAAGCTTAAACCTGATTCGAGCGTGAACTGACCTCACTCGGTCGCGTTCCCGGAAATAATTGAAGGCCCCGAACAGCTCAGCTGTTCGGGGCCTTTCGTATAAAGCATGGGGCGGGCGACGCCTACAGCTCGGTGTAGCTGGCCCGAAAAGCGGTGGCTAAACGCTCTAAATCACGCGAGTCCGGGTGAGCCAAGTCCGCATCCTCTTCTGCAACCTCGGTGACATCCGCGACCAACCACGTCGTGCCGTGTACAACCGGCAGCGTCCCACCCTGAGTTGTCGCCATCCTGTCGTGGAGTTCAGATATCACTCCCTCATGCTCTGAGTGAGCCATAACAACGCTTTCGGCGCAGCGTCGGCCAGTCAGCAGCCCCTCTTCCTCACCGACGTCGAAGGCATAGTCACCACTGGTCTCCTCAGGACAACCCAGCTGATGATCGACAGCGTCGAAGAGTGCATCGACGCTATCAAAGTCCACCGGTTTGACCTCACCAACCTCACTCGTTGGGCCACAACCGGTCAGTATAAGTCCAAGAATGACTGTGCCAATGAGGAGTATTTTGGTGTTTTTGAGGTGTTGCAATGAGTGGTCCTTCCACCCTGAAACGGTAGGTTCTTGAGAGAGCGCCGTGGTGACTGATCGTGCGCAACCCTCGAGATCGTCGAGTGGCTGGTTGAGTTATACCCACGACCCTAGTGACTAGGGTGAAGTTCGTCACCAGCTGATGGTCGACACGACGAGAAGCTATGAACCGCGCGGAACATCCCACTCGGGTGCGGCAGCCATAAGTTCTTGAGTGTAGGGGTGCTGGGGATGGTGAATAATTTGCTCGGCTGTGCCGATTTCAACGAGTAGTCCGTTGGTCATGACCGCGATGGTGTCAGACATGTGTTCCACTACTGCCAGATCGTGGGTAATGAATAAATAGCTCGTGCCGGTTTCCGACTGGAGTCGGTCCAGCAGGTCTAGCACCGTGGCCTGTACCGACACATCCAGCGCTGAGACCGGCTCGTCCAGAATCAGCACATCGGGTTTCGGGGCTAACGCGCGGGCAATCGCAAGGCGCTGACGTTGCCCACCCGAGAGCTCTCGAGGGTGCCTGTTGAGGGCTGAGCTGCCAAGCTCCACCATATCCAACAGCTCGATAGCACGTTTTCGGTGCTGTTTCGAGCGCGACGTCGTGCCATGGGACAATGCATTGATCAGGATTTGTGACACCGAAAAGCGCGGATCAAACGAGGCGAGGGGATCTTGGTATATCGCGCCGAGGCGATCTCGCAGTGCCCGACGTTCAATTTCTTGAGCGGGCGTGAAGTGGTCTCCGAAGATCTTGACTGTCCCGGTATCGGGTGCAGTCAGCCCGAGGATCATGCGAGCGGTCGTGGTTTTACCCGACCCGGATTCACCGACCAGCCCCAGCGTGGTGCCCGCAGGGATAGCGAACGACACCTCATCGACGGCGGTGTGTTCCCCAAAGCGCTTGGAGAGCCCGGTGACCTCGACTGCGACTTCCCCGGGGACAGCCTGTGAGGAGGGGGCACGCGTCGGGGGCTCTGAGTCTTCGCCCAACTCGCGGGTCAGCGGGACAAAGCGGGGGACACCGGTGGGAATCGCGGCGAGTAGTTGTTTGGTGTAATCATGCGTTGGTTGATGCAAGATGCGTTCGGTTGGGCCGGCTTCGACGATCTCACCCTGGCGCATCACGATAATCTCATCGGCCACCTGTGCGATCTGTGCCAGGTCGTGTGAGATGATCGCCAACGCAATACCGCGTTCGGTCAGTTCCGCCAGCTGATCCAATACGAGACGCGTCAACCGAGTATCCAGTGCGGTGGTGGCTTCATCGGCAACCACCACGGCAGGGTTACCGATCATGGCTTGAGCGATGAGTGCGCGTTGCCGCATCCCACCGGATAATTGAGGGCTGCGTTGATCAGCCCGGACCGTAGGGTTGGGCATTTCGACACCCCGCAGGGCAGCAATCGCAGCGCTTTTGCGTGCCTTGCGGGACAGCGGCAGCGCATCGGCGATCTCGCGGTAAATCGGACGCAACGGGTCCAAACTATTGAGCGCATCCTGCAGGATCATAGCCACTTGGCGGCCACGAAGCTGGCGCCACTGTTTATCCGTCAGGTTGCGCGCGTCGGTGCCCAGAATATTGAACACATCGGCGGTCACGTGGCCGCCGGTGAGTCCCAGTAGGCTGCGAGCCGTCACCGACTTGCCCGAACCGGACTCGCCAACAATTCCAAGCGCCTTGCCGGGCGTCAGGGTAAAGGAGACGTTTTTGACGGCTTCGATAACGGTATTGTCCGGTCCCGGAAACGTCACCGAAAGGTTTGAGATTTCAATAGCTGGCTGGGTCATGATGTTCTCCGAGTTAGTGAACGCCCCAGCAGGGTCGCCCCGGCCGCCACGGTCACAATCGCCAGCCCGGGAAAGACGGTAAGCCACCAGGCAAAGTGTAAGTAGGTGCGGCCTGAAGCTAGCATCGCGCCCCACTCGGGGGCCGGGGGTGGGGTCCCCAGGCCCAAAAACGACAGGGCTGAAGCCCAGATGACGGCCTGACCTATGCCCAGGGTGATCAGTGCCAACAGGGTCGTGAGGGTATTGGGAATCAGGTGGTTGCGCATCTTCAACCAGGTTGAATGCCCAAGAACCGTGGCGGCGTCGAACATCTCCGAGTTCACTAACGTTCGTAGATGGGTGCGAATGAGCCGTGCATAGCCTGGTGCGGTGGATAATCCCACGGCGATGATTGCCGGAGTGGTCCCGGGGCCGGTGAACGCGATGATGATGAGTGCCATCAGTAAGGTGGGGATCGCGTAGAGCACTTCAAGCGCTCGCAATATGACTGAGTCGATCCAGCGGGGCGCAAACGCGGTAATGACACCGAGTATGACGGCGATGCCCATGCCCAGTCCCGTTGCGGCCAACCCGATGGTCAACGAATCGGCGGTGCCGTGGACGACGCGCGTGTAGATGTCACGGCCTGATTCATCGGTCCCAAAAGGATGCTGCAGGGAGGGGGACTGGAAGGCTTCGGCTGGATTGACAGCCAAGGGGCTGCCGGGCGCCAGCAGGGACGGGAAGAGGGCCGCAATTGCGATGACTCCAACAAAGAGCGCAGCGAGGAATTTTCCAGAGCGGGTCATTGGTTATCGCCTCGAGCTGCCGCCGGGTTGATGACAGCCTCAATGGCTTCAACGAGCAGCATCACGACCATGTAGATGAGTGCTGAAAACAGTGCGATCCCGGTAACCATGGGCATGTCACGGGAGAGCACAGCCCCCAGCAGTGAGCGGCCTAACCCGGGGCGTGCAAAAATTTCTTCGACAACGACGGCGCCTGAGATCGACGCTGCGACAGCCCACCCGGTCAAATTCAGCGCGGGCAGGGCTGCGTGTCGGAAACCGTGGCGGAAGAAGACTTCTTCCTCCGAAGCGCCGCGTGCCCGCGCGGCCAGGGCAAATGGGGAGTTCATCGCGGTCAGTAAGCTGTCGCGCATCAATTGCGCTAAGAATCCCGCCAGCGGAATCGCAAGCGTGACCGCGGGTAAAATAATCCCCTGAAGCGTACCGGTGTCAACGGCTGGCAACCAACCTAGCCAGGTCGAAAAAATAATGATGAGCATGGCCCCCAACCAGAAGTGCGGGA